>NZ_JAGMUF010000042.1:0-52098 GCF_019049125.1 Streptomyces sp. AC602_WCS936 | reverse complement strand
GCGTTGCCGTTCCGGGGGCGGCGTGGGGAGGGCGGGGGAGTGGGGGAGGAGACGGGTGACGAGGACGACGCCGTGCCGTTCGGGCTGTACGACGGAGACGGTGGCGGCGGGGGAGGGGCTGGCTCTGGGGCTGATTCGCCGTACGATCTTCTGCCGGTCGACTCTCCTGGGGAGCCGCCGCGGGCGCTGTGAGGGTTTGGTTTCGCCCCCGCCGCCCCTTCCCTTCCCGTCCCTGGGGGCTGCCGCCCCCAGACCCCCGCTTCGGCCTGGACGGCCTCGTCCTCAAACGCCGGACGGGCTGGATGGCCGCGCCCGGCGTCCAGGTGTCTCAGCCCTCCGTGCCCAGCAGATCCCGCAGTTGTTCCGGCAGGTGGCGGTCGCACGCCTGTTTTGCCTCGTTGGTGAGGGCGTCGTTGCGGCAGGTGTAGTAGTCGCTGTAGACCAGCTGGGCGCCGAAGGACGCGGCGACCAGGAGGACGGCCAGGGAGGACGTGACCAGGCCGCTGATCGCCGCGGTGCGCTGCGGTCGGCCGGTCTGGTCGGCGGGCCGGGCCGGGGTGTCCGGGTCGGAGGCGGCGCGGGGCTTGGCGCGCAGGGAGCTGATGCCCCAGTACAGGGCGAGCGCGCCGAGCAGCAGGGCCACGTACGGCCAGGTGAACAGGGCGAAGAACAGGGCCCACATGCCGCTCAGCAGGGCGTAGCGGGCACGCCGCTGGACCGGGTCCGTCGGGTCCCAGCGCGGACCGGAACGGCCGCCCGCGCCCTCGGGGCCGGAACCGGAACCGGAACCGCCGGGACGCTCGCCGAAGCCGCCGGAGGAACGGCCGGGCTGCCGGTCGCTCCACTGGCCGCCCCACGGAGAACGCCCGCCGCCGCCCTGCGAACCGGAAGAGCCCTGGGAGTCGCCGTCGCCCGACGGGTGCCGCGGCTGCCAGGGGCTGTCCGGCGTGCCCTCCGGGGGCGGTGCGAACGGATTGTCCCTGTCGGTGTCCTTGTCGGCGGCGCCGTCCGAGGGAGTGTCGGGCGGTGAGGAGGGACGCTCCCGCAGCAACACGGTGCTGCGCTCCCCTGGCTGTGCCGACTGCTGGGGGAGCGTGAGCAGTCGCAGGCTGCGGTCCGGCATCAAGTGAGCGTCTTCCCCTTGGCGATCTTGACGGTAAGGCACGGGCGAACTGGTCGGCCCAACCTGTGAACGCGTGACGCGCGGGCCGCGTTCCCGGTCCGGCTCCACGCAGACGCTACCTTCCGGCCACGCCCCCGTCCCGAGGGGGCCGCCCGGTGTGCCGGTATCGTTGCTGACGGTCGACCGCTTCGTAGACTTCCCCGTATCCCGGGGCGCGAAGCATTCGTACGACCGCACAAACGGATGAACGTACAAAACGTACGACCGTGAAGACCCGCTCCCCCGAGAAAGGCCCCCACCGTGGCCGCCAAGCCCGTGGCCCAGCGAGCCAAGCGCCTAGTGGTGCTGGTCTCCGGATCCGGCACCAACCTGCAGGCGCTCCTCGACGAGATCGCCGCCACCGGCGTCGAGGCCTACGGCGCCGAGGTCGTCGCCGTGGGCGCGGACCGCGACGGCATCGAGGGGCTCGCGCGCGCCGAGCGCGCCGGCCTGCCGACCTTCGTCACGAGGGTCAAGGACCACGGGACCCGCGAGGAGTGGGACGCGGCGCTCGCCGAGGCCGTCGCCGCCCACGAGCCGGACCTCGTCGTCTCGGCCGGGTTCATGAAGATCGTGGGGAAGGAGTTCCTGGCGCGGTTCGGCGGACGGTTCGTCAACACCCACCCCGCGCTCCTCCCCAGTTTCCCGGGAGCCCACGGTGTGCGGGACGCGCTCGCGTACGGCGCCAGGGTCACCGGCTGCACCGTCCACTTCGTCGACGACGGCGTCGACACCGGGCCGATCATCGCGCAGGGCGTGGTTGAGGTCCGGGACGAGGACGACGAGAGCGCTCTGCACGAGCGCATCAAGGAAGTCGAGCGAAGGCTGCTCGTCGATGTCGTGGGGCGGCTCGCCCGCAACGGCTATCGCATTGAGGGACGAAAGGTAGTTATCCAGTGACCGCCACCGCCACCGCCGGGAGCAACAAGCGGGCCATCCGTCGCGCGCTCGTCAGCGTCTACGACAAGACCGGGCTGGAGGAGCTGGCGCGCGGGCTGCACGAGGCCGGCGTCGAGCTCGTCTCCACCGGCTCCACCGCCGGGCGGATCTCCGCGGCCGGCGTGCCCGTCACCAAGGTCGAGGAGCTGACCGGCTTCCCCGAGTGCCTGGACGGCCGGGTCAAGACCCTGCACCCCAAGGTGCACGCCGGCATCCTCGCCGACCTGCGTCTGGACAGCCACCGGCAGCAGCTCGACGAGCTGGGCGTGGCGCCGTTCGACCTGGTCGTGGTCAACCTCTACCCGTTCCGCGAGACCGTCGCCTCGGGCGCCACCCCCGACGAGTGCGTCGAGCAGATCGACATCGGCGGCCCCTCCATGGTCCGCGCCGCCGCCAAGAACCACCCCTCCGTCGCGGTCGTCACCAGCCCCGCCCGGTACGCCGACGTGCTCTCCGCCGTGAAGGACGGCGGCTTCGACCTCGCCGCCCGGGGGCGCCTGGCCGCCGAGGCCTTCCAGCACACCGCCGCGTACGACGTGGCCGTCGCCTCCTGGTTCGCCTCCGAGTACGCCCCCGTCGACGACTCGCAGTTCCCCGACTTCCTGGGCGCCACCTACGACCGCTCCCACACCCTGCGCTACGGCGAGAACCCGCACCAGCCCGCCGCGCTCTACACCGCACCCGAGGGCGGTGGCCTCGCCCAGGCCGAGCAGCTGCACGGCAAGGAGATGTCGTACAACAACTACACGGACACGGACGCCGCCCGCCGTGCCGCGTACGACCACGCCGAGCCCTGCGTCGCGATCATCAAGCACGCCAACCCGTGCGGCATCGCCGTCGGCGCGGACGTCGCCGAGGCGCACCGCAAGGCGCACGCCTGCGACCCGCTGTCCGCGTTCGGCGGCGTGATCGCGGTCAACCGCCCGGTCTCCAAGGAGATGGCCGAGCAGGTCGCCGAGATCTTCACCGAGGTCATCGTCGCGCCCGACTACGAGGACGGCGCCCTCGAAGCCCTCACCAAGAAGAAGAACATCCGCGTGCTGCGCGCCCCCGAGGCCCCCGCCGCACCGGTCGAGGTCAAGCCCATCGACGGCGGCGCCCTCCTCCAGGTCGCCGACCGCCTCCAGGCCGAGGGCGACGACCCGGCCACCTGGACCCTCGCGACCGGCGAGGCGCTCTCCGAGGCGGAGCTGGCCGAGCTGTCCTTCGCCTGGAAGGCGTGCCGGGCCGTCAAGTCCAACGCGATCCTCCTCGCCAAGGACGGCGCGTCCGTCGGCGTCGGCATGGGGCAGGTCAACCGCGTCGACTCCGCGAAGCTCGCGGTGGAGCGGGCGGGCGCCGAGCGCGCGCAGGGGGCGTACGCCGCCTCCGACGCGTTCTTCCCCTTCCCGGACGGCCTGGAGATCCTCACCGCGGCCGGCGTGAAGGCCGTGGTCCAGCCCGGCGGCTCGGTCCGCGACGAACTGGTCGTCGAGGCGGCGAAGAAGGCCGGCGTGACCATGTACTTCACGGGGACGCGGCACTTCTTCCACTGAGGCGTACGACGAAGTGGCCCGCCGGCGCTGCCAGACGGGCCACTTCGTCCTCGTCGTCGGCCTGGGACCCTCGGACGTCCGGACGGGTCAGTCCGGGAACTGGTCGCACTCCGAGGTCCATGCCCACCTGTGGGAACGGGTGGAACCCAAGGGGGTGCCGTCGGGGAACGTCACTCCCCCGAGGTCGGTCACGTAGGACTCCGAACGCGTCAGGCACACGTGGGCGCCGGTGTAGCCGGTTCCCCTGTAGAGCTTGACGGCCAGTCCGGCGGTGCCCTTGTGAAGCAGGGACCCCGCCTCGCCCACATCGACGCCCCGGACGGAACCGGAGGTGTCACCCCAGTTCGGGTCGTTGACCGCGGTCCGGCCGAGAATGCCGTCGCAGCCGGTGCCCGCGTAGATGGAGAGGTAGCCCGGGGACGCGTTGTGCGAGGCCGCCTCACATGACGTGGACGCCTGGGCGCCGGTCGTCGGCTCCGAGCGCCGCGAGGGCGAGCGTCGTGAACGCGGCGGGAATTCTTCGCATGGTCCCTCCTTGTCCCGTGCCGGTGACCGGTCGGGTCAGGAGTCCAGGAACTTGCCGCAGTCTCCGTGCCACACCCACTTGTGGGAGCTGATGCTCTCGTTCGCGGAGACACCGTTGGTGTAGGTGAATCCGGAGAGATCGTCCATGTAGTACTCGGACTTGGCGATGCAGGTGTGGCCGCCGCGGTAGTTCGCGTGCTGGTAGACCTTGACGGCCATGCCGGAGGTTCCCTTGTGCAGCAACGACTGGGTCTCGTCGTTGTCGCCGCCCCGGAACGAGCCGGAGCCGTCGGACCAGTTGGCGTCGTTGTCGGCGTCCTTGCCGAGGTAGCCGCCGCAGTTGTCGTAGTTGTAGGCGTAGAAGTAGCCCGACGACGCGCTGTTCCACGCGTTGTCGCAGGCGGTGGAGGCCTGGGCGCCGGAGGCGGGGACGAGCACCCCGAGGCCCGCGAGGCCGAGGGTCGCGGCTGCCGCGAAAAGCTTGCGCATGAGGCATGACTCCTTGTGGGTAGGTGCTGTGTGGGTGTCCCGCGGCTGAGACGCCGCGGAAGTCCGGATCGCCCGGTGCCGGGCGTGGGACGAAGGTCAGGCCGTCGAGCCGGTGATCTCTTCGGCTCGGGCGAGGGCGGCGAGACGCATGCGCTCGTAGGCGGTGATCTCCTCGCCGTAGCGCTTGAGTTCCTTCTCCCGGTACTCGCTCTCGAGTTCGTGCGCTGTGTCGGCCAGGTCCGTCTCGACGGCACAGGTGGCTTCGGCCACCGCCAGGCGGACCTCGGTCGCGTACGCCTCCTCAGCGCTCAGCCCTTCGGTGAGGTCCGGCAGCTTCGCGCGGATCTCCGGCGGGTCGGCGTAGGAGTGGCCCGCCTCGCGCATGCAGGTCGCCCAGTTTGTGAGGGCACTCGTGAAGCGCTTGTCCTTGAGCAGGGCCGGCACGTACAGGGAGTTCAGGTTCATGGCCGTCTTCTCGGCCCGGAACCAGGTCTCGAAGTCGCCGTAGAGCTGCTCCTTGGCATCGGCCTGACAGCTGTCGGCGGGGGTCTGGACAGTGCCGCCCCCGGGTAGCTCGGCCGTCAGCATGCCGCTCGCCGGTCCGCCTCCGAGCGTCTTGTTGTAGCGGACGCGTTCCTCCTGCGGAAGCGCGTTGGCGTACGCGTGATTCGGGTCGTTGCGCTGGGCGTCCTGGAGCTTCTCCCGCAGTCGGCTGCCGTAGCCGTGCCGCTCCGCCCAGTCCGGGTCGGTCAGCACATAGCCCCCGCCCTTGAGCTCGTCGACGGTCGGCAGTGGCCCCACCCAGTACTTGAAGCCCGCCTCCGCCATGCACTTCTTGACCAGCTCCTGCTCGGCACGCCGGACCAGGATCTGCTCGGCGTCGGACAGCTCACGGCCCTTCCGCACGCTCGGGCTCGCGGTGTTCTGGGACGATCCGGTGGTGGCCACGGCGTCGCAGCCCGTCACCGCAGCGCCGATGATCAACGCCGTCCCGCACTTCATGGCGAGAGTCCGTCTCATGGTCACACTCCCCGTCTCCGGCCACCGTCCCCCGTGGCGACCCAGCGATGACCACTCTGGTGGCGGTGGACGAGGTGCGGTACCTAAAGAGTTTTAGGGTGCTTGTTCCGGGAGCTCGCACCACACTGTCTTGCCGGCCGGTGTCAGCCACACGCCCCAGCGCCGTGCGAGCGCGTCGAGCAGCACCAGACCGCGGCCGGTCTCGTCGTCCTCGTCCGGCCTGCGCGCGACGAGCCAGGCGTGTGGGTCGGAATCGGTGAGTTCCACGCGGGTACGGGCGTCCGCCGCGCGGATCAGACGGAGGATCACCGGCGTGCATTCGCCGACGTGGTCGATCACATTGGTCAGCAGCTCGCTGACGCAGAGCTGGGCTTCGGGGCAGGGTGCGCCGAGGTGTTCGCGGACCGCTCGGCGAACCTCGGGTACGGCCCTGGGGAGGGCGAGCAGTTCGAGGGTGAGCGGTTCGGTCACTGGCCGGCCGCCCTGCGAAGGGCGGCGGTCAGGGAACGGGCGGTCTCCTCGTTGCAGTTGCCGAGAGCGATGAGGGGCGGCGTGCCGTACGTGCCCGCGAACGTCGGCAGGTCGACGCCGAGGGAAGGGAGCGTGATGCCGTTCGCCGCCAGGGCGGCGCGGAGCAGTTCGACGTGAGCCGTCGTGTCGTGGGGTGCATGGAGTACGCCTTCCGAGTCCTGTGCGTTCTGTGACGGATCCCTCACAGAGTGGCGTGACGCCTCGTACCGTGAAAGACGTTTCGGTTGCGCACGGTGACTGGTGAACGGCGGTGGTGGGTTGTGCCTCCTCGTAAGGACACTGACGCTTCGGTGAGTGTCCCCTGCTTCTACGGCGCGGAGTTGCGCTACAAGCGGGAGCAGGCGGGGCTGACGTTGGAGCAGTTGGCGGACGGCAGCTTCCGGGGAATCTCGTTCCTCAGCCAGATCGAGCGAGGTGAGCGGGGGATGCCGATGGACCTGGCCCGGCATGTGGACGAGCGGTTGGCCACGGACGGGTTTTTCCAGCGGCGGTGTGAAGACGCGGCGAGGGCGCGGCGGGTGGGTATTGCCCCACACTTCGCGGACGTCGTCGAACTGGAGAAGCCGGCTCGGACGATCGAGGTCTGGGCTCCCCTGCTGGTGCCCGGACTGCTCCAGACCCGGGCGTACGCAACGGCGATCGCCAGGTCGGCGATGCCACGAGCCACGGACACCGAGGTCGAGGAGGTCGTGAAGGCCCGTCTGGACCGGGCGAAGCTCTTCAGGGGAGACTCGCCGCCCAAGTTCTGGGCGATTGTCGACGAGTCGGTCATCCGACGGCGAGTGCTGCCGTCTGCCGAGATGGCCGAGCTGCTGGATCACATGGCTGACGTGGTCAGGACCACCCGCTCGATTGTGCAGGTCGTCCCGGAAAACGCGGTGCACCGTTCTTGATGGGATTGACGCGGATCATGACCTTCTCGGACGCGCCGCCGCTGGTGTACACGGAAGGGATGCACAGTGGCCAAGTCATCGACTATCCGGCCCTCGTGATGGACTACCGCGAGTCGTACGATCTGCTCAGGGCCGCCGCACTGCCGCCGGAGGCGTCCCTGGCCGTGATCGAGGCAGCAGCGGAGGAACGCAGGAATGAAGCCCAACAGCAACGTCGACCTTAGCTCCGTGCAGTGGCGCAAGAGCAGCTACAGCAGTGGAACCGGCGGTGAGTGCGTCGAGGTAGCCGGCGAACTCCCCGGCATCGTGCCCGTCCGCGACTCCAAGAACCCGCACGGCCCCGCCCTGGTCTTCCCCGCCGAAGCCTGGTCCGCCTTCATCGGCGTGCTCTGAGCGGCGCTCGCGAGAGCGGGTCAGGACGTGCCGCCCTCGCGCAACGCCCGCCACGTCGCCGGTCCCACCATCCCGTCCGCGTCCAGTCCCGCCCGCTTCTGGAAGATGACGACGGCCTCGTGGGTCATCGGCCCGAAGTCGCCGTCCACCTCGCCGACCTCCTCGATGCCGTGCAGGTGCCGGAGCAGGCACTGCAACTCCCTGACCTGGCTGCCGCCGTCCCCGCGCTTGATGGTGAAGTCCCAGGTGCCGCTGTGGCCCGCCATGTATCCGCGGCGGCCGTCGGCGGCCTCGTACACCACGGGCTTCTCGCAGGTGGGCGGGGCCGCGGCCGCCGGTTCCGGCTCCCAGGGGGCGGTGTACGCCAGGGTGGCCGCCCCCACCACGGCCGCCGCCAGTGCCGCCGTCAGGGCCGGGCGCCGCCACCGTCGGGGACGCAGCCTCGGCAACCGGGCCGACCGGGAGGCGCCCGCGGCCTCCTCCACCCGGCGCAGCAGCGCGGCGGTGTCGGTGGTGCGTTCCGCGTGGGTCGGGGCCAGGCAGTCCCGCAGGATGTCCCGCCAGACCTCGGGGAGGCCGGGGGACAGGCGCAGTTCGTCACGGCCGCGCGCGTAGCGCATCGCCGCGTCGGAGCGTGCCTCCGACGTGCCGCCGGGCAGCGGGAACTCCCCGGTCAGGACCACGTGCGCGAGCACGCCGAAGGCCCACACGTCGGTCGACGGGCGGATGCGCGTCCCGCGCTCGTCGACCTCGGGCCACAGGAGTTCCGGCGGTGTGTAGTCGGGGGTGGCGAAGGCGGGGGAGTAGGCGTGCGTGCCCTCCAGCTCGGCGGCCATATTGAAGTCGGCGAGCCGGGCCGAACCGTCCTTCATCAGCAGCACGTTGGCCGGTTTCAGATCCCCGTGCACCCACCCGGCGTGGTGCAGTTGGTGCAGGCCCTCGCAGATCTGGGCCAGCAGGGCCGGTCCGTCGTCCGGGGACGGGTCCCGGGCCAGTACCGCGTCCAGGGAGCCCTCGGCCCGCTCCAGCACCAGGACGGTGGCCCCGTCCAGCTCGGGATGGTCCGGGTCGTCGACCGTCAGCGTGTCGTACATGCGGATCAGCCGGGGCGAGCGCAGCCGCCGCAGCAACTGCACCTCCCGTTCGGCCAGGTCGCGCAGGTGGTGCAGCTGGCGCGGGGTGCGGGTGCCGGTGGGCAGGAACTTCAGCGCCACCCGGCGCGGCAACTCGCCACCGTCCGAGGTACGACCGGTCGCCGCGTCGGCGGCGTGGCGGGTGGCGTCGTAGACCGTGGCGAACGCTCCGGACGCGAGCGGCTCACGCACCTCCCACGGCCCGATCCGGTACCCCTTCGGCACCGGGACCGCGTACGGCCGCCCGGTCACCGTGCCGCTCCGCTCGGGGCCGGGGCGAGTACGACGAGGTCGTCCTCGCGGACCAGGTCGAAGCGGAGGGCGAGCGAGGCCAGGGATTCCTTCTTGCCGTGCGTGCGCCTGCCCGGCTCGGCCGTTTCCGGGCCGGGTCTCAGCCGCAGCTTGACGGCGAGGTAGTCGATGTTCCAGTAGACGGCGGAGCGGCTGACCTTGGGCCAGCTCGGGCGCAGCCGGTCCACTATCTCCTCGACGGCGGGCAGCGGGGCGCGGGGCTCACCGCGCAGGCGCCGCTCGCACAGCGCGGCCAGCACCGCGAAGTACCGTTTGGTGCGGTCCAGCGCGAACGCCGGTACGGTCCCCGTCCCCTCCAGCCCCCCGCGCTCGACGCTGCGGAAGGCGTGCCGCGGTGCCCAGACGTCGAAGGTGAGCAGGTCACCCGCGGCGGGCAGGGTCACCCGTGCCAGCTCGAACGGCACGGGCGCCTCCACGCGGCCCGCAGCGACCTTGATGTGCTCGCCGGCGCCCTCCGGGTTCTCCACCACGTAGGTCTGGTCCTCGCTGCGGTTGCTCAGCAGCCAGAACGTCCGGTGCGCCGCGATCTCCCCGGCGACCCGGGGCACCCCCGCGTGGGCGATGGTGAGCCCGCCGCCGCATTCGGCCCTGCCGAACTCGACGCGCTCACCCGCGCTGATCCTCAACTGGTCGGCCACACTGCCGCACGACGGCGGCACGACGATGACGCTGTACATGGAGTCGTCCCCCTCCCCCGACTGCTCGGGGTCAACATTCCCCAGTCCAACAACGGGCAGCGTACGGGAGGTGGGTGAGGGCACCCTAAGCATTCGGACGCGTCGGCGGGTCGGTGGACCCCGGACGTCGAAGCGGCCCCCGGTTCCCTCCGCGGAGGGAACCGGGGGCCGTCGTCCTGCCGGCTCCGGTGGGGCGGATCAGCAGGGGCGCAGGGGGCCTTGCCCCCGGCTGTTGGGCACACGAGACACTGGATATCGCTGCCTGGCATGACCCAAGGGGATGCGAACCTGTGTGCGTGTAGTCGCTGGTCGGGGTGGTGGTTGTGGGAGGGGCGGGTGTGTGTGCGGGTGTCGTACGTATGGTCCTTCGCAGGGTTCGGGGCGGCACGGTGTCCTGGCCGGGGTCGTGAAGGGGGGCGGGATGGCGCAGGCGGGGGTGAGTGAGAAGGCGGGGCGTGCCCGGTACTCGTACCGGTTGCGGGTGTCGTCCACGGCCCGTGTCCTGCTGGGGGCGGAGTGGGGCCGGTGTCGCTGGCTGTGGAACGAGTGCGTTGCCAAGTCCCGGGCCGTGCATCTGCACAGCAGGACGAGGGGTGAGAAGGCCACGTGCGGCCCGTCCCAGCTCGACAGGATGCTGACCGAGGCCCGCGCCCGGACACCGTGGCTGCGGGAGGGCTCCTCGGTTCCCCAGCAGCAGGTCATCCGCGACTTCGGCCGCTCCCGCGCCAAGGCGCAGCGGGACATCACAGCAGGCCTGCCCATGGCGCGCCGGGCCGGGATGCCGAAGTGGAAGACCAGGCGTGAGTCGCTGCCGACCCTCAACTACACGCGGCGCGGGTTCCGGCTGAGGGACGGCCGACTGCACCTGGCGGGCGGCATCGTGGTGACGGTGGTGTGGTCGCGGGAGCTGCCGGGTGAGCCGTCGTCGGTGCGCGTGTACCAGGACAGTCTCGGGCACTGGTACTGCTCGTTCGTCGTCCCCGCCCAACTCCAGCCGCTGCCGGAGAGCGGCCGGGTTCTTGGCGTCGACTGGGGCGTGAGGGAGACCGCGACGACCACGTCCGACGCGCATGACCTGCCGCACCCCGGGCACGGCGGGAAGGCCCGGGTGAGGCTGGCCCGCTACGACCGGATGATGGCCCGCCGCAGACCGAAGAAGGGCAAGCCCGCATCGAAGGGCTACCACGCGGCGAAGAAGCTGCGGGCGAAGGCCCACAAGAAGGTCGCCAGGCAGCGTGCGGACACCGGCCGCAAGTGGGCCAAGAAGGTGGTCCGCGACCATGACGTCATCGCGGTCGAGGACTTCCACCCGAAGTTCCTGGCCAGGTCGACCATGGCCCGCAAGGCCGCGGACGCCGCCATCGGCGCCACCAAGGCCGCCCTGGCCGGGATGGGCCGCAAACACGGGCGGGACATCCGCCTCGTACACCCCGCGTACACCACGATGGACTGCGCGCAGTGCGGAGCGAGAGCCAAGCACACACTGCCGCTGGGTGAGCGCACCTACACCTGCACCGCCTGCGGAACCACGTCCCCCAGGGACAAGAACTCCGCACGCGTCATGCTCGTCCGGGCTGGTCTCAACCCGGCTGGCGCCGATGGCGGAAGACCTCCTGGAGCGCTGCTCCAGGAGGCGGCCTGAGCCAGGAATTCCCTCCCTTCAGGGAGGGGAGGATTCAACTTGTCGTACGACGTCCGGTAGGCCACGGTGATCAGCACCCGGCGGGCTGGAACGGGGGTTCGAAGACGGTTTCGCCGGGAGCGCCGTACTCGTTACTGGCGGGGCCGGAGCGGTCCGGGTCGAAGTCGCTCGCCACGTTCAGCATGGCGGTGATCAGGGGCGGACTCACCTCCTCACGATTGCAACCGTGCGCGCGAGAACTCGAAGGGCACGGGCGCGTCCAGCCGGCCCGGCGCGACCTTGATGTGCTCGCCGGCGCCCTCCGGGTTCTCCACCACGTAGGTCTGGTGGGCGGAGAGGTTGCTCAGGGCCCAGAAGGTGCCGTGGGCGGTGATCTTACCGGCTCTGCGGGACACTCCGTCGTGCCCGATCAGCAGTCCGCCCTCGGGAACGGACCGCCCGAAGACGAGCCGTTCGCCGGGTGCGAGCCGGTACTGGGTGCGGGTGGGTTCGTCCTCCGTGGTCGGCGGAGGTACCACGATGATGCTGTACAAGGTGCGTCTCCCCGTGCCTGACGGCTACCCACGTCAGACTATGGCGACGCACCGGGGCCGTGTCTCCCCTCGTACGGGTGAGACACGGCCCCGGGTCGTGATTGGCGCGAAGTGTGCCGTGGCGGACGCTGGTTCAGTACTGCGGGCGGTTGAACCAGTGGCTGCCGTTCTTGTTGGCGCAGAAGACGATGATCAAGATGCCGAGGATCAGGCTGATCAGGGCGAAGACGTTGGCCCCCAGCAGGTTGATCACGCTGACCAGCGTCACGACCGAGCCGTAGACGATCGCGGAGACGCGTGCACCGCCGCGGCCGGTGGCGAACTTGACACCTGTGAATATCGCCCAGAAGGCGAACGCCAGGAAGATCACGCCGAGCCCGATCATGAGGCCCGTGCCGATGTTCGTGACGGCCTCCGCGTCCTGCGCCGAGATGGTGGGGTCGGAGTTGACCTCGTCCTCGATGTAGTCGGCGAACCAGGAACTGGCCGCGATCATCAGCACGCCACCGATGACCTGGCAGGCGCCGAGCACGAACAGCATCACCCGCGCGGCCTTCACCGAGCCGGGCATGGTCGCGGGGCCGGGTGCCTGACCGCCGCCGTAGGGCGGGGCCGCGGGGTAGCCGTAGCCGGGCTGGCCCTGAGGCTGCTGCTGCGGGTAGCCGTAGTTCGGCTGCTGGCCGGGCTGCTGGCCCTGCGGCGGACCGTAGGGGTTGTTCGGGTCGCCGAAACTCATGCGGGACTTCCTCCGTAGCTGTCACGTGCGGGGACGGCGCGCGGCTCGGCTCGGAGGAGGTACTTCGTGCGGTTCGTCCCCCCGGTACGGCCCCGCGGCACTGTGCTACTGCCCAATCGTTCTTGACCTATCTCTTACTTGTCCAGTCCGGCCGCAAGGTGTTGTGCAAGTGCAACAACGACGATCACGCGCGGGTACGGGCGGACGCGTCCCGTGGCGTCCGTACGGCGGTCGGATTGGAACCCGGGGCCGGTCATCCGCGAGGATGGGGGCATGACCGCCCAGATTCTCGATGGCAAGGCCACCGCAGCCGCGATCAAGTCCGAACTGACCGCCCGCGTGGCGGCGCTGAAGGAGAGGGGCGTCACGCCCGGCCTCGGCACCGTCCTGGTCGGCGACGACCCCGGCAGCCAGAAGTACGTCGCCGGCAAGCACCGCGACTGCGCCCAGGTGGGCATCGCGTCCATCCAGCGCGAGCTGCCGGCCACGGCGACGCAGGAGGAGATCGAGGCGGTCGTCCGCGAGCTGAACGACGACCCGGCCTGCACCGGCTACATCGTCCAGCTGCCGCTGCCCAAGGGCATCGACGAGAACCGCATCCTGGAACTGATGGACCCGGACAAGGACGCGGACGGCCTGCACCCGATGAACCTGGGCCGTCTCGTCCTGAACGAGCCCGCCCCGCTGCCCTGCACCCCCAACGGCATCCTCACCCTCCTCCGCCGCTACGGCGTGGAGATCAAGGGCGCCGAGGTCGTGGTCGTCGGCCGCGGCGTCACCATCGGCCGGCCGATGCCGCTGCTGCTGACCCGGCGCAGCGAGAACGCCACCGTGACCCAGTGCCACACCGGCACCCGGGACCTGTCCGCCCACCTCAAGCGGGCGGACATCGTCGTCGCCGCCGCCGGTTCCCCGCACCTGGTCCGCCCCGAGGACGTCAAGCCGGGCGCCGCCGTCCTCGACGTCGGCGTCTCCCGCAACGCCGAGGGCAAGATCGTGGGCGACGTCCACCCCGGCGTGGCCGAGGTCGCCGCCTGGATCTCCCCGAACCCCGGCGGCGTCGGCCCCATGACCCGGGCCCAGCTGCTCGTGAACGTGGTGGAGGCGGCGGAGCGCAGTGCCGGCTGAGGACACCCATGGGGGGCGCGCGGGGCGTCCGGGGCGCGCGGGACATCCGGGGCGCCCGGGGAGCGCGGAGAGCGACCTCGAGCCCGGCGAGACCCCGGACCCCGACGGCCCTTCCGACTCCGACTCCGACTCCGACTCCGACTCCAACTCCGACGACATCACCGTCCGCGACCCCGTCAGCGCGCCCGACGCGGAGGGCAGGCCGCGCCGGACCACCCGGCGTTTCCCGCTCTTCACCCGCGACACCGCGCGCCCCGAGGGCGGCGGCCGGGCCGCGGCCGGTGACGCGCCGGCGCCCGCCCGGCAGTGGCCCGTGCTCACCGTGGTGCTGCTGGTCGGCCTGGGGCTCCTGCTGACGGCGCTGGACGTGTTCCGCTGGGGGACGTTTCTCATCGGCGCCGCGCTCCTGGTGGGCGCCGCCCTCCGCTGGACGCTGCCCGACGTCGGCATGCTCGCCGTGCGCTCGCGCTTCACGGACGTCGCCACCTACGGCGTCCTGGGTCTCGCCATTGCCCTGCTGGCGCTGATGGTCCAGCCGAAACCGGTGCTGAAGCTCCCGTTCCTCCAGGACATCCTGCACTTCACGGTCAGCTAGCGAACGGCCCGTCCTCACCCCCGTGAAAGGACGGGCCGCCGCCGGGACCAACCCTCCTGCACGGCGAAGGCCCTGTTCAACGCCTGTCAGGGCGCTGTGGCACGGAAGTGACCGTTCCGCTACTCCGCTACGCGCTCGGCCCCACCGGCCGTGAAAAACGGGGTTCGGTTCCGGGCACGGGAACGCCGGTGGGACACTGGACCACAACCGTTGGGCGTGCGACGGTGCATGCTTGCGGCCTCTGTGCTCCTGTGCGCCCCCACCCCGGGAACTGAGATCCTGACCGGGCGCATCCCTGTGGGTAGCCAGAACGGGGACTCCGCGCGGGACGCCGCGCGAGAGGACCAAGCGGGGGAACGAACAGCACGTCACCGGGGGTAAGAGGGGGGAAGCAATGCCTCGTTGGAAGGCTTTGCCGGAGGAACTCGATCCGCAGATCAAGGAGTTCACGAGCCAGCTGCGGCGGCTCGTGGATCGCCACGACCTGAGCATCGCGTCGGTGGCCGACGCCACCGGCTACAGCAAGACGTCCTGGGAGCGGTATCTGAACGGCCGGCTGCTGGCGCCGAAGGGTGCCATCGTGGCTCTGGCCGAGGTGACGGGCACCAACCCGATGCACCTCACCACCATGTGGGAGCTGGCCGAGCGCGCCTGGAGCCGCTCGGAGATGCGTCACGACATGACCATGGAGGCCATCCGGATCTCCCAGGCGCGCGCCGCGCTCGGCGAGCTGGGCACGCCCGCCGCCAAGTCGGGCAGCGCCGGCCGGAGCAGGGGGAGCCGTACCGGCCGCCACGCCGGCGGCGCGACGGCCACGCCCGGTGTCGCCGGGCCGGCCGGTGTGGCGCCCACGCTGCCGCCGTCGGTCCCGGCGCAGCCGACCGCCGCCGAGAGCGCCGACTCGGCCGTCGGCACGGCCCGGGGCGGCGCCTCACCCGGCGCGCCCTCCGTCCCGTCCTCCGGCGGGGCGGCCGACGGCAATTCGTGGCGCCTCGCCGGTTACCGGGGCCCGGCACCGACCGGCGACCGTACGGCGAGGCCCGGTACGCGGGCCGACCGCGGGGACGTCGCGGGCCCCCCGACGCCACCGGCACAGGCGTCCGTCGCCCCGAGCGGCCACGGCCGCACGGGCGCGCGCGGAGAGCCTCCGCGCGGCGGCTCCCGTGCCCGGGGCGGCTCCTCCGGTGGCGGAGGCAAGCGGGTGACCACGTTCGTCGCGGGTGTCGTCGGCGTGCTCGTGGTGATCGCGGGCGCCTTCTACGTCATGAACGAGGACGGCGGCAAGCAGAACGAGGGCGCGGGGCCCTCCCCGTCCCCCACCGTGACCACCGACGCCGCCCTGCCGCCGGGCGTGAAGTGCAGCGGCGACGCCTGCACCGGCAAGGACCCGGAGATCATGGGCTGCGGCGGCGACCTGGTGACCACCGCCGCGACCGCCACGGTCGGCACGGCCGCCGTCGAGGTCCGCTACAGCAAGACCTGCGGTGCCGCGTGGGCCCGCGTCACGCAGGCCACGCAGGGCGCCGAGGTCGAGGTGAGCGCGGACGGGGCGAACCGCCAGACGGGCTCGGTCACCGGGGCCACCGACACCGTCGCGTACACCCCGATGGTGGCCGTGAAGTCCGCGGCCGACGCCAAGGCGTGCGTGACGCTGGCCGCGGGCCGGAAGGGCTGCACGGAGTGACCGGCGCGATCGGGGACGGGCCGCGCCGCGCGCCGTCCCCGGGACCGTCCTGAAGAAAGTCGGTCCCCCGGCCCTGAAGAAATTCCCCCGGCGCCAGGCATGGCCCGCCCGGGGGCGGGCACGCGAGAAGTACCCCCACGGGAGTCCGGCAACGGTATCCCCGAACGGCGGTCGCCTTCGTCCCCCCTCTCCCGGACAGGCGGCCGCCTCTTCATGCCCGCGCATCCCCCCGCGACGGGTGTGACGTGCTCCGACGGTGGCCCTGTGGGCCGGGCCACACCGACCCGGAGGTGCCGGGCACCGCGGGCGCGATAGCCTGACCGCTGGATCGATCTCTTGATACCAAGAGATCGATCAAACGCCCGGGGCCGGGACGCCCCACCGCCAGCTGTCATACGGAGAACGCCATGACTCGCACTCCCGTGAACGTCACCGTCACCGGCGCGGCCGGCCAGATCGGTTACGCCCTGCTCTTCCGCATCGCCTCCGGCCAGCTGCTCGGCGCGGACGTGCCGGTCAAGCTGCGCCTCCTGGAGATCACCCCGGCGCTCAACGCCGCCGCGGGCACCGCGATGGAGCTGGACGACTGCGCGTTCCCGCTCCTCCAGAGCATCGAGATCACCGACGACCCGAACGTCGCCTTCGACGGCGCCAACGTCGCCCTCCTCGTCGGCGCCCGCCCCCGCACCAAGGGCATGGAGCGCGGCGACCTCCTGGAGGCCAACGGCGGCATCTTCAAGCCGCAGGGCAAGGCCATCAACGACCACGCCGCGGACGACATCAAGGTCCTCGTCGTCGGCAACCCGGCCAACACCAACGCCCTGATCGCCCAGGCCGCCGCCCCGGACGTACCGGCCGAGCGCTTCACCGCCATGACCCGCCTGGACCACAACCGCGCGCTGACCCAGCTCGCGAAGAAGACGGGCTCGTCGGTCACCGACATCAAGCGCCTGACCATCTGGGGCAACCACTCCGCCACCCAGTACCCGGACATCTTCAACGCCACGATCGCCGGCAAGAACGCCGCCGAGACCGTGAACGACGAGAAGTGGCTGGCCGAGGACTTCATCCCGACCGTCGCCAAGCGCGGCGCCGCCATCATCGAGGCCCGCGGTGCCTCGTCGGCCGCGTCCGCCGCCAACGCCGCCATCGACCACGTCCACACCTGGGTCAACGGCACCGCCGACGGCGACTGGGCCTCCATGGGCATCCCGTCGGACGGCTCCTACGGCGTCCCGGAGGGCATCATCTCCTCCTTCCCGGTCACCACCAAGGACGGCAAGTACGAGATCGTCCAGGGCCTGGAGATCAACGACTTCTCCCGCGCCCGCATCGACGCCTCCGTCAAGGAGCTGTCGGAGGAGCGCGAGGCGGTCCGCGCCCTCGGCCTCATCTGAGCCACCCGCGTTCCGGGCCGCCCGCGGCCCCGCAGGCCCCGCACGGGCCCCGTTCCGGTTCCGACCGGAACGGGGCCCGTTTTCATTCCATTCGACCCTTTTGCAAGTGATGCGCCGCACTTTCGGACACCGATTCGGCATGCATACCGAGCCGTGGGGCAGGGGCTCACGGTCCCCGAGAGTGACACGCGTGTGACACAGGGGTTGATCAGGAACGGAAGGCATTTCCCACCATGGCGAACCGAACGGAAACCCAGGCGGAGCGGGGTCACCGCACCATTCACGCGGGCGGCGAGTGGCTGGCGGCGTCCTCCGGCGCCACCCGCGACATCCTCGACCCGGCGGACGCCCAGCCCTTCGCCGTGGTCGCCGAGGGCGACGAGAAGGACACCGACCTCGCGGTGGCCGCCGCCCGGCGCGCCTTCGACACCGGCGAGTGGCCGCACACTCCGGTCGCCGAACGCGCCGCCCTGCTGCGCCGCGTCGCCGACCTCCTCGTGCGCGACCGCGAGCCGCTCGGCCTGCTGGAGAGCCGCGACGCGGGCAAGACCGTCGAGGAGGGCCGGGTCGACATCGACTGCGTCGCCGACGCCTTCCGCTACTTCGCCGACCTCGTCGCCGGTGAGGCGCCCGGCCGGGTCGTCGACGCGGGCTCGCCCGACATCCACAGCGTCGTCGTGCACGAGCCGGTCGGCGTCTGCGCGATGATCACCCCCTGGAACTACCCGCTCCTCCAGGCCAGCTGGAAGATCGCCCCCGCGCTCGCCGCCGGCAACACCTTCGTGATCAAGCCCAGCGAGATCACGCCCATGACCACCGTCGCCCTGATCGACCTGCTGACCGAGGCCGGCCTCCCCACCGGCGTCGCCAACGTCGTCACCGGCCCCGGCCACACCGTCGGCGCCCGGCTCGCCGAACACCCCGACGTCGACCTGGTCTCCTTCACCGGCGGCCTGGTCAGCGGCACCAAGGTCGCCCAGGCCGCCGCCGTCACCGTCAAGAAGGTCGCCCTCGAACTCGGCGGCAAGAACCCCAACGTCGTCTTCGCCGACGCCTGCGAGACCGACGAGGGCTTCGACACCGCCGTCGACCAGGCCCTCAACGCCGCCTTCATCCACAGCGGCCAGGTCTGCTCCGCCGGCGGCCGCCTCATCATCGAGGAGTCGGTCCGCGAGCGCTTCGTCGCCGAACTCGCCCGCCGCGCCGCGAAGATCCGCCTCGGCCGCGGCACCGAGGACGGCGTCGAGTGCGGCCCGCTCGTCTCCGAGCAGCAGCGCGCCAAGACCGAGGACTACGTCGCCTCCGCCCTCGCCGAGGGCGCGGTGCCGCGCTGCGGCGGCAAGCGCCCCGACCCGTCCCCCGAGCGCCCGGAGAGCGGCTACTTCTACGAGCCGACCGTCCTCGACCAGTGCCACCGCGAGATGCGGGTCGTGCGCGAGGAGGTCTTCGGGCCGGTCCTCACCGTCGAGACCTTCCGCACCGAGGACGAGGCCGTCGCCCTCGCCAACGACACCGAGTACGGCCTCGCGGGCGCCGTGTGGACCGCCGACGCGGGCCGCGCCCGCCGGGTCGCCGGCCGGCTGCGCCACGGCACCGTCTGGATCAACGACTTCCACCCCTACCTCCCGCAGGCGGAGTGGGGCGGCTTCGGCAAGAGCGGCGTCGGCCGCGAACTGGGCCCCGCGGGCCTTGCCGAGTACCGCGAGAGCAAGCACGTTTACCAGAACCTCGCACCGAAGCCCGTCCGCTGGTTCACCGGCTGACACTCCCGTTTCCGTACGTCCCCGCATCATCCGCTCGCCCCACTGGAGTACCCCCATGTCCGAGACCACTCACGAATACGACTACGTCGTCATCGGCGGCGGCACGGCAGGCTCCGTCATCGCCTCCCGCCTCACCGAGAACCCGGACGTCACCGTCGCCGTCATCGAGGGCGGCCCCAGCGACGTAGGCCGCGACGACGTGCTGACCCTGCGCCGCTGGATGGGCCTGCTCGGCGGCGAGCTGGACTACGACTACCCCACCACCGAGCAGCCGCGCGGCAACTCGCACATCCGGCACAGCCGCGCCCGCGTCCTCGGCGGCTGCTCCTCCCACAACACCCTCATCGCCTTCAAGCCGCTGCCGTCCGACTGGGACGAGTGGGAGGCGGCCGGCGCCAAGGGCTGGGGCGCGGTCCAGATGGAGGCGTACTTCGCCCGGCTGAAGAACAACATCGTCCCGGTCGACGAGAAGGACCGGAACGCCATCGCCCGCGACTTCGTCGACTCCGCGCAGAAGACGCTGGAGGTCCCCCGGATCGAGGGCTTCAACAAGAAGCCGTTCAACGACGGCGTCGGCTTCTTCGACCTCGCCTACCACCCCGAGAACAACAAGCGTTCCTCGGCGTCGGTGGCGTACCTCCACCCGGTGATGGACGAGCGCCCCAACCTCACGATCATGCTGGAGACCTGGGCGTACAAGCTCCAGCTCGACGGCACCCGCGCCGAGGGCGTCCACGTCCGCACCAAGGACGGCGAGGAGATCCTCGTCAAGGCCCGGGGCGAGGTCGTCCTGTCCGCCGGCGCCGTCGACTCCCCGCGCCTGCTGATGCACTCGGGCATCGGGCCGAAGGACCAGCTGGAGGCCCTCGGCATACCCGTGGCGCTCGATCTGCCCGGCGTCGGCGAGAACCTGCTCGACCACCCCGAGTCGGTGATCGTGTGGGAGACCAACGGCCCCATCCCGGACAACTCCGCGATGGACTCCGACGCCGGTCTGTTCGTGCGCCGCGACCCCGAACACGCGGGCCCCGACCTGATGTTCCACTTCTACCAGATCCCGTTCACGGACAACCCGGAGCGACTGGGCTACGAGCGCCCCGAGTTCGGCGTCTCCATGACCCCGAACATCCCCAAGCCGAAGTCCCGCGGCCGCCTCTACCTGACCAGCGCCGACCCGTCCGTGAAGCCCGCCCTGGACTTCCGCTACTTCACCGACGAGGACGACTACGACGGCCGCACCCTCGTCGACGGCATCCGCATCGCCCGCGAGATCGCCAAGTCCGAGCCGCTGGCGGGCTGGCTGAAGCGCGAGGTCTGCCCCGGCCCGGACGTCACCGGCGACGAGGAGCTGAGCGAGTACGCCCGCAAGGTCGCCCACACCGTCTACCACCCGGCGGGCACCTGCAAGATGGGCGCCGCCACCGACCGGACCGCCGTCGTCGACCCCGAGCTGCGCGTCCGCGGCCTCGAGGGCATCCGCATCGCCGACGCCTCCGTCTTCCCCACCATGCCCGCCGTGAACCCGATGATCGGCGTCCTCATGGTCGGGGAGCGCGCCGTCGAGCTGATCGGTGGTGACGCCCGATGAGTACGACCCCCAACAGCACCGCCGCCGCCACCGACACCGTGGCCGAGCGTCCCCCGGTCTTCTCCGTGGACGGCCTGTGGAAGGTCTTCGGCCCGAAGGCCGCCCGCGTCCCCGCCGACCCCGAACTGGCCGCCCTGAGCCCGGCCGAGCTGCGATCGCGCACCGGCTGCACCGCCGCCGTCGCGGACGTCTCCTTCGACGTGCGCAAGGGCGAGGTCTTCGTCGTCATGGGCCTGTCCGGCTCCGGCAAGTCCACCCTCGTACGCTGCCTGACCCGCCTCATCGAGCCGACGGCAGGCTCCATCGCCATCGACGGCGAGGACGTCCGCGCGATGGACAAGTCCCGGCTGCGCGAACTGCGCCGCCACCGCGCCGCGATGGTCTTCCAGCACTTCGGCCTGCTCCCGCACCGCACGGTCCTCGACAACGTCGCCTACGGCCTGGAGGTCCAGGGCATGGGCCGCGCCGAGCGCCGCGAACGGGCCGCCGCCGTCGTCGCCAAGGTCGGCCTGGAGGGCCTGGAGCACCGCCGCCCCGGGCAGCTCTCCGGCGGCCAGCGCCAGCGCGTCGGCCTCGCCCGCGCCCTCGCCGTCGATCCCGAGGTGCTGCTCTTCGACGAGCCGTTCAGCGCGCTCGACCCGCTGATCCGGCGGGACATGCAGGAGGAGGTCGTCCGGCTGCACCGCGAGGAGGGCCGCACGATGGTCTTCATCACCCACGACCTCCAGGAGGCCCTCAAGCTCGGCGACCGCATCGCCCTGATGCGCGACGGCCGCGTCGTGCAGCTCGGCACGCCGGAGGAGATCGTCGGCTCGCCCGCCGACGACTACGTCCGCGAGTTCGTCCGCGACGTCCCGCGCGAGCAGGTCCTCACGGTCCGCACGGCGATGCGCCCCGCGACCTCGGCCGACGAGGCGGGCACGGGCCCGGCGATCCGGCCCGGGGCCACCGTGTCCGAGGCCATCGAGGCCGTCGCGCGGGCCGGTTCGCCCGCCCGCGTCATGGACGACGGCCGCTGCCTGGGCGTGGTCGACGCGAGCGACCTGCTCGGTGTCGTCGCCGGTACGGCCGTACCCGAGGAACGCCCCGAGGAGGCGGCCGTCCTCCCTGAGGAGGCGGAGCTGCCCAAGGAGGCGGTCTGATGGCGACGATCACCGCACCGGCCCGGAAGACCGCCCCGCCGGGCATCCTCACCCACCCCGCCGCCCGCAAGCTCCTCACCCTCGCGATCGCCGCCGCGGTCCTCGTCCCCCTCGCCGTCACCCAATGGGGCGGCACCACCTGGCCGTCCGCCCTCACCGTCGACCTCTCCGAACCCCTCGGCAAGGCCAGCGACTGGATCATCGACAACCGCGACAGCCACCCGCTGTTCCTCTACTTCTTCGGCCACGTCAGCAACGTCGTCGTCATCGCCGTACGCGCCGTCTACCTCGCCCTCCTCGCCGTCGGCTGGGCCGGGGTCACCGCGATCGGCGCCCTGGTCGCATGGCGCGTGGCCGGCGTGAAGCTGGCCGTCGGCACGGCCGCCGCCTTCCTCGCCTGCGGCCTGCTCGGCATGTGGGTGCCGACCATGCAGACGCTCGCGCTCATGGTCGTCGCCGTCCTCGCGTCGGTCGTCGTGGGCGCCCTGCTGGGCCTGGCGGCCGGCCTGTCCGACCGCATGGACCGCGTCCTGCGCCCGGTGCTCGACACCATGCAGGTGCTGCCCGCCTTCGCCTACCTCCTCCCCGTCGTCCTGGTCTTCGGCATCGGCGTCCCCGCCGCCGTCCTGGCCACGGTCGTCTACGCCGCCCCGCCGATGGCCCGGCTCACCTCGCTCGGCCTGCGCGGCGCCGACAAGGAGGTCCTCGAAGCCGTCGAGTCCCTCGGCACCACCGCCCGCCAGCGGCTGCTGACCGCCCGCATCCCGCTGGCCCGCAAGGAACTCCTCCTCGGCGTCAACCAGACGATCATGATGGCGCTGTCCATGGCCGTCATCGCCTCCGTCATCGGCGCCGGCGGCCTCGGCGACCGCGTCTACCAGGCCCTCGCCTCGGTCGACGTCGGCGCGGCCCTCGCGGCCGGCATCCCGATCGTGCTGCTCGCCGTCGTCCTGGACCGCGTGACCGGCGCGGCGGGGGAGCGGCTCGGGGAGTCCGGGAAGTCCCCGCTGACCTGGCTGTACGCCCTGGCCGCCGCCGCGGCCGTCGCGGTCGCCGGACGCCTCGCCGGGTTCCTGGAGTGGCCCGACGGCTGGGACCTCAACATCGCCGAGCCCGTCAACCGGGCCGTCGACTGGATGACCGCCCACCTCTACTCCGGCGTCCCCGTCGTCGGCGGCACCGCCGACTGGGCCGCCCACTTCACCAACTGGGTCCTCAACCCCCTCCGCGACGGCCTCCAGTGGCTGCCCTGGTGGTCGGTGCTCCTCATCGTCGCCGCCCTGGCCTGGCTGATCGGCACCTGGCGCACCGCGCTCACCGCCGTCCTCGCCATGGCCGCGATCGGCGTGCTCGGCGTGTGGAACCCGTCCCTGGACACGCTCTCCCAGGTCCTCGCGGCCGTCGCCGTCACCCTGGTCATCGGCTTCGCGACCGGCATCGCCGCCGCCCGCAGCGACCGCGTCGAGCGCGCGCTGCGGCCCGTCCTGGACGTCTTCCAGACGATGCCGCAGTTCGTGTACCTGATCCCGGTCGTCGCCCTCTTCGGCGTCGGCCGCGCGCCCGCCGTGGCCGCCGCGGTCGTCTACGCCCTCCCGGCCGTCGTCCGCATCACCGCGCAAGGGCTGCGCCAGGTCGACCCGGCCGCCATGGAGTCGGCCCGCTCGCTCGGCGCCACCAGCGGCCAGCAGCTCCGCCAGGTCCAGCTCCCGCTGGCCCGCCCGGCCCTGCTGCTCGCCCTCAACCAGGGCGTCGTCCTGGTCCTCGCCGTCGTCATCATCGGCGGCCTGGTCGGCGGTGGCGCCCTCGGCTACCAGGTCGTCTTCGGCCTCGCGCAGGGCGACCTGGCGACCGGCCTGGTGGCCGGCGCGGCGATCGTCTGCCTGGGCCTGATGCTCGACCGGGTCACCCAGCCCACCGAGCGCCGTACGAAGAAGGGAGCCTGACATGCGACTGCGCACGACCTCCGCGCTCGCCGGCGTGGCCGCGCTGACGCTGCTCACCGGCTGCGGCGCCGCCGACATGACCAAGCAGGCGTCCCCGTTCGCGAACGCCCAGGGCGCCAAGACCGTCACCCTCTCCGTGCAGTCCTGGGTCGGCGCCCAGGCCAACGTGGCCGTCGCCCAGTACCTGCTGGAGCACGAGCTGGGCTACCGCGTCGACACCGTCCAGGTCGACGAGGTCCCCGCCTGGGACGCGCTCAGCCAGGGCCGGGTCGACGCCATCCTGGAGGACTGGGGCCACCCCGAGCAGGAGCAGCGCTACGTCGAGGACAAGAAGACCATCGCCCCCGGCGGCGACCTCGGCGTCACCGGCCACATCGGCTGGTTCGTGCCGACGTACTTCGCGAAGAAGCACCCGGACGTCACGAACTGGAAGAACCTCAACAAGTACGCCGACCAGCTGCGCACCGCCGAGAGCGGCGACAAGGGCCAGCTCATGGACGGCTCCCCGTCCTACGTCACCAACGACAAGGCCCTGGTCGAGAACCTGAACCTGGACTACAAGGTCGTCTTCGCCGGCTCCGAGGCCGCCCAGATCACTCAGATCCAGCAGTTCGCCAAGGAGAAGAAGCCCTTCCTGACCTACTGGTACACCCCCCAGTGGCTGTTCGAGAAGGTCCCGATGACGGAGGTGAAGCTGCCCCCGTACAAGGAGGGCTGCGACGCCGACCCGGCGAAGGTCGCCTGCGCCTACCCGGTCACCGAGCTCCAGAAGTACCTCAACGCGGACTTCGCGGAGAACGGCGGGGACGCGGCTCAGTTCCTGAAGAACTTCAAGTGGACCACCGAGGACCAGAACCAGGTCTCCCTGATGATCGCCGAGCAGAAGCTGCGGCCCGAGGAGGCCGCGAAGAAGTGGGTGGACAGCCACGAGTCCGTCTGGAAGCAGTGGCTGCCCTGACCCTCACCCCACCAGTTCCGCCGCGATCTCCCGCAGCACGCCCTCCGCGCGCCGCTGGAGTCCCGGCCCGAACGTGATCCGGGTGGCCCCGAGTTCGCCGAGCCTCCTCAGCTCGGCGGACGCGGGGCCCTCCCCGGGCCGCCCGCCGACGTTCACCGGCCCCTGGATGCCGGACCGCAGCAGCGGCAGTACGCCGTCGGGGGCGCCGATCGGATACACGCAGTCGGCG
The DNA here is from genome assembly GCF_019049125.1 of Streptomyces sp. AC602_WCS936. NCBI lineage: Bacteria > Bacillati > Actinomycetota > Actinomycetes > Kitasatosporales > Streptomycetaceae > Streptomyces > Streptomyces sp. AC602_WCS936. The sequence continues at coordinate 27,151 of NZ_JAGMUF010000042.1, read as the reverse complement.
CCGGCCGCGACGTACAGCGCGGCCCGCTCGATCGCCGCCGACGGATCGTCGACGCCCCTGATGAACGTGTCGATCCGGGCGTTGACGAACAGCCGGTCACCGGCCGCCGCCCGCACCTCGCCCAGCCACTGAGCGTGCTCCCGCGGGTCCTTGAGCACACCGTCCGCGGAGTCCTCCAGGTTGCAGCCCACGGCGCCGGTCTCCAGCAGCCGCTCCACCAGCTCCTTCGGCGCCAGCCCGTACCCGTCCTCGACGTCCGCCGACACGGGCACGTCCACGGCCCGCACGATCCGCGCGACCGCCGCGAACATCTCGTCGGCCGGGGTCGCCCCGTCCTCGTACCCGAGGGACGCCGCCACGCCCGCGCTGGGCGTCGCGAGCGCCGGGAACCCGGCGTCCGCGAAGACCCGGGCGCTCACCGCGTCCCAGGGGCCGGGGAGGACGAGGGGGTCGCCGGGCGCCCGGCCGTGGTGCAGGGCCCGGAAACGGTCCGCGCCCGTCATCCGTGCTGCCCCGGCGTGTAGTGGCCCGGCGTCAGCCGGCACGTCACACCGAAGCGGTTCCAGGCGTTGATCACCGTGATCGCGGCGATCAGGTGGGCCAGCTCGCTCTCGTCGAAGAGCTTGGCGGCCTTCCCGTACACGTCGTCCGGCACGAAGCCGTCCGTCAGCACGGTCACCGCCTCGGTCAGCTCGATCGCCGCGATCTCCTTCTCCGTGTAGAAGTGCCGCGACTCCTCCCAGGCGGAGAGCTGCACGATCCGCTCCACGCTCTCGCCGGCCGCGAGGGCGTCCTTGGTGTGCATGTCCAGGCAGAAGGCGCAGTGGTTGAGCTGGGAGGCGCGGATCTTCACCAGTTCCTTGAGCTTCGGGTCCAGGCCCCGGCCCGCCGCCTTCTCCAGCCCCAGCATCGCCTTCCAGACCTCGGGGGCGTGCTTGGCCCACTCCAGCCGGGCGGGCTCCTCGGGGGCGAAGGAGTCGGGGGCGGTGTTCTCGTTCGTCGTCGTCATGCCATCGAGACTATGGGCGAGGCAGCCCACGGGTATGGTCCATTCCCATGGCGAAACCATGGGCCACTTTCGGCGTGGACCTGCACCTCGACCGGTCCGGCCCCGGACTGCGCCGGGGCCTCACCGACGCCCTGCGCGAGGCCGTCCGCGGCGGCCGGCTGGCACCCGGCACCCGGCTGCCCTCCTCCCGCTCCCTCGCCGCCGACCTGGGCCTGGCCCGCAACACCGTCGCCGAGGTCTACGCCGACCTCGTCGCCGAGGGCTGGCTCGCCGCCCGCCAGGGCTCCGGCACCCGCGTCGCCGACCGCACCCCCGCCACCCCCGACCAGCACCCCGCGCCCCACCGACGGGAACCGGCCCGCCCCGCCTACGACCTGATCCCCGGCACCCCCGAACTCGCGTCGTTCCCCCGCACCCAGTGGCTGCGCGCCGCCCGCCGCGCCCTGACCGCCGCCCCCGACCGCGCCCTCGGCTACGGCGACCCGCGCGGCCACGCCGTACTGCGCACCGCGCTCGCCGGCTACCTCTCCCGCGCCCGCGGCGTGCACGCCGACCCCGACCGCATCGTGGTCGTAGCCGGTTTCCTCGGTGGCCTCGGCGTCCTCGCCGACCTGCTGCGCCACCGGGGAGTGCCGTCCGTGGCGGTCGAGTCCTACGGCCTGCCCCACCACCGCGGCCTGCTCACCCGCGCGGGCCTCGCCACACCCCCGCTGCCCTTCGACGACCGCGGCACCCGGCCGCCCGACGAAGACCCGCACGGCGCCCCGGACCACGACCCGGCAGCCACCGGGGCCGTACTCCTCACCCCCTCCCACCAGTTCCCCATGGGCCTGCCCCTGCTCCCCGAACGCCGCACCGCCCTCATCGACCGCGCCCGCCGCACCGGCGGACTCGTCCTGGAGGACGACTACGACGGCGAGTTCCGCTACGACCGCCAGCCCGTCGGCGCCCTCCAGGGCCTCGACCCCGACCGCGTCGTCTACCTCGGCACCGCCAGCAAGTCCCTCGCCCCCGCCCTGCGCCTGGGCTGGCTGGTGCTGCCGCCCGCGCTCGTCGAGGACGCCATGGACGCCATGGCGGGCCGCACCCCCGGCGTCCTGGACCAGCTGACCCTCGCGGAGTTCCTCGCCTCCGGCGACTACGACCGCCACGTCCGCGCCGCCCGCCTGCGCTACCGGCGCCGCCGCGACGCCCTGGTCGCCGCGCTGGCCGAACGCGCCCCCGCCGTCCGCGTCACCGGCATCGCCGCCGGTCTGCACGCGGTGCTCCAACTGCCCCCCGGCACCGAGCAGCAGGCCGTCCGCTCCGCCGCCTGGCACGGACTCGCCGTCCACGGCCTGTCCACCTTCCGCCACCCGGACGCGGACGTCGCCCCGCTCGACGCCCTCGTCGTCGGCTACGGCACCCCGCCCGACCACGCCTGGGCAGGGGCCCTGGACGCGCTGTGCCGGGCGCTGCCGTAAAGTCCCCCGGCGACGGCCGTACACTCGATCGGCCCAACTGTCGTACTGGAAACAACTGTCGTACTGGAAGCGGACAACGGGGGAGAGACGGACATGGCGGAGACCCGGCGACGGCTGCGGTCGAGCACCGTGGTGCTCGGCGGCATGGGAGTGCTCGCGGCGGCCCTGAGCGCGTGCGGATCGGACCCCGACCGCCGCTGCGTGGACCGCGACAGCTACGACTACATCAACGGCTACAAGGTCGTGGCCGACAAGAACTGCAAGTCCGGCTCCACCGGCGGCTCGTACGGCAAGGGCGGCAAGAAGAAGGGCGCCAAGGGCGTCGACGACGCCGACTGGTACTACGACGCCGACGTCAGCGGCGGCTGGGCCGACTACGGCACCTTCAGCCGCGACGAGGCCGTCGACCGCGGCGGCTTCGGCTGCTCCGGCAGCGGCGGCGGCTGAGCCGGACCATGGAACGCCGCACCACCGAGCCCCGCCCCGGCTGGCAGCAGACCGTCGAGGAACAGGGCTGCATCTACCCCCTGACCCGCTACCCCGACGACACCCTGCGCCCCTACTGGGACGAGAGCGCGTACTACGTCTTCTCCCTCCCCGAGGTCGAGACGCTGGAAGAGGTCGTCGAGGAACTGCACCGCATGTGCCTGGCGGCGGCCGAGCACATCGTCACCGCCGACCGCTTCGCCGACCTCGGCATCACCGACCCGCGCGTGGTCCGCGCGGTCACCGAGGCCTGGCACCGCCGCTCCGAACTCCCCTCCGTCTACGCCCGCTTCGACCTGCGCTACGACGGCACGGGCCCCGCCAAGCTCCTGGAGTACAACGCGGACACCCCGACCTCCCTGGTGGAGGCCGCCTCCCCGCAGTGGTTCTGGATGGAGGAGCGCTTCCCCGGCGCCGACCAGTGGAACAGCCTCCACGAGCGCCTGATCGACGCCTGGAAGAAGCAGGCCGCCCTCCTCCCGCCCGGCACCCCGCTGTACTTCGCGAACTCCGAGGCCGACGAGCTGGGCGAGGACCTGATGACGGTCGCCTACCTCAAGGAGACCGCCGAGCAGGCCGGGCTGGCCACCGAGTGGATCTCCATGGAGGAGATCGGCTGGGACCGCCTCTCCGGCCGCTTCGTGGACACCAAGCTGCGCTTCATCCGCAGCATCTTCAAGCTCTACCCCTGGGAGTGGCTCACCACCGACCGCTTCGCCGACCACGTCCTGGACACCCTCGACAACGGCGGCGGCACCGGCACCACCCTGTGGATCGAGCCCGCATGGAAGATGCTGCTCAGCAACAAGGCGCTGCTGGCCATCCTCTGGGAGCTGTACCCGGACCACCCCAACCTCCTCCCGGCCTACCTCGACGGCCCCCGCGACCTCGCCCGCACCACCGGCTACGTCGCCAAACCCCTCCTCGGCCGCGAGGGCGCCGGCGTCACGATCCACCGCCCCGGCACGGACGTGCACGCCCGCACCGAGCCGTGCTGCTACCAGGAGCTGGCACCCTTGCCCGACTTCGACGGCAACCGGGTCGTCCTCGGCGCCTGGGTGGTGGAGAACGAGTCGGCGGGCCTGGGCATCAGGGAGTCGAGCGGCCTGGTGACGGACGAGTACGCCCGCTTCCTGCCCCACGTGATCTTGTAAGGAGGCCCCGCAGGGGCCTTTAGGGGCGCGGGGCTGTGACATGTGCGGCTCCGCCGCGCGGGCGCGACCAGCCACGCATCACCCGCACCCGGAGACACACAGCAACCCGGCAGACGCGTTCCGGTACCCTGACCCCGGGCCGTGACTGGCGCGCTGGGATGGACCAACCATCGGGGAGCGGCCCGAACAACAAGTGCCGTGCGCCTGGGCCGTCCGTACCGTGAACGCTGAACACAACGTCCGGAGGCTCCCATGTCCGCAGATCTCACCCCCGAGTCCGTCGCCTATCGAGCCGCGCTGCAAGCGATCCGCAGCGTCGAGCCCCGCGTCGCCGACGCCATCGGCCAGGAGATCGCCGACCAGCGCGAGATGCTGAAGCTGATCGCCTCCGAGAACTACGCCTCCCCGGCGACGCTGCTGACCATGGGCAACTGGTTCAGCGACAAGTACGCCGAGGGCACCGTCGGCCGCCGCTTCTACGCCGGCTGCCGCAACGTCGACACGGTCGAGTCCCTGGCCGCCGAGCACGCCCGCGAGCTGTTCGGCGCCCGCCACGCCTACGTCCAGCCGCACTCCGGCATCGACGCCAACCTGGTCGCCTTCTGGGCCGTGCTCGCCGACCGCGTCGAGGCGCCGTTCCTCCAGAAGACCGGCGTCCGCCAGATCAACGACCTGAGCGAGGCCGACTGGGCCGAGCTGCGGCAGGCCTTCGGCAACCAGCGGATGCTCGGCATGTCCCTGGACGCGGGCGGCCACCTCACCCACGGCTTCCGCCCGAACATCTCCGGCAAGATGTTCGACCAGCGCTCCTACGGCACCGACCCCGCCACCGGCCTCATCGACTACGAGGCCCTGCGCGCCCAGGCCCGCGAGTTCAAGCCGCTGATCATCGTCGCCGGCTACTCGGCGTACCCGCGCCTGGTGAACTTCCGGATCATGCGGGAGATCGCCGACGAGGTCGGCGCGACCCTCATGGTCGATATGGCGCACTTCGCGGGTCTCGTCGCGGGCAAGGTCCTCACCGGCGACTTCGACCCGGTCCCGCACGCCCAGATCGTGACGACCACCACCCACAAGTCCCTGCGCGGCCCGCGCGGCGGCATGGTGCTGTGCGACGACTCCCTCAAGGACCAGGTCGACCGCGGCTGCCCGATGGTCCTCGGCGGCCCCCTCCCGCACGTCATGGCCGCCAAGGCCGTCGCCCTCGCCGAAGCCCGGCAGCCCGCCTTCCAGGACTACGCGCAGCGCATCGTCGACAACGCCCGCGCGCTCGCCGAGGGCCTGATGAAGCGCGGCGCCACCCTGGTCACCGGCGGCACGGACAACCACCTCAACCTGATCGACGTGGCCTCCTCCTACGGCCTCACCGGACGCCAGGCCGAGGCCGCCCTCCTCGACTCCGGCATCGTCACCAACCGCAACGCCATCCCCGCCGACCCGAACGGCGCCTGGTACACCTCCGGCATCCGCGTCGGCACCCCGGCGCTCACCACGCGCGGCCTGGGCACGGCCGAGATGGACGAGGTGGCGGGCCTGATCGACCGCGTCCTGACCGCCACGGAGCCGGGCACCACGAAGTCGGGCGCCCCGTCGAAGGCCTCCCACGTCCTCGACGCGAAGACCGCGGACGAGATCTCCCGCCGGGCGACGGACCTGGTGGCGGGCTTCCCGCTGTACCCGGAGATCGACCTCGGCTGACGGTCGCCGACCGGGGGACGAGCCGCCGGTGGAACCTGAGAGAATGACGGACATGGCGAATGACCGACCCCGCGTGCTCTCCGGTATCCAGCCCACCGCCGGCTCGTTCCACCTCGGCAACTACCTCGGCGCCGTGCGCCAGTGGGTGGCCCTCCAGGAGACCCACGACGCGTTCTACATGGTCGTCGACCTGCACGCGATCACGGTCCCGCAGGACCCGGCGGAACTGCGCTCCAACACCCGCCTGGCCGTCGCCCAGCTGCTGGCCGCCGGACTGGAGCCGGACCGCTGCACGCTCTTCGTCCAGAGCCACGTCCCCGAGCACGCGCAGCTCGCCTGGGTCATGAACTGCCTCACCGGCTTCGGCGAGGCGTCCCGCATGACCCAGTTCAAGGACAAGTCCGCCAAGCAGGGCGCCGACCGCGCCTCCGTCGGCCTGTTCACGTACCCGGTGCTCCAGGTCGCGGACATCCTGCTCTACCAGGCCAACGAGGTTCCCGTCGGCGAGGACCAGCGCCAGCACATCGAGCTGACCCGCGACCTGGCCGAGCGCTTCAACGGCCGCTTCGGCGACACCTTCACCGTCCCCTCCGCGTACATCCTCAAGGAGACGGCGAAGATCTACGACCTCCAGGACCCGACGGTCAAGATGAGCAAGTCGGCGTCCACGCCGAAGGGCCTCATCAACCTCCTGGACGAGCCCAAGGCCACCGCCAAGAAGGTCAAGAGCGCGGTCACCGACACCGACACCGTGATCCGCTTCGACCGGGAGAACAAGCCGGGCGTCAGCAACCTCCTCTCCATCTACTCGGTGCTCACCGGAGCCGACATCACCGAGCTGGAGGAGAAGTACTCGGGCAAGGGCTACGGCGCGCTCAAGACGGACGTGGCGGAGGTCATGGTCGAGTTCGTGACCCCCTTCCGGGACCGCACCCAGCAGTACCTGGACGACCCGGAGACCCTGGACGCGATCCTCGCCAAGGGCGCGGAGAAGGCCCGTGCCGTCGCCGCCGAGACCCTCTCCCGGGCGTACGACATGGTGGGCTTCCTTCCCGCCAAGCACTGAGCACGGCGCCACCCCGGTGCTGCTCACAGCACCCGCCGCCCCGCCCGTGCGCCCCGGCACGCCGCCGTAGCGCTGCACATCACTCCGGTTGCGCCTGCCCCGGGCACGGTCGTGGCCGTACAGTCGATATCCGGGTGTCCGACCCAGCGACATCACCGAGTGACACGTAACGACAGGAGACGACGTGGGGACCGTAACGATCGGCGTGTCGATCGCGGTCCCGGAGCCACACGGCAGCAAGCTCCAGCAGCTGCGCGCGGGCTTCGGCGACGCCGCCGCTCACGGCATCCCCACGCACGTCACCCTGCTGCCGCCGACCGAGGTCGACGGCGGCGCGCTGCCCGCGATCGAGGCGCACCTGGCGGAGGTGGCGGCCCGAGGGCGCCCCTTCCCGATGCGCCTGTCCGGCACCGGCACCTTCCGCCCGCTCTCGCCGGTGGTCTACGTCCAGGTGGTCGAGGGCGGCGCGGCCTGCTCCTGGCTGCAGAAGCGGGTCCGCGACGCCTCCGGCCCGGTCCCACGCGAACTGCAGTTCCCGTACCACCCGCACGTCACCGTGGCCCACGGCATCGACGAGGCGGCGATGGACCGCGCCTACGAGGAGCTGTCCGACTACGAGGCCCAGTGGCCCTGCACCGGCTTCGCGCTGTACGAGCAGGGCGCCGACGGGGTGTGGCGCAAGCTGCGGGAGTTCCCGTTCGGCAGCGCCACCGTGCCCCCGCAGGCGGACCGCGTCGAACGGGACTCCCTGCCCACCTGCTAGGGCCCGGCAGTCCCTACACCGGCAGCCGCCGGAACACCCCCCGCGGCAGGTGCCGCAGCGCCGACATCACCACGCGCAGCGCGCCCGGCACCCACACCGTCTCCGAGCGCCGTCGCAGCCCCAGCTCGATGGCCGTGGCGACCGCCTCCGGCGTCGTGGCGAGCGGCGCCTCCTCCAGACCCTCGGTCATCCGCGACCGCACGAACCCGGGGCGTACGACCATGACGTGTACGCCGGTGCCGTGCAGCGCGTCGCCGAGGCCCTGCGCGAAGGCGTCCAGGCCGGCCTTGCTGGAGCCGTAGATGAAGTTGGCGCGGCGGGCCCGCTCGCCGGCCACGGAGGAGAGCACCACCAGCGAGCCGTGGCCCTGGGCCTGGAGCGCGCGGGCGCTGATCAGGCCCGCCGAGACCGCGCCGGTGTAGTTGGTCTGCGCCACCCGCACCGCGTTCAGCGGTTCCCGCTCGTCGTGCGCCTGGTCGCCCAGGACGCCGAAGGCGAGCAGCACCATGTCGATGTCGCCCTCGGCGAAGACCTTGCCGAGCGCCGCCTCGTGGGACTCGGGGTCGAGCGCGTCGAAGGCGACGGTGCGCACGTCGGCGCCGAGGTCGCGCAGCCGCTCCGCCGACCGGTCCAGGGCGGGGGAGGGGCGGCCGGCCAGCCAGACGGTGCGGGTGCGGCGGGCGACGAGGCGGCGCGCGGTGGCGAGCGCGATCTCGGACGTACCGCCGAGGACGAGGAGGGACTGGGGGATGCCGAAGGCGTCCTTCACGGCTGCTCCAGAAGGTTGCTCAGAGGGCTCAGAGGGCTCAGAGGGCGAGGCGGCGGGCCAGGTCGGACACGAACACCCCGCGCGGGTCCAGCTCCGCGCGCAGCGCGCGGAAGTCGCCGAGACGCGGGTACATCGCGTCGAGCAGTTCGGGCCGCAGCCGGGAGTCCTTGGCGAGGTAGACGCGCCCGCCCGCCTGCGCGACCTGCTCGTCGAGGCCGTCGAGGAAGTCCCCGAGGCCCGGCAGGCCCGCCGGGACGTCCAGGGCGAGGGTCCAGCCGGGCACGGGGAAGGAGAGCCAGCCCGGGTCGGCCTCCCCGAAGCGTTTGAGGACGGCCAGGAAGGACGGGCAGCGGTGCTCGGAGATGCGCCGCACGATCCGGCGCAGGTCGTCCGCCCGGTCGTGGCCGACGACGAACTGGTACTGCACGAAGCCGCCGCGGCCGTAGACGCGGTTCCAGTGCGGGACGCCGTCCAGGGGGTGGAAGAAGGTGGAGATCCGCTGGAGCCGGCCCCGGCTGGCGCGGGGCGCCTTGCGGTACCAGACCTCGTTGAACAGGCCCACCGTCGTCCGGCTCAGCAGGCCGTCCGGGACCAGGTCGGGGGCGGCCGGGAGCCGGGAGGTGCGGAAGGCCAGCGGGTCGCGCCGCGCCCGCGAGCGCTCGGGAAGGGCGTCCAGCGGGGCGTGGTCGCCGCGGGTGAGGACCGCCCGGCCGGTCCGCGCGCCCCGCGCGAGGAGGTCGATCCAGGCGACCGAGTAGCGGTAGCGGTGGTCGGTGGCCGTGAGGCGGGCCATCAGGTCGTCGAGGTCGGTGGCGCGCTCGGTGTCGACCGACATCAGCGCCGTCTCGACCGGCTGGAGCCGCACGGTCGCGGTGAGGATCACACCGGTCAGGCCCATGCCGCCGGCGGTCGCGTCGAACAGCGGCGTGCCCCGGTCCACGGTGCGGACCCGCCCGTCGGCGGTGAGCAGCTCGAACGACAGCACGTGCCGGGAGAACGAACCCGACACGTGGTGGTTCTTGCCGTGGATGTCGGCGCCGATCGCCCCGCCGACCGTCACGTAGCGGGTGCCGGGCGTCACCGGCACGAACCAGCCGAGCGGCAGCAGCACTTCCATCAGCCGGTGCAGGGAGACGCCGGCGTCGCAGAGCACGGTGCCGCCGTCGGCGTCGATGGCGTGGACGCGGTCCAGGCCCGTCATGTCGAGCACCGCGCCGCCCGCGTTCTGCGCCGCGTCCCCGTACGCCCGCCCCAGACCCCGCGCGATGCCGCCGCGCGCCCCGCACTCCCGGACGGCGTCGGCGGCCTCCTGGTAGGTGCGGGGGCGGATCAGCCGGGCGGTGGTGGGCGCGGTGCGGCCCCAGCCGGTGACGGGACCCCACGTCGTACCGGGGTCTCCTTCGGCGGCGGGAACGGTGTCGGCGGACATGCCGGCGACCGTATCGCCCATATACAGGCGGTTGGTCCAGGAACATCCGTCCCGTCCCCGAAACGGGTGATTAATGGTATGTCGCTCCATCATGCCGGACTTCCGTGCCGCAGGGCGTGAACAGTGAGTCCACATGGACGACCTCGACGACATGGACCACCGGATCGTGACGGCGCTCAGAGCCTGCGGCACGGACCCGCGCGTGGCCGGTGCCGCGCGTGCCCTGTCCTGGGCCGGGGAGCACGGAGCGCTGTGGCTCGCGGCGGGCCTCGCCTCAGCCGCCGTGGACGGCCCGCGACGCCGGGCCTGGCTGCGCGGCACCGCCCTCACCGCGGGCGCGCACGTCGTCAGCATGGGCGTGAAGCGGATCGTGCGCCGTCCGCGCCCCGCGCACGTCGTGCCCCTGGTGCGCACCGCCGGCCGGCACTCCTTCCCCAGCTCCCACGCCACCTCGGCCGCCGCGGCCGCCGTCGCCTTCGGCGCGCTCGGCGTGCACGCGGTCTGGCCGCTCGCCGCCGCGGTGTGCGCCTCCCGGCTGGTCGTCGGCGTCCACTACCCCTCGGACGTCGCCGCGGGCGCGGCCCTGGGCGCGCTCACGGCCCGGCTCGGCGCCGACTGGATGCGCGGAGGCCCCCGTGACTGACACGGCCGTCCTTCGGCAACGCGCACCGGAGCAGCGGCCCGACTCCGCGCCGCCCCGCCGCAAGGGGGTCCTCGCCGGTCTGCTGAGGACCGCCCGCCCCCGCCAGTGGGTCAAGAACGTCCTGGTCGTCGCCGCCCCGGCCGCCGCCGGCGAACTGTTCGCCCCGAACGTCCTGAGCCGGCTCGCCCTGGTCTTCGTCCTGTTCACCGCCTGCGCCGCCGCCGTCTACCTCGTCAACGACGCCCGCGACGCCGAGGCCGACCGCGCCCACCCGGTCAAGCGCCACCGCCCCGTGGCCGCCGGGCAGGTCCCGGTGCCCGTCGCGTACGCCGTCGGGGGAGCCCTGGGCGTCCTCGCGCCCCTCGCCGCCGCCCGGCTGTGCCCGCCCGCCGTCGCCGCCCTGCTGACCGCCTACCTGGCCATGCAACTGGCGTACTGCATCAGCCTCAAGCACGTCCTGGTCGTCGACCTCGCCGTCGTCACCACCGGTTTCCTGATGCGGGCGATGATCGGCGGACTCGCGCTCGGCATCCCGCTGTCGCGCTGGTTCCTCATCACGACCGGTTTCGGCGCGCTGTTCATGGTCTCCGCCAAGCGCTACTCGGAGGCCGTCCAGATGGCCGGGAAGGCGGGCGCCACGCGCGCCCTGCTCACCGAGTACACCACCGGCTACCTCCGCTTCGTCTGGCAGCTCGCGGCCGGTGTCGCCGTCCTCGGCTACTGCCTGTGGGCCATGGAGGAGGGCGGCGTCCCGCACACCAGCGTGCTGCCCTGGCGCCAGCTGTCCATGGTCGCCTTCATCCTCGCCGTCCTGCGCTACGCCGTCTTCGCCGACCGCGGCACCGCGGGCGAACCCGAGGACGTCGTCCTGCGCGACCGGGCGCTCGCGCTGATCGGCGTGGTGTGGGTGGCGATGTACGCCCTGGCGGTGGCCAATTGGTAGACGGCCCCGCCAAGGGAGCCCGGCGGCGCGAACTGACCGGCTTCGCCGCCGCCGGCCTCCTCGCCTACGCCGTCGACCTCGCCCTCTTCACGCTCCTGCGCGGCCCGGCGGGCCTCGACCCGCTCACCGCCAAGACCCTCTCCTTCGTCGCCGGCTGCTCCGTCGCCTACGCGGGCAACGCGCTGGGCACCTACCGCCACACCCGCCCCCGGGGCCTGCGCCCGTACGCCGTCTTCTTCGCGGTGAACGCCGCCGGAGCCGCCGTACAGCTGCTGTGCCTGGTCGTCAGCCACTACGGCCTCGGCCTCACCTCGCAGCGCGCCGACACGGTCTCCGGCGCCGGAATCGGCATGGTCCTGGCCACCATCCTGCGTTTCTGGGGCACAAGAACACTGGTCTTCCGCACCGGGGCAGGAACCGGTGACACGACGGGATCATGGACCGGGACGAGCGGGGGCAGGGTCGGATCATGGACTGGCTGAAGAAGCTCCCCGTGGTGGGGCCGTGGCTGGCACGGCTGATGACCACGCACGCGTGGCGCTCCTACGAACGACTCGACCGGGTGAAGTGGACGCGGCTGGCCGCCGCCATGACCTTCACCAGCTTCCTCGCGCTCTTCCCGCTGCTCAGCCTGGCCGCCGCCGTCGCCGCCGCCACCCTCAGCAAGGATCAGCAGGGCCGGCTCCAGGACAAGATCGCCGAGCAGATCCCCGGCATCTCCGACCAGCTGAACATCCAGGGCCTGATCGACAACGCCGGCACCGTCGGCCTGATCTCCGGCGCCCTGCTGCTCTTCACCGGCATCGGCTGGGTCGACGCCACCCGGGGCTGTCTGCGCGCCGTCTGGGAACTGCCGGACGAGGAGGAGAACCCCGTCCTGCACCGGGCCAAGGACGCCGGCGTCCTCGTCGGTCTCGGCGGCGCCCTCCTGGTCACCGTCGCCATCTCCACCATCGCCTCGGCGCTGGTCGGCTGGATCGTCCGCCAGCTGGGCCTGGACGGCGGCTTCGGCAGCGTGCTGCTCTACGTCGCCGCGTTCGCCGTCGCCGTACTCGCCGACTTCCTCCTGCTGCTGTACGTCCTGACCCTGCTCCCCGGCGTACAGCCCGCGCGCCGCCGGCTGGTGGTGGCCGCGCTGATCGGCGCGATCGGCTTCGAGCTGCTGAAGCTGCTGCTGAGCGGCTACATGCAGGGCGTCGCCGCCAAGAGCATGTACGGCGCCTTCGGCGTCCCCGTCGCCCTGCTGCTGTGGATCAACTTCACCTCGAAGCTGGTGCTGTTCTGCGCCGCCTGGACGGCGACGGGCAGCAAGGAGCAGGAACTCGGGGACCAGGAGGGTGCGGACCAGGAGAGCGGCGAGCGGGGCGTCAGGGGCGCGTCCGGCGACGGACCAGGTCCGGCAGCGGCCACCGCCGGTTGATCAGCCACGCCCCGCCCGCGAGCAGCACCAGCACCCCGGCGGTGATGCCGGCCGCGACGCCGACGCCGCTGGAACCCTCCCCGGCCGGGGCTCCGGCCACCGGCTGCGTGCCCGCCGCGCCCTTCCCGGTGCCCCCGGCCTGCCCGGAGGACGACGCGTCCGGCCGGGGGCTCGCCTGCGCGGCGCTCTTCGGCGGGACCAGCTCACCCACCGGCTTCACCTTGCCGACCGCCTTGAATCCCCAGTCGAAGAGGCAGGCGGTCTCCTTGTAGACCTCGTTGTGCTCGTCCTTCTCCGGGTTCATCACGGTGACGAGCAGCACCTTGCCGCCCTGCTCGGCGACGCCCGTGAAGGTGTAGCCGGCGTTGGTGGTGTAGCCGTTCTTCACGCCCGCGATGCCCGGGTAGACCTCCACGTCGGAGTCGCCGGCCAGCAGGCGGTTGGTGTTCTGGATCTCGAAGGACTCGCGGGACGTCTTGCCCTTCTTGTCCTTCTTCGTCTCGCCGGGGAACTTCGAGCGGACCGTCGAGGCGTACTCGCGGAAGTCCTTCTTCTGCAGCCCGGAGCGGGCGATGAGCGTCAGGTCGTACGCGGAGGAGACCTGGCCCGGCGCGTCGTAGCCGTCCGGGGTGACCACGGTCGTGTCGAGAGCCTGGAGCTCCTCGGCGTGCTCGTTCATCTCCTCGACGGTCTTCTTCACGCCGCCGTTCATCGCGGACAGCACGTGCACGGCGTCGTTGCCGGAGCGCAGGAAGACCCCGAGCCACAGGTCGTGGACGGTGTAGGTCTCGTCCTCCTTTATGCCGACCATGCTGGAGCCCGCCCCGATGCCCGCCAGGTCGGAGGGGGCGACCTTGTGCTTGGTGGTCTTCGGCCACTTCGGCAGCAGCGTGTCGGCGAAGAGCATCTTCAGCGTGCTCGCCGGGGCCAGCCGCCAGTGCGCGTTGTGCGCGGCGAGCACGTCGCCGGACTCGGCGTCGGCCACGATCCACGAGCGGGCGGTGAGGTCCTTCGGCAGCACGGGCGCCCCGCCCGCCAGGTCGACCTGCGTCCCGGGCTTCCCGAGCCGCGCGCCGCCCACGGTCGACATCGACGCGGGCGGGGTGGCCGTCGGGCTCGTCGACGGGCTCGCCGAGGGACTGGGCGCGGCGAGCGCGGCGGGGGAGAGGAGACCGAGCGCGGTCAGGGCGGCGGCGGTGACCGTCAGGGCGCGCCTGGCGGTCTTCGTGGGTGCGGGCACGAGCGAGAACGTACCTCCCGGGGGCGACGCCTTCCCACCCCGCTCCCCACCCCGCGCACGGTTCCGGACACGCGGCGGCGATACTGAAGGCATGAAGCTCAGCCGCCCCGTCTCCTGGTTCCTGCTCGCTTTCGGGGTGTGGAGCTGGATCATCTGGATCACTTTCGTCAAAAATCTGATCAAGGACAGCAGTGGGCTCGCGTTCGAGGACGGCGACCCGACGGCGTACTTCTGGGTGCACCTGCTGCTCGCGGTCGTCTCCTTCGTATTGGGGACGGTCGTGGGGGTCATCGGGTTGCGCGGGGTGCGCGCACTGCGCCGAACGTCATAGGCGTCGCGGACGCCGCAACTGAGGGGAATCGACGGCATGGTGGTCGTCTTCGCGCTCGTCGCGCTGGCCGTGGTGGGCGTCATCGCGACGGCCAACTGGTACGTGTGGCGGCGCCTGTTCCGCGACACGACCCGCGGTCCCGGTCCCGTGCGCCGCATCGGCGCGGCGGTGGTCGCCGGGGGCTGGGTGCTGGCGGTCGGCGCGCTGGTCGCCGAGCGCGCGGGCGCCCCCTTCTGGCTCCAGCGCGTCCTGGCCTGGCCGGGCTTCCTGTGGCTGGCCCTGTCGATCTACCTGCTGCTCGCCGTGCTGGCGGGCGAAATCGTACGGCCGCTGCTGCGGCGGTTCCTGGAGCGCCGGGCGTCCGGGCGGCGGCGGGCTGAGCCGGAGCCGGAGCCCCGCAAGTCCCCGGCCCCGGCCCCGGACACCAACCGCATACCGGCCGGGACCGCCCCGCCCAAGACCACCGAGGCCCCGGACACCGACACCGGCACCCCTGGCGCCCCGGACGCGGATGCCGGCACCGGCGCACTGTGCACCCCGCCCGAGAGCCCCCTCGCGCTCCCCTCCCGCCGCCTCTTCGTCTCCCGCGTCGTCGCGGGTGCCGCCGCCGCGGCGGCCGTCGGGACGGTCGGCTACGGCACGTACGGCGTGCTGAACGGCCCGAGCGTGAAGCGGGTCACCGTGCCGCTGGCCAAGCTTCCGCGCGCGGCGCACGGTTTCCGCATCGCCGTGGTCAGCGACATCCACCTCGGCCCGGTGCTCGGCCGGGGCTTCGCGCAGAAGGTCGTCGACACCATCAACTCCACGCAGCCCGACCTGATCGCCGTCGTCGGTGACCTGGTCGACGGCAGCGTGACGGACCTCGGTCCGGCGGCGGCCCCGCTGGCCCAGCTGAAGGCGCGGCACGGCGCGTACTTCGTCACCGGCAACCACGAGTACTTCTCCGGCGCCGAACAGTGGGTCGCCGAAGTGCGCCGCCTCGGCCTGATCCCGCTGGAGAACGCCCGCACCGAGCTGCCCCACTTCGACCTGGCCGGGGTCAACGACGTGGCCGGCGAGGACGAGGGGCAGGGCCCCGACTACGCCAAGGCCCTCGGCGACCGGGACCGCGCCCGCGCCTGCGTGCTCCTCGCCCACCAGCCGGTGATGATCCACGACGCCGTCGACCACGGCGTCGACCTCCAGCTCTCCGGCCACACCCACGGCGGCCAGCTGTGGCCCGGCAACCTCATCGCGGGCGCCGCCAACCCGACCCTGGCGGGCCTGGAAAGCTACGGCGACACCCAGCTGTACGTCAGCCGGGGAGCGGGTGCCTGGGGACCGCCCACGCGGGTGGGGGCCGAGTCGGACATCACGGTGATCGAGCTGGCGTCCCGTCAGGCCTGAGGGCCGGAATCCCGCGCAGGC
Organism: Streptomyces sp. AC602_WCS936; assembly: GCF_019049125.1. Classification (NCBI taxonomy): domain Bacteria; kingdom Bacillati; phylum Actinomycetota; class Actinomycetes; order Kitasatosporales; family Streptomycetaceae; genus Streptomyces; species Streptomyces sp. AC602_WCS936. Next base: position 11,330 of record NZ_JAGMUF010000042.1, on the reverse strand, counting down.
TTCTTCGCGGGGTCCGGCAGCGCCTTCGTCATCCCCGGCAGGAAGTCCGTGAACAGCTCGTGCACCTCGCGCACCAGCGGGCGCAGCACCCGGAAACGGGCCAGCACGACGCCCCGCGCGGTGAGCCGGGCGCCGCGCTCGGCGAGCCGGTAGCTGCGCTCGCGCCCCTCCGTGCGGTCGAAGATCCAGTACAGGACCAGGCCCATCTGCGAGAGCCACATCAGCTCGGGCAGGATGTCCCGCAGGTCCTCGGGCACCTTGGTCTTCGCCCCGGCGAGCACCGCGCGGTGGATGCTGATGGCCTCCGCCCGGGCGTGCTCCGACTCCGGGGAGAAGGGGCTGAGCGGGCTGTCCGGGTCGGCGGCGTTCTTGAAGAACTGCACCGCGAACTCGTGGTACGGCGTGGCGATGTCCAGCCAGACCTTCAGCACGCCCGCCAGCCGCGCCTCCAGATCGCTCTCGCGGGCCAGCACCTCCCGGACCGCCGCCTGGTGCTCGGCGGCGATCCGGTCGTAGAAGCCCTGGATCAGGTGCTCCTTGCCGGCGAAGTAGTAGTACGCGTTGCCGACGGAGACCCCGGCCTCCTGGGCGATGGCCCGCATCGTCGTCCGGTCGTAGCCGCGTTCCTGGAACAGCCGCATGGCCGTCTCCAGGATCAGCGCGCGGGTCTGCTCGGACTTGCTGAGGTGGGCGCCGTCGTCGGGGCCGTCGTTCTTCGCGGGCACGGCACCGAGCCTAACGAGTCGCGCAGGAGCCGTCGTCACAGCCGGGTCCGGTGTAGACCCACCCGAGCCGCGGCTCGTACGCCCACCCGTCACCCGACCACCGCCCCTCACCGAGGCGCTGCGCGCCGCCCCCGTCGATGTCGGCCCGGCGGTACCCGGTCCCTCCCCACCGCTGCTGCCCGCCCCGCCACTTCGCGGCGGCGAGCACGGCTCCCCGGGCCAGTACCGCCCCGGTGGGTGTGCTGAGCCGGTGGGCGAGCCTGCGGTACCTGCGCAGCGCCCACAGGACGACGACCCAGGCGGCGGCGCCCCGGTAGATCTGGCCGGCGTCGCCGACGGCGGTGACCTCGTCGAAGGTGGCCGCGTGGTCGAGGCCGGGGAAGCGCCGTCGCGCCTCGTCCGACCCGGCCGGGACCAGGTCCAGCGGCACCAGCCGCGGCTGCCGCAGCAGCCAGTCCCGTACGTGGACGCACAGCGAGCACTCGGCGTCGTAGAGGACGGTGAGCCGGCGCACGGGGGCGCCGGCCGTCCCGGGAGCGTGGGCCATCGGCTCAGGCCCCGGCCGTCGGAGCGGCCCAGCCCTGCGGCGGGACCGGCGGCACCTGCTCGCGCTCCATCATCCCGCGCCGCCGGATCTTGTTGAGCACGTAGACGTTGCCCAGGTGCATCACGCCGAGCACCAGCAGCACCACGCCCAGCTTGGTCGACAGGGCCTCGAAGATGCCGCGGGTGTCGGCGATGGTTTCGTCGTCGCTCAGGTAGAGGGCGACGAAGCCGAGGTTCACCAGGTAGAAGCCGACCACCAGGAGGTGGTTGACGGCGTCGGCGAGCTTCTCGTTGCCGTGCAGCACGTCGGCGAGGAAGATCCGGCCGTTGCGGCTGAGCGTGCGGGCCACCCAGACGGTCAGACCGATGCTGACGACCAGGTAGATGACGTAGGCGATGACGGTGCGGTCCATGCCCCACCCCTCCTTGAACGCGTTCAAAACGCTGACAGGAGTGACTGTAGACCTCCTTTTGAACGCGTTCAACTTGGTGTGGGAGTGGCCCGCGTCACGGCCGCCGGCCCAGCTCCGGCCGCTTGCTGTAGTCGGTGAGGCCGATGACGTTCCCCCACGGGTCGGCGAACTCGACGGTCCAGCCGGTGGCGACGGGGAACGGCTCGTCGAGCGGCGGCACCCCGGCGTCGCGCAGTTCGCGGGCCGCCCTGCGGGCGTCCGTCACCTCCAGCCACACCCGCGCCGAGGGCCACATCGGCGGCTGGCGCCCGAACTCCTCCTCGTGGCGCAGCAGGAGGCCCGGCGTCTCGACCCCCACCTTCAGCAGGGCGATCCCGGCCTCGTCGAGCCGGTAGGCGACCGGGAAGCCGGCCCGCTCGTAGAAGTCGACGGCCACGCCGAGGTCCCCGACGGGCAGCAGCACGTTGTCGAACCCGAGCAGTTCGTACGACTCATGATCTGACATGACGTCACATTAGGTGTACGCGGAGTGAAGAGGGCGCAACCGGCGACGCGGCGGCGCCTGGGTCACTCGTCGGGCGGACCGCTACTCCCGGGCTCCGACTTCTCTTTGTTCGTACAGTCCTGCAATATGACCGGCAGTTTTCCGCAACGTCCAGGAGTGACACCACTGTGAGCGAGCAGCCGCAGCAGCCGAACCAGCCGCCCGGTTACGGCTATCCGAACCAGGCCTCCGGCCCGACCGGCCAGGCCGGTCCCTACGGCTACCCGCAGGGTGGCCCTCAGCAGCCCCCGGGCGGCTACCAGACCCCCTACCAGCAGGCGCCCGGCTACTACGCCGCGGACCCCAACGCGCCCTACGGCTACGACCCCTACGGGCGCCCGCTCTCCGACAAGTCCAAGATCGTCGCCGGCGTGCTCCAGCTCTTCCTCGGCAGCTTCGGCATCGGCCGGTTCTACGTCGGCAACGTCGGCATGGGCATAGCCCAGCTCCTCACCTGTGGCGGGCTCGGCTTCTGGGCGCTGATCGACGGCATCATGTACCTGGTCAGCAACGACCGTACGGACGCCCAGGGGCGGGTCCTGCGTGGCTGACGCGGCCCGCACGGCACCGTCTGCGAGGCGGCGCCCGTCGTGGCATCCCGCGGCGGCGCCCCTCGCGGTGCTCGTCGCGGGTGCCGCGGGGGCCGGGTACCTGTGGTTCACCGACCCGCACGAGTCCGGCCACCTCCTGCCCCAGTGCCCGTTCCGGTACGTCACCGGGCTGCTGTGCCCGGCCTGCGGCGGCACCCGCATGACGTACGACCTGATGCACGGTCACTTCGCGGCGGCCTGGCTGGACAACCGGGCCCTGCTGCTCGCCGCGCCGTTCGCGCTGGCTCTGTGGGGCCGCTGGACGGTGGAGGGCCTGCGCGGGCGCTTCTACCGGCCCCGGGTCGCCCCGTGGGGCCAGGCGCTGATCCTGCTGACGGCGGTGGCGTGGACGGTGGCGCGCAACCTCGTCTGAGACGCCGGGAGCACGGCGCGGGTTGACGATCGCATGATCACAGAATGGGAACGTTCGCTCGAATCCACTCCCGCCGGCCCCACCAGTCTCTTTAAGCTCTCCTCGCACAGGGGGGACGTCCACGGCGCTACGTGGACCGCCGTGCAATTCCGTGCGCGATCAGCGGTGTTCCTTCCTGGGCCCCCGGGCGGCCGTTCCGTCCCGGCCCGTTCTCACCTCTCCCCAGGAGCACCACCACCATGACCGTCCCCCCGAACCCCGCCGCGCCGTACGGCTACGACCCGCAGGGCCGCCAGTACTCCGACAAGTCGAAGATCGTCGCCGGCCTCCTCCAGATCTTCCTGGGCACCCTGGGCATCGGCCGCTTCTACGTCGGTTCCGTCGGCGTCGGTGTCGCCCAGCTCCTCACCTGCGGCGGCCTGGGCTTCTGGGCCCTGATCGACGGCGTCATGTTCCTGGTCAGCAACGACCGCACGGACAAGCAGGGCCGCGTGCTGCGCGGCTGACGCCGCCTCACCGCCCCGTAGTACGGCCGAGGGCCCCGATCGAGACGATCGGGGCCCTCGGCCGTGTGCTCGGCGCGTGCGGGTCAGAAGCGGCGCGTGATCAGCGCCCGCTTCACCTCCGCGATCGCCTTGGTGACCTCGATGCCGCGCGGGCAGGCGTCCGTGCAGTTGAAGGTCGTGCGGCAGCGCCAGACGCCGTCGCGGTCGTTGAGGATCTCCAGCCGCTGCTCGCCGGCCTCGTCACGCGAGTCGAAGATGAAGCGGTGCGCGTTGACGATGGCCGCCGGGCCGAAGTACTGCCCGTCGTTCCAGAACACCGGGCACGAGGACGTGCAGGCGGCGCACAGGATGCACTTGGTCGTGTCGTCGAAGCGCTCGCGGTCCTCGGCGGTCTGGAGGCGCTCACGCGTCGGCTCGTTGGTGTCCTTCGTGATCAGGAAGGGCATCACGTCCCGGTACGCCTGGAAGAACGGCTCCATGTCGACGACCAGGTCCTTGAGGACCGTCAGGCCCTTGATGGCCTCGACCGTGATCGGCTTCTCGGGGCTGACGTCCTTGATCAGCGTCTTGCAGGCAAGGCGGTTCTTGCCGTTGATCCGCATGGCGTCGGAACCGCAGATGCCGTGCGCGCAGGAACGGCGGAAGGTGAGGCTTCCGTCGAGGTCCCACTTGATCTTGTGCAGCGCGTCGAGGACACGCTCCTTCGGGTCGATCTCCAGCTGGAAGTCTTCCCAGGTCGCCTCCGCCGAGACCTCCGGGTTGAACCGGCGGACGCGGAAGGTGACCGTGATGTACGGGGAGTCGGCGAACCCGGGCTCGGGGGCCGAGTCGTTCTTCTCCATGACAGGGGTAGCCATCAGTACTTACGCTCCATCGGCTGGTAGCGGGTCTGGACGACCGGCTTGTAGTCGAGCCGGATGGACTCGGCGCCGTCGTCGCCCACCTCGCGGTACGCCATGGTGTGGCGCATGAAGTTGACGTCGTCGCGGTTGGGGAAGTCCTCGCGGTAGTGGCCGCCGCGCGACTCCTTGCGGGCGAGCGCGGACACCGCCATGACCTCGGCCAGGTCGAGCAGGTTGCCCAGCTCGACGGCCTCCAGCAGGTCGGTGTTGAAGCGCCGGCCCTTGTCCTGGATCGCCACGTTCTTGTAGCGGGCGCGCAGCTCGCCGATCTTCTCGACCGCCGTCTTGATCGTCTGCTCGGTGCGGAACACCATGACGTTGGCGTCCATGGTCTCCTGCAGCTCGCGGCGGAGCGTCGCCACCCGCTCGGTGCCGGTGGAGGAGCGCAGCCGCTCGATCTGCTCGACGACCAGGGACTCCGGGTCCTCGGGCAGCTCGACGAAGTCCGCCTTCTGCGCGTACTCCGCGGCCGCGATGCCGGCCCGCTTGCCGAAGACGTTGATGTCCAGCAGCGAGTTGGTGCCCAGGCGGTTGGCGCCGTGCACCGACACGCAGGCGACCTCGCCGGCCGCGTACAGGCCCGGGACGACGGTGGTGTTGTCGCTGAGGACCTCACCCTCGACGTTGGTCGGGATGCCGCCCATGGCGTAGTGCGCGGTCGGCTGGATCGGGATCGGGTCCGTGTAGGGCTCGATGCCGAGGTAGGTCCGCGCGAATTCCGTGATGTCGGGCAGCTTGGCGTCCAGCTGCTCCGGCGGGAGGTGGGTGAGGTCCAGGTAGACGTGGTCGCCCTCGGGACCGCAGCCGCGGCCCTCGCGGATCTCCGTGTAGATGGAGCGGGAGACGACGTCGCGGGAGGCGAGGTCCTTCATGACCGGCGCGTACTTCTCCATGAAGCGCTCGCCGTCCTTGTTGCGGAGGATGCCGCCCTCACCGCGGGCGCCCTCCGTCAGCAGGATGCCCATGCGCCAGATGCCGGTCGGGTGGAACTGGAAGAACTCCATGTCCTCCAGCGGCAGCCCGCGCCGGTACACGGCCGCCTGGCCGTCACCGGTCAGCGTGTGCGCGTTGGAGGTCACCTTGAAGAACTTGCCGGTGCCGCCGGAGGCGTAGATCACGGACTTCGCCTGGAAGACGTGGATCTCGCCGGTCGCCAGCTCGTAGGCCACCACGCCGGCCGACTTCTTGACGCCGTCGACCTCGGTGATCAGCTGGTCCAGGACGTAGAACTCGTTGAAGAACTCCACGCCCTCCTTGACGCAGTTCTGGTACAGCGTCTGGAGGATCATGTGACCGGTGCGGTCGGCCGCGTAGCAGGACCGGCGGACCGGCGCCTCGCCGTGGTTGCGGCTGTGGCCGCCGAAGCGGCGCTGGTCGATCGTGCCGTTCGGCGTCCGGTTGAACGGCAGGCCCATCTTCTCCAGGTCGAGGACCGAGTCGATGGCCTCCTTCGCCAGGATCTCGGCGGCGTCCTGGTCGACCAGGTAGTCACCGCCCTTGACCGTGTCGAAGGTGTGCCACTCCCAGTTGTCCTCCTCCACGTTGGCCAGCGCGGCGGCCATGCCGCCCTGCGCGGCGCCCGTGTGGGAGCGGGTGGGGTAGAGCTTCGTCAGGACGGCGGTGCGGCTGCGCTTCGTCGACTCGATGGCCGCGCGCATGCCGGCGCCACCGGCGCCGACGATGACGGTGTCGTACTTGTGTACCTTCATGATTTTCGCAGCCCCGTGCCTAGCGGATGTTCGGGTCGAAGGTGAAGATCACCAGCGTGCCCAGCAGGATGGTGAACACCGTGGCGGTGTAGAGCAGGCCCTTGAGCCACAGGCGGGTGTTCGGGCGCTCCGCGTAGTCGTTGATGACCGTGCGCAGGCCGTTCGCGCCGTGCAGCATCGCCAGCCACAGCATCAGCAGGTCCCAGACCTGCCAGAACGGCGAGGCCCAGCGGCCGGCCACGAAGGCGAAGCCGATCTTGGAGACGCCGCCGTCCAGCACCAGCTGGATGAGCAGGTGGCCGATGACCAGGACGACCAGCACGACGCCGGACAGGCGCATGAAGAGCCAGGCGGCCATCTCGAAGTTGCCGCGCGTGGACTTCGGGGACTTCTTGGTCCGCTTGCGGGGCGGCTCGATCAGCGGCGCGGGATTGTCCACGTCGTAGACGGAGGCGCCGGCGCCCTCGACGGGGCCGATGCCGGAGGCGGTGGTTTCAGTGGTCGACATGCGCGTCAGCTCCCGAACAGTTCACGAGCGGCGTGGCCGAGGACGGGGTAGATCGCCCCGACCATCAGCACGACCCACAGACCGACGACGGTCCAGAGCATCTGCTTCTGGTAGCGGGCGCCCTTGACCCAGAAGTCGACGGCGATGACACGCAGGCCGTTCAGCGCGTGGAACAGGATGGCGGCGACGAGGCCGTATTCCAGAAGCGCGACGATCGGCGTCTTGTACGTGGCCACGACGGTGTCGTAGGCCTCGGGGGACACACGGACGAGAGCGGTGTCCAGCACGTGGACGAACAGGAAGAAGAAAATGAGGACGCCGGTGACTCGGTGAGCCACCCAGGACCACATTCCTTCCCGGCCGCGGTACAGCGTTCCAGCCGGCACGGAAGTTTCCTCCGGGAGCGGGGATTGGGGCCGCGCCGGCTTTCCTTGTCGGTCGGGCCCGGCCGGGTACGGTCCACCGGCCCCCAGCATCGTAGCGACGGTTGCCTGCGGCGCTTACGGGGGGCCTGCTTGTGTGATCAAAGTTGCACTCAAAGGAGCAGTGGGGTGGGCTGCGGGGCGGCTCAGGGGGTGGGGCTTTGGGTGGTTTGCCGGGTGCGGGGCGTGGGTGGCTGGTCGCGCAGTTCCCCGCGCCCCTGAAGGACGTCGGTCAGTCTGCTTCTCGCGAGGCGCCGGAGTTCGTCTGCCGCTACCTGGCGTTCCTCGTCGGGATCGTTTGCCAATCGTGACCGGATGCCTGCGAGGGCGTGGTCCAGGGCCTCGTTCGCGGGCATGCCGTCCAGGCAGATGACGAACGCGTGTCCGAAACGGCTCTCGTAGGCCGCGGTCGCCGCGTTCAGGGCCGTGTGGGCCGCCGCGTAGGTGTCCTGCGGGAGGGGCGGGAGGGTTTCCGCGGCCAGGGCCTCCGTCAGGTCGTCCGGGGAGAGGTCGTACGCCGCCTCGTCCGCGGCCGCCAGGAGGGACGGGAGGTCGGGGTAGGGGCGGTGGGAGGTGAGGCGGTGGGCCCAGTGGTGGCTGTTCAGGCAGGTCAGGAGGGTGTGGGCGGCCTCGTCGGAGGGCGCTGTGTTGAAGCGCTCCAGCGAAGAGGGCGTTACCGGTGTGGCGCGGGTTTGCGCTTGTACCGGTATGGCCACTCGGCCGGGGAAGTCTGGGAGACGGTGCGCAGGCAGCGTGGGTCCTCGTGGGCGTCACGTGTGTGTCGGCAGGGGATTGTGCGAAGGAAGTGGCGTCACGTTATCGAGTGACGGCATGGCGTGTCCGACCGATGCCCGAATTTCACCTGAACGGGAGAGTTTCAGAACATGTGGTGGACGCATGGTGGAGCTCGCGGCCCTAGGTTGGCGCTGTGAGCCAGCACGGACGCCGGATACCGGCGCACAAGGTGAGACAGCGGGCCGTGATCGCCGGCACGGTGGTCGCCGCCCTCGGCGTGGGAGTCGGCCTGTGGGCCACCGACGGGGACGGCGGGCCGGGAGCGCCGGCCGCCCGCACCTCCGAGGAGGCCGCGGCCCCCAGCCCCAGCCGCTCGTACCCGCTCTCCCAGGAGCCGCGCACGATACCGGCGGTGCGTGAGCACACCCCGGCCCGCGGCCCCGGCTGGCAGCCGGAGAAGGACCACCGCGTGGTCGTCGCCGACGCCTCCCTCGCCGACGAGGGGCGGCTGATCGCGGACGAGCTGGGCATGTCGTACGCGGGGGAGAAGGACGACGAGCGCGCCGGGGACCTGCTGCTGGACGTCAAGCAGGACAAGGGCGCCGACCCGGAGTCGTACACCATGACCGTGCGTGACGGCCGGGTCACCGTCACCGGGCCGGCCGAGGCGGGCGTCTACTACGGCACCCGGACCCTGAAACAGGCCGTGGACGGCGGCGGCACCGCGCCGGAGGGCGAGGTGAAGGACGAGCCGGCCAAGGAGCGGCGCGGGTTCATGCTCGACATCGCCCGCAAGCACTACGACGCCGACTGGATCAAGGACCGGATACGCGAGCTCGGCGACCTGAAGTTCAACGAGCTGGGCCTGCACTTCTCCGACGACCAGGCCTTCCGCATCGAGTCCGACTCGCACCCCGAGATCGTCTCCGACGACCACCTGACCAAGGCCGAGGTCAAGGAGATCATCGACCTCGCGGCCTCCCGGCACATCACCGTCGTCCCCGAGATCGACTCGCCCGGACACCTCGGCGCCGTGATCGCCGCCCACCCCGACCTCCAGCTGCGCAACGCGCAGGGCACGCCCACGCGCGGCGCGATCGACATCTCCAAGCCGGAGGCCGCCGAGATCGTCGACGACCTGCTGAACGAGTACGCCGACCTCTTCCCCGGCTCGCAGTGGCACCTGGGCGCCGACGAGTACCAGGCGCTCGTCGTGCCCGACCCCGAGGCGTCCTACCCGGACCTGGCCGCCGCCGCCCGCGAGGCGTACGGCCCCGGCGGCACCGTCGCCGACCTCACCACCGGCTGGCTCAACGCCCGCGCCAAGACGGTCATGGCCCACGACCGCACCCCGCGCGCCTGGAACGACGGCTTCTTCAAGGACACGTCCGTCGAGCCGCTGAAGGAGATCCAGGTCGCCTACTGGACCGGCAAGGAGATCGGCGCCCGGCAGCCGACCGAGTACCTGAGCGCGGGCCGCGAGGTCATCAACTACAACGACGAGTTCCTCTACTACGTCCTCGGCGAGCCGCTGACCTTCGTCTACCCGACCGGCGAGCGCATCTACGAGCAGTGGACCCCGCGTGTGATCCGGGGGACGAAGGCGGTCGACGCCAAGTACGACGACCAGATACTCGGCGGCAGCTTCGCGGTCTGGGGAGACATTCCGAACGCGCAGACGCAGGCGCAGGTCGCCGAGGGCATCCGGCTGCCGCTGGCGGCGACGGTCCAGAAGCTGTGGGACCCGGAGAAGCCGGAGCTGTCCTGGGCCGACTTCAAGGCGCTGGCGAACCGGCTCGACTGACCGGCTCGACCGACCGCCCGGCACGAGATTGTCCGATACGGCTGCGAACTTCCGTACGGCTGTGGTGGTCTTTTGACGAGCCGAACGGACACGCGGGGGGAGCCGGGACATGGGCTACTGGGGCTATTTCGTCGTGGGCCGGGCCGAGCGGCCGCTCACGGAGCTGGACGCGCTGTCGGGCGCCGCGGACATGACGCTGCGCCGGTCCGCGCCGGACGGCTGGCAGGTGTGGGAGTTCCCGGGCGGCGACGGCGACGTCGGGAACATGAACGACCTGGCCGGGCAGACCGGCGCGCCCGCGCTGTTCGGGTACGTCATGGACAGCGACTGCGTGGTCGTGGAGGCGGCGGCGCCCGAGAGCGGGGCGTGGACGACCTGCCTGGCGCGGTCCGCGATGGCCGGGTACCTCGGCGCGGAGAAGGAGGGGCTCACCCTGGAGGACTACTTCCTCGAGCCCCGCGACGCCGCCGGGCGTGCCGTCGCCTGGGCGGCCGAGGCCGGGCGCACCGCGAGCGCCGGGGAGCTGACGGAGGTGCTGGCGGCCGACCCGGGCGCCGGTTCCGAGGCCGCTCCCGAGGGCGGAGCCGCTGGTGGTGCCGCCGGTGACCCGGTGGCCGAAAACCTCTTCTTCCGGTTCCTCGACCGGTTGGGCGTGGTGCCGCTGTGACACTCCCGGGCCGTCGCACGCAGTAAGGGGAAGTGCGGGCTCCGTGGTCGTGAGCGGGGCGGAACGGCAGAAACAGGGAGGCACCGGATGAGCCTGGTGGAACTGATCGCGCGGGCCGACGCACGCGGACTCGCCGGGAGTGGACTGGCTTGTTTGGATCGCTGCCTGCCTCTGCTGGACGGCGGTGACGAGGTACTGCGGCCCCTGTGGGGCACCCTCGCCGACGACGCGCGTACCGGGGCCGACTGGGCACGGGAACTGGAGCGGGTGCGCGACGCGCTCGCCGGGCCCGGCGCGAGCGGCGAGGACGAGTCCGTACTGCTGGCCCGCCGGATGCTGGCCGCGGCGCCGGCCGAGTGCTCGGGGGCCGCACTGCGGACGTGGGCCGACGCCTGTTCCGTCGCCTCGCTCCGCATCCACCGGCTCCTCGACCCCGCGACGGACGCCGCCCTCGGGGACGACGTCCGCCGTGCGGGCGGCGCGGAGTCGCAGTCCCCGCTCGTCGCCGCCGAACTGCGCCGCCAGCTCACCGTCCTGGACGCGCTCACCGGCCACGGCCCGGCCGGGCTGCGCCGTGCCCTGGAGATCTCCACGGAGGGCCGCCGGGTACTGCGGGCGGTGGTCTCCCGCCGGGCCCGCGGCCGGACCTGACGCCGGCCGGCCCGCTGTGACCGCCGTGCGGGGGACGCGCGACGGTGGTGCGGTGGTCGTGGGGGAGGTGGGGTGGTCCTGCGCCGGTTGCGGGGCGGGCGGCGTATTCGTGTGACGAAACACCGGCCGGCGGCGCTCTAGCTGTGCTGTCCCGGGACGTTGGTGACACGCGTGCTGGGTGCTTGAACAGGTGAGGGCCTTCTGGGTTCGGTGTGGATTGCGACATCTACGCCCG
>NZ_JAGMUF010000041.1:0-11169 GCF_019049125.1 Streptomyces sp. AC602_WCS936 | reverse complement strand
GACAGCTCCACTCCACAACCGGAGGCCTTCGCCGTCCTACAAGTTCAGACCGTGTCGTCGCACAAACTCGACCAACCTGGCTGGGCAGTACACCTAGGCCTGCGGAGGACGAGGACTACTCGGCCTTCTCTCGTTCACCGGTGCAAGGACTGGTGCTCGGTGCCGACTGCTCGGGCCCGGCGAACCATCAGGTGCTCGGTCACCTGACACTCGCTCACAGAACGACTCGACGCGTTGATCGACTTCGACGGCCTGCTGAGCTGTCCCACCCCACGCGGTGACAGCGGCAATGAGGCGTCTCTGGACCGGGCGAGAGCTCTGGTCGCCGTGGGCGGCGACGCTCATCAGCGGTCACTTGGAAGGCGCTGTCCGGTGGGGCGACAGGCGATAATCGCCCTGTGGACTGGTTGGAGCAAGCTCGGGCGGCGGAACAGCTTCAGGACTGGGACGTGATCCCGTCGCAGTGATGGCACCGGCTCAGTTCTCGTGGGCCGGACTGCGCCGGGGCGCGGAGCGATTCCGACCCTCGGGCATCGGCAGGACCGTCAGTGCGGTGTCCGCGATGTTCCGCAGCGTCTCCGGGTCCAGGCCGGCCTTGCCCACCGCCTCGATGCCGCGGACCACCGTGAGCAGCAGTGCCGCCAACCGCTCCGGATCCGCGGCCCTGTCGATGTCGCCGTGGCGCTGGGCGGCGCTGATCTCCGTCCGCAGGAGGGTCAGCAACGCCGTCATGGTCTCGGCCGACCGCCCGGCGACTGTCGCATCGTGCTGGGCCAGTTCCGCCGCGCCCTTGGCCAACAGGCACCCACGGCGCTCGGTGTCGGAGACGGTGTTCTCTGCCATGAGGCGTACGTATGCCGACAGCCGGGTCAAGGCCTCCGCATCCGGGCCACCAGTCAGCTCTCCTTCGGCCACCTCGACGACCGCGGTGCACCAGTCGCCGAACACGCGGTGGAACAGCTGGCCCTTGTCACCGAACGCGCCGTACAGGCTGCCCTTGCCCAGGCCGGTTGCTTGGGCGATGTCGTCCATCCGGGTTCCCGCGTAGCCGGTCGCCCAGAACTGCTCCCGGGCCCGCTCCAGTACTCGGTGTTCGTCGAATGCGCGTGGTCTCGGCAACGAGCAGCTCGAGGTCTACAGCGCCTCGAAGGCGGCGGTCAGCAACCTCGTGCACAACTGGGCCCGGCAGTCGCGGGAGCGCCGGTTCCGGGTCAACGTGCTCAGCCCGGGTCCCACGCGGACCCCTGGCCTGCTGGACGCCGCAGGTCCGGCCGCCGACCAGTTCGCCGAGGCCACCGTGCCACTGGGGCGGCTGGCCGACGCCGCAGAAATCGCCGAAGCCGCCCTCTTCCTGGCTTCGGACGCCTCGTCGTTCGTCACCGGCGCCGAACTCTTCGCCGACGGCGGCTACACCCGGGCCTGAACGACGGCGGGTTGAGGCAGGTAGGCGTGCAGGGCTCTGGTCTGCACGGTGTGGTTGGGGTCGTTGGAGTTGGCGATGGTGAACTGCCTCAGCGGCCCGAGGTGCGCTTCGATGGAGTTTGCCCAGGAGGCGTAGGTTCGGGATGAAGCATGCAGCAGACTGAGGACGAAAGGAGCTCACTGGTCAGCCGTCGGCTCATGAGGTCGATCATCGCAATGCGGATCATGGCTTCGGACCAGCGGGCGTGGGTTTCGTAGTCGCGGGCCGGCCGGCGGTGATGCATGAGCCAGCCGAAGGCCCGCTCGACCACCCATCGCCGGGGAATCACCTTGACAAGCCCCCATGCTCTCGGCCTGCCTACACGACCGCGTTGGCGGGGTTTCCATTCCGCTCCGGGAGCAGCTCGGGCATCCCGTCCACCAGCACCACGGCGCCGATCACCTCGCCTGTCTCGGAACGGCCGACCCACACCGGGAAGGTGCCGTCCGCGGTCGTCGCGAAGGCTCGGAGCTCGCCGCCGGAAGCCTCGTCCCGGGTGCGCTGCATGAACATGGAGCCGTCGTCGATGTCCTCGTACCCGCCCAGGTCCGGCTCCCCCTGGATCAGCCCCCGTTCGAAAAGCGCGATGAGCGGCTCCCAGGCGCCGGCGTCGGCGAAGCAACCGGTGGCGCCGTCGGTGTCGAAGCCGGCTATCTGATTTTCGATGAACAGCCGGTGATCGTCGTCCGGACCGAGGGCCATCTCCCACGTTGCGGCGGGGGTCTCGCTGACGAGCACGCGGACGGCCGTGGGTTCCGTGGTCGTGACCTCGGCGTCCCGCCACTCGCAGTGGTAGCTGAAGCGGACCCGTGCCTCATCGAGTACGTACTCCCCGGGCGGGACGGGGACCGTGATGTGCGGCCCGTCGCCGTGGTCGATGTCCGGGCCGGAGACGGCCAGCAGCCCGCTGGGTACGCGCAGGGTGCCGACCCGGTGCGGCTCCACGACGGTCATCTCGGGGTGGTAGCCGTCGGTCACGCGCGCCCCGGGCCGGAACAACTCGTTGATCGGACCGGGCTGCGCGGGGCGCGGCGGACGCCAGCAGGTGGCGGGGGCGTCTCCGTCACCTGGCTCGGCTCCCTCGGCCACCTCAGCCGCCTCGAAGGCCGGCGGCTCAATGAGCCCGTGTACCTGGGCCGAGAGCAGCGGCCACTCCCCGAAGGCGGGGCGGTCCATCCAGCGCTCGTCGTCCCGGAGTCCGGGCGAGGTGACGTAGGAGCCTCCGACCTGCCCCTGCCGCTCCTCCACCCGTCGGCCCCTCCCGTCCGGGAAGAGATCCACGGTGATGCGTGGGCAGGCCTTGTCGAACTCCGCCATCTCCGGGCCTGTGTAGTACCAGCCGACGGAGTACCGGCGCAGCAGCCTCGACGGGTTGTCCAGCAACCGCATGTCCAGGTCGTGGGTGCGGCGGCCCTGGGCGTCGTAGACCCACAACCCGACGTAGTGGTCCCGCCAGGAGACGAGCCGGACTTCCAGCGGAGCCTCCCGGCCCGGCTCCCGGTACACCACCACGTACGGAAGCCCGGCGGCGTCCCGCGACCGGGCGTCCTGGGCGGACAGCGGCCGCCAGGGCGCACAAGCCTCCAGATCCCACGCCTGCGCGTACTCCACCTCGACGACCATTGTGCCGCTCCCGTCCCTGCAACTTGCCTTGGTTGTGTGCTGAGCTGCAAGGTAACCGCTGCCTGTGACAACGCCCCTACGAGGCGGACAGCGGTCCAGCTCCGGCGCCCAGACGGTCGTGCCGGTGATCCGGTCCATGACCCGCTCAACGAGTGGCTTGCCAACGTGGTCCGCTGAGCCGACGGCGCCCTCCGAGTCATGGACGGCTCAGACACAGGCGCTAGATGGCGGCACACGGGGCCGCCTTCGACCACGGTTGCGGCATGATGCAGAACGTCGGATTCCCCGGCGAGCGGACCGTCCTGCGCAACTACCCCCAGGACGACGGCGATGCTTGGCAGAAGCGGTTCAACGGCGGCGACGACTCCTTCGACGTACTGCAACTGCGCGCCGCCGACAGCCTGCGCACCTCGCCGAAGACGCCAGCCGAGCTGGGCACTGGAGGTGCCGGACGGCACCGAGGCCGTGAAGCCCCGCCACTTCGACCTCAAGCGCTCCGGGATCAACGGCCGTGCCATGGCCATGGACCGGGTGGACGAGACCGTCACCCGCGGGACGACCGAGACCTGGACCGTGGGCAACACGAACGGCATGCCGCACAACTTCCACGTTCACGACGTCCAGTTCCGCGTGCTGGAGGTGAACGGCGGGGCGCCGCCGGCCGCGCTGCGCGGCCCCAAGGACACGGTCTTCGTGCCGAACGGCACCACGATGAAACTGGCCATGCGCTTCGACGGCCCGGCTGACCCGGACACGCCGTACATGCACCACTGCCACCTGCTCTATCACGAGGACCAGGGAATGATGGGCCAGTTCGTGGTCGTCGAGAAGGGCCGACAGGCCGGCCGGCCCGGCGAACACCAGCACTGACCGGCATCCGCGGGTTCGCGAGGCCTGCCCCCTCCGTGAGGCGCGGGCGGGTTGACGACGGCGCCCGGGTGAACCCCGGTACGTCCCGTGGACCGCATCGAGTGGTTTACGCGTCCCGTCCGTGTGAGGGTACCGCGACCGCGGCGCTCCGACATCAAGGGTGGGACGCGATGAACACTCAGAACGCGCACACCTCAGGCACCAGCACGTCGGTCGGCACGCAGTCCCGTGCGGCAGGGGAGGAGCAGCCCGCTCCCGGTGCTGACCGGGCAGCGCCCCAGCCACCGGCACCCCGCTGGACCATGCCCTCGCGGCGCTCCGTGGTCACGGCGACCGGAGCCTCCGCGCTCGCCGTCGGGCTCACCGCCGCCTCCGCGACCCCCGCTACCGCGCTCAGCCCCGCGACCGCGCCCGCGGTCACGCCGGCCGCGGCGCCGCCCGGCACCGACCCCGATGCGTACCGGACGGTAGCCCGTGCGGTCGTCGTCCACGACGAACACGACAAGCCTTTGGTCCCGGCCTACGTGAAGGCGGTCAACGACGGCCTGCCCGCCCGCCGGGGGAAGGCCACCAAGCGGGTCCTGATCGTCGGGGCCGGCCCGGCCGGACTGCTCGCCGCGGCCCTGCTCAACCGGGCGGGCCACGACGTCGTCGTGATCGAGGCCAACGGCAACCGGGTCGGCGGCCGCATCAAGACCTTCCGCAAGGGCGGTCACGAGAAGGGCAGGCAGCCCTTCGCCGACCCCCGGCAGTACGCCGAGGGCGGAGCCATGCGGCTGCCGGAGAGCCATCCGCTCCTCATGGCCCTGCTCAAGAAGTTCGACCTTCCCCGCCAGGAGTTCTACCTGGTCGACGTCGACCCCGACGACCCGGCGAAGAAGACCAACCGCACCTGGATCCACGTCAACGGCGTCCACGAGCGCCGGGCCGACTACGAGAAGAACCCGGAACGGATCAACGACACCTTCGGAGTCACTGGCGCCAACCGCAAGAAGACCGCGGCCGCCATCCTCGCCGGCGCCCTCGAACCCGCGCACCTGCTCATCCGCGGCAAGGAGGGAAAGGCACTTGTCGACGGGTGGACCGAGGTCCTCAAGAAGTACGGACACTGGTCCATGTACCGCTACCTCACAGAAGCCGCCGGGCTCGACACGCGGACCATCGACCTGGTCGGAACCATCCAGAACCTGACCTCGCGGCTGCACCTCTCCTTCCTCCACAGCTTCCTGTCCAGCGCACTCATCGACCCCAGGACCAAGTTCTGGGAGATCAAGGGCGGTACCGCGCTGCTCGCCGACGCGATGTACGCGCCGGTGAAGGGAAAGGTCCGGCTAGACCGTCGCGCCGTTCGCATCGAGCGCACCGGCGGCAAGGTACGGGTGCACACCGTCTCGGAGGACTGCCAGACGGGCAAGGGAGGCACCACAGAGGTCTTCGAGGGGGACGAGGCGATCGTCACCGTTCCCTTCTCCGGACTGCGGCACGTCGCCTTCGATCCCCCGCTGTCGTACGGCAAGCGCCGGGCCGTCACGGAGCTGCACTACGACGCGGCGACCAAGGTGCTGCTGGAATTCTCCCGGCGCTGGTGGGAGCTGACCGAGGAGCAGTGGAAGCAGGCCCTGGACACCATCGAGGACGGCCTGTACGAGAAGTACCGGGCGGGCAAGGTCACGGACGCCAGGTACCTCGGCGCGCACAAGTCCGTGAAGGCCCTGGGCGTGACGGTCCCCGACGCCTACAAGCACTGCTTCGCCGCCTTCCGGCCCGCCGGGGAGGGTGAGGTCGAGGCCGCGCACGTCCGCGGTGGCGGATCCGTCAGCGACAACGCCAACCGCTTCATGTACTTCGAGCACGCCCAGCCCATGGAAGGCAGCGACGGCGGCATCGTGCTGGCCTCCTACAGCTGGTCGGACGACGCCCTCAAGTGGGACGCCTACGCCGACGAAGAGCGCTGTCTGCGCGCCCTCGCGGGAGTGCAGGCCGTCTTCGGCCGCCGGTGCGAGGTCTTCTTCACCACCAAGTGCCAGACGCAGTCGTGGATGCGCGACCACTACGCCTACGGTGAGGCGTCCGTGCTCTTCCCCGGCCAGCACACGGAGCTGTTCCCGGACATCCCCACGTCCGAAGGGCCTCTGCATTTCGCGGGCGACCACACCTCGATCAAGCCCGCCTGGATCGAGGGCGCCCTCGAGTCGGCCGTCCGAACCGCCCTGAAGGTACACACGGGCTGACGCCTTCCTGCCCGCCCGGGGGCCCTCTCGCCACCCGCCCCCGGGACGGCCCGCGGACTCGCGGGGTTCCGGCGGCTAGATGTTGCGGGACATGACGTTGTTGACGGCCGATCGCGGCTCCGCCAGGTTGACCCGTTCGGATCACCCGATGATCGATGTTGCCATGGGGGGCCTGTGTGACGAGGTCGCTCCGGGGTCGCCGAGGGACACGTGAACCGGGTGAAACACTCGGGTTTCCCGCTCGTGGAGTGTGCGGGCCCTGTGGGGACGTCGAGACGCCGGCTGCGTGTCTTGTGGCCAATCCGGGATCCCGCGATCCTCACGCACGGCCATACCGGCGATCAGCTGCCTGCGGAGAGGTCCGCGTCAAGGAGCCGTGCCGTGAGTTCCATGCACCGCGTCCGGGCCGCGGAGAAGTCATAGGGCATCTTGGTTACCGCTTCGAAGGCACTCATCTGGGCGTCCTCCTCGCCGCTCGCCTCGGCGTCGTAGGTCTCGAAGAGCTTCTCCTCGGCCACGTCGAGTCCGGCCGCTTCAATGGCCTGGAGCAGGGCCTTGTGGTGGGCGCAGTGCTGGGCGGCGAGTTCCTCGACCCGCGGGTCGTGGGGGTCGACGGTGTCGTCGAGGGCGGCGTCGGCCGCGTCGAGGCGGTCTGCCTCGGCCCGTAGGTGGGGATGGGTCGCCAGGGTGATGAACGCGCTGGCCTGAATCGCGGCTCCCAGCGGCCCGAAGATCCGTTCCGTGACCAGCAGGGCGTCCAGGTCGGAGGGGCGCAGAGCGCCAGAGGGCAGGTGGCTGAGCCGGTCCGTGACCAACGGGGAGAGCAGGCCCAGTGGGCTGCCCACGACCCGCAGGCGCTGGACTGCTGCGCGCTGACGCTTGATGTCTGCCTCCTGGGCGGCCAGGTTCTCTTCCAGCCGGCCCAGGACGTCCTCAACGTCCCGGGCTTCGTCGAAGGCGGCCCGCATGTCGTCCAGGCTGATGCCGGCCTCGGACATCTTGCGGATCCACAGCAGGCGGATCATGTCGTCGTAGCCGTAGCGGCGGCGTCCGTCTCCGCCTCGCTCGGGCTCCGGAAGCAGACCGATCTGGTGGTAGTGGCGAATGGCGCGCGGGGTGGTGCCGGCGAAGGCGGCGGCATCGCCGATCTTGACCTCGCGGGGAGGCGTGGCGGAGGGGTACATCGCAGACAGGCCTTTCGTGCTGTGGTGCCCTCGACGACACCACATGCCGCTACGGCATGTGCAACTACACACCACCCGAACCATGAGGGGCTACCAGGCGTTCCCTCGCCGTTGGTGTCCTGTCCCAGGACAGGCCCGGAATGGGTGGGGACATCCGTCGAACTGGTCTGGTGGCACCCCGAGCAGGGATTGGGTCCTTCAAGGAGTCCAGTCCCATCAGGCCTGCCGCACCTCGTGCCCTCGCACCGACTGGAATGAGCGAGTTAACTATCGGGACCGATATTCCCGGTGGTCCGGGTGGGTGGTCTCTGTCCTTCGATGTGGCACGGCGGACCGCTCGAATCGCCTCCCATCCCGACGAACTGCTCTAGCGCATGCCCAGTTCACGGCCTTCTGCAACCCCCCTTTACGAGCTCGTGGAACGCGCCTTCCGCGAACTCGGGGAGAACGACTACGCGCTCTACGCCCAGGCCTTCGTCGACGACGACCAGCGCGACAACGCCGTCTCCGACACCCTCGACCGCCTCTGGCTGTCCTGGAATCAAGCCCTCGCCAGCCACGAGACCCGCCGCTACGCCTGGAACGTCCTGCGTGCCACTGTCATGGCACGTGCTCCCCACCGCGACGGGCGCCCCGAACTCGGTGACGCCGCTTCTGACACCGTCGCCCTGCAGAACCGGACCGAACTGGCCGACTACGCAAACCAGCTCACCGAAACGCTCAAGCTTTTCACCGCGATCAGTCGCCTGCCCGACCGCCAGCTCGACGTCATCGTCCTGCGTCGCCTGTGCGGCTTCACCCACGAGGCCGCCTCGGCCCTCTCGGGTACCTCCCTGGCCACCGCCCGCTCCGACGAACGCCACGCCCCCCGCTTCCTGGACAGCGTCGTCCCCCCGCCCAGCACGAAGGGATCACCTCGTGAGCCACATCGAAGAACGCCTCTCCAGAGCCCTTCTCGTCCGCAACCGCACCATTCCCCCGCGAAGCCGCTCCCCGTCGCGCAACACCCGCGCCCGCAGCTGCCCAGCCCGGCTCACTCAACGAGGCGGCCGAAGACCTGCGCGCCCTGTGCGCAACCCTTCTCACTCACACCCCGCCCACCGCCGTCGCCGCCTTCCTCACCGATCAGGTCCCCGAGCCCCGCAGCGCCCTCGCCCTTGCCCGCGACCTGCATCTGTCGGACACCGATGAGGGAGCACGGTTCTGGTGCCAGTACGCCGCCGGCGCCGGACAAGCCGCCGCCTACTGCCTCTATCTCCTTCACCTCGCCCAGGGGAAAGCGACGCAGCCGACTGGTGGCACGACCAGACCGACGATGTCCAACCTCCGCCCCGGGTCACCAGCCTCCGATCAAGACGACGGCCCCGCGCCGTACTGCGCCGGCCGCTGGCACCCCGCCAGCCACCCAGTCACCAGAGCCTCCACCATCACCGTCCTTCGAGTCCTGCGCCATCTCTCCGCGGACACCGTCCGCTCCAGGCCGGCCGCGGTTCTCCGGCTCATGGCCTACCTCCCGGACGCGATTGCCGCCGGCTACCTCCGCGAATCCGACGCCGAGTTCCCCGTTCCCGGTCACGGCTTCGCCCAGCGGGTCCAGGCGCTGATCGCCGCACCGGCCACCCGACCCAAGGTGTATGAACCGGCAACCCGGCCCGGCACCCGCGACGCCGCTGAAGCAGCTCCTTGGGCCGTGGGCGAGGTCGCGAAATGGTGACCCGTCCGGCCCCGGTCTCTGCCGCCGCAACGAGTATTCGTATTTCTTACGGGGGGCAGGTGGCGGAGATGAGGTAGTCGACGACGTCGTGCGTACTGGAGCGTTGGCGGTAGGCGGCGCGTTGGCGGTCTGCGCCGGTTCCTTCGGTGCGCAGGCGCTGCCACTGCTCGTGCACCAGATCGAGGTCGTCGTGGTGCCGCAGTGCCGGCGTGATGGTGTGCAGCAGGTGTTCGACCAGCGTGGTCTGGGCTGTCAGGCGGCCGGTGAGTGGGTCGATGCCGTGGCCGACCAGTCCGTCGCGGGCCGAGCGCCAGCAGGCTGCGCGCAGGATTTCCGGTTCCGGGCGTGGGGCTGGTTCCTTGGCGTGGACGGCGGTGAGGGCGGTGGCGGTCAGGGCACGGACGATGGCGGCGACCATCAGGGTGTCGTCGGGGCTCAGGGCAGCGTCGGCGACGCGGACTTCGATGGTGGGAAGGTGGTGGGAGGGGCGGATGTCCCAGTACAGGCCGCCGCGGTCGATGAGCGCCTCAGTCTCGATGAGAGTGCCGACGAGGTCGTCGAAGTGGGCGGGGGATTCGAAGTAGGGGGGCGGGCCGGCGACGGGCCAGCGCCCCCAGGTGGTGGTGCGCCAACTTGCGTAGCCGGTGTCCCGGCCGTCCCGGAACGGGGAGTTCGCGCTCAACGCGGTCAGGGTCGGCAGCCACGGGCGCAGGTGGTTGCTGACGTGCACGGCGTCGCGGGGCTCGGGCAGGCCGACGTGGATGTGGCAGGCGCACGCGGTCTGCTCGTCGTCCAGGGCGCGGAAGTGGGCCGCGCTGTGTGCGTAGCGGGCGCCTGGGGTGATCGGGACAGGGACCGTCTGGCCGAGTACAGGGGTGCCGGTGGAGGCGATGCGCAGGCCGAGGCGGGCAGCGGCGCGGGCGGCCGCCGCTCTCGTGGAACGGATCTGGCCGGCAGCTTCCTTCATACAGGTGTGCGGGTCGGTGTGCAGCTCGACCTGGTAGCGGGTCAGCTCGGTGCCTGCCCGGTCACCGAGTTCGCCGGCCGCCTCGCCCACCAGCTGGGGCCCCTGGGGACTGAGGGTGCGCATGGCCGGATCGATCAGGAGGAGCTCTTCCTCGACGCCCACGGTCAGCGGGACCTGAGCGTGGCCTGATCCGAGGGGGCGGACTGGCGCGAGAGTATCTGTCGGGGCTGACTCACCGTGAGGTTCACTGCTCATAGTGATGACACTGTGTCAGACAGTGCTCGGCTGTGGTGGGCAAACGGTGTTCGTCGGCGGTTGAGGAGCCCGGCATGCGCGAAGAGACCGACGTCCTGGTGGTCGGAGGCGGCCCGGCGGGCGCGACCGCCGCGACTCTCCTGGCCCGCCAGGGCCACCAGGTGCGGGTGCTGGAACGGGATCGGTTCCCGCGCTACCACATCGGAGAGTCGCTGCTCCCGTCCCTGCTGCCCGTGCTGGACGCGCTCGGCGCACGTGAGGTGGTCGAGGCGCACGGTTTTGTCCGCAAAACGCTCGTTGAGCCGCGCATGACGGATCTGGTCGAGCGGTTGGTGCCGGACGAGTTGTGGTTGCTGTTTCGGCGGGTGGTCCCGCCGACTGATGTCATACGCCCGCAAGGCGGCGGACGACGACGGGCCGGTGACCGCGAGTGCCTGGCAGCGATCATCTTCGTGGCCACATCAGGCTGCACCGCGCCATCCTCGACGAACTCGGCGCGCTCGGTGCGCTGGACTGGTCCCGCTGCGCCATCGACTCCGTAAGCATCAGAGCCGCAAAAAGGGAGTTGCTCACGGGACCGAATCCGACCGATCGCGGCAAGCCAGGATCGGAAATCCACCTGATCACCGACCGGAACGGACTGCCTCTGGCGCTAGGCGGCTTCGTTTGGATCACCGGGCGGACCAGAGGAAGATGCCCGAGATGTGGAGCCCGGCCAGGTAGATGGTCGCGGTCTTCTCGTAGCGGGTGGCGATACCGCGCCACTGCTTCAAGCGGTTGGTTGGGTAGGCCGCGCGACGAGGCACCTGCCATGAGCAGGCCCTTTTTCGCACGGCCCCCCTCCGAACCCGCCGTACGAGTTT
>NZ_JAGMUF010000040.1:0-141444 GCF_019049125.1 Streptomyces sp. AC602_WCS936 | reverse complement strand
CCTGGCTCCATCACTACAATCACCACCGCCCCCACACCGCAACCGGCGGCAAACCACCCATCACCAGGTTGACCAACGTCCCTGGGCAGTACACCTAGTGCAGCGTCCAGGTGAACTTGTCGCCGCCCACCCAGCGGACCACGTCCGGGTCGTCCAGGTCGTGGACCGTGATGCCGAAGGCCGCGGCGGCCTCCAGCACGTCGGTGACGTCCCTGGCCTCACCGACCACCTGGCCGTCGATCTCCACGATCCGGAACGGCGGCGTTCCCGGCTGCACGCGGAGCACGAGGATCCGCGGACTGCCGATGTGCGGGCTCCTGATTTCGGTCATGCATCGAGGGTAGGCCGCAACCCGCGGCGGCGCGGGGTCACGGCCGTCGCCAGTCGTCTCCGCTCAGATGGGACCCGGCCATCGGGCCCATCCGGAGCATGCCGCCGTCCACGCTCCAGGACGCGCCGGTGACGTACGAGGCTTCGGGGCCGGCGAGGAAGGCGATGACCGCTGCCACCTCGCGGGCGTCGCCGGGCCGGCCCAGGGGCACGCCGGGGCGGCGCTCGGTGTGCGGGTCGGTGTCCTCCTGGCCGGTCATGGGCGTGGCGATCTCGCCGGGGGCGACCGCGTTGACGGTGATGCCGTGCTCGGCCAGCTCGATCGCCATGACCTGGGTGAGCAGGCCGAGGCCGCCCTTGGCCGCGCAGTACGGGGCCGCGCCCACCCGGGGCTGGTGTTCGTGGACGGAGGTCACGTTGACGATCCGGCCGCCCCCGCCCTGCTCGATCATGCGCCGGGCCGCCTTCTGGCCGCACAGGAACGGGCCTGCGAGGTCCACGTCCAGGACGTGCCGCAGATCGTCCAGACTCAGGTCGAGGAAGGGCGTGGCGGTGCCCGTGCCGGCGTTGTTGACCAGGACGTCGACACGGCCGAGCCGGTCGCACAGCCCGTCGACGGTTTCCGCCGCCCCGGGCAGCCGGGTCAGGTCCACCCGGGCGGTCTCGGCCCGGCGGCCCAGGGCCCGGACCTCTGCGGCGGTCCGTTCGGCGCCCTCCTCGTCGGTGTGCCAGGTGATGCCGACGTCCATCCCCGCCTCGGCCAGGCGTACGGCGGTGGCGCGGCCGATGCCGGAGTCGGAGCCGGTGATGACGGCCACTTTGGGGTCGGGCGGGCTGGGGCTGGACATGACGGCCTCCTCGCCGGCGTTCCTCGGTTCCTTGCCCCGCGCCACGGCCTCGCGGGCGGGCGACGGGGCACGGGGCGTCGCAGTACCCGTACCCGGCACGGACAAACCGCCCGCCCCGTGGTGCGGTCACCCGGGCGCTGGGGAACCCTGGACGTGCCGGAGGAGGAGGTGGCGATGGAGCCCGTCGAGGCGCTGGAGCGCATCGCGTTCCTTCTGGAGCGGTCCCAGGCACCGACGTACCGCGTCCGCGCCTTCCGCACCGCCGCCCGGGTGCTCGCCGGGCGGCCCGCGGCCGAGCTGTGCGAGCGGGCCGGGTCGCTGGAGTCGCTGAAGGGCGTCGGGCCCAAGACGGCGCAGGTGGCGCGCGAGGCACTGGCCGGGCAGGTGCCCGGATACCTGGAGAAGCTGGAGGGCGAGGCGGACGCGCCGCTCGCCGAGGGCGGTGAACGGCTGCGGGAGCTGCTGCGCGGCGACTGCCATCTGCACTCCGACTGGTCCGACGGCGGCAGCCCGATCGAGGAGATGGGCCGGACCGCGGCGGCGCTCGGGCACGAGTGGGCGGCGCTGACCGACCACTCGCCGAGGCTGACGGTGGCGCGCGGTCTGTCGCCCGAGCGGCTGCGCGAGCAGCTGGACGTGGTGGCGGAGCTCAACGAGACCTGGGCGCCGTTCCGGCTGCTGACCGGCATCGAGTGCGACATCCTCGACGACGGCTCGCTGGACCAGGAGCCGGAGCTGCTGGAGCGCCTCGACGTCGTCGTGGTCTCGGTCCACTCCAAGCTGCGGATGGACGCCCGCGCGATGACCCGCCGCATGGTGCGGGCCGTACGCGATCCGCACGCGGACGTCCTGGGGCACTGCACCGGGCGGCTGCTGACCGGCCGGGGACGGCCGGAGTCGGAGTTCGACGCGGACGAGGTGTTCGCCGCCTGCGCCCAGTCCGGCACGGCCGTGGAGATCAACAGCCGGCCCGAGCGGCTCGACCCGCCGCGCCGGCTGCTGCGCCGGGCCGTGGACGCGGGGGTGCTGTTCTCCGTCAACACCGACGCCCACGCGCCCGGCCAGCTGGACTGGCAGGTCCACGGGTGCGCGCGGGCCGAGGAGTGCGGGGTGCCCCCGGAGCGGGTGGTCACCACGTGGCCGCTGGACGACCTGCTCGCCTGGACCCGTCAGGGCCGCGTTCCGTCCGGAGTGGCGGGCCGCTGACGTGGTACCCGCCGGCCGAGCCACGGACCAGGAAGGGAACGGTGCATGGAACGGGCAGCCGTGTTCGACGTCGACGGGACCCTCGTCGACACCAATCACCTGCATGTGACGACCTGGTGGGAGGCGTTCCGGCAGGCGGGCCACCGGGTGCCGATGCACGCGGTCCACCGGGCCGTGGGGCTCGCCTCCACCGACCTGATCGGGCACCTGCTGGGCGAGGACCGGGACACGGACCAGGACGCGCAGCTGAGCGCCGCCCACAAGGCGCTGTACGGGCAGTACTTCGACCGTCTCCCGGCCCTGCCGGACGCCGGTGAGCTGCTGCGGCGCCTGGCCCACGACGGCTGGAAGGTGGTCCTCGCCACCTCGGCGGGCGGCGCGGAGCTGGGCGCCCTGCGGCGGGCGATCGACGCGGACGACGCCATCGCCGCCACCGCCAGTGCGGACGACGTGGCGGCCGGGAAGCCGGCGCCCGAGCCGGTGGAGCACGCCCTGGAGCTGGCCGGGGTACCGGCCGGGCGGGCCGTGTTCGTCGGCGACACCGTCTGGGACATGCGCGCGGGCAGCAGGGCCGGGGTGCGCTGCGTGGGTGTGCTGTGCGGCGGGCTGCCCCGCGCCGACCTGGAGGAGGCGGGCGCGGACGCGGTCTACGCCGACCCGGCCGACCTGCTGGCCTCGCTGAAGGAGAGCCCGTTCGCATGAGCCACCGTGTCGTACCCCGCCCCGGGACGCGCCGTCCGGTCGAGCGGATGCCCGGCGCCGCATGACCGGTGTGACACATACCGTCCGCGAGGTGTTCCGGGGACGGCGGCCGCTGGCCGCGGTGTGGTGGGAGGCCTGTGCCGTCGGGCGGGCGGTCCGGGCCGCCTGGCAGGGGCCCGGACGGGAACGCGACCTGGTCGTGCAGTCCCTGAAGGCCGCCGGCGCCGCGCTGATCGCCTGGGCCGTGGCGGGCGTCTGGCTGGGCGATCCGATGGCCCTGATGGCGCCCTGGGTGGCGCTGGTCCTGGTGCAGGCCACCGTCTACAGCTCGGTGCGGCAGGCCGGGCAGCAGTTCGGGGCGATCTGCGCCGGAGCCCTGGTGGCGTCGGCGGCGCAGGCCATCATGGACGACACCACGGGGGCGCTGGCGCTGTCCCTGCCGGTGCTGATGCTGATCTCGAACTGGTCCCGCTTCGGCGGGCAGGGCATCTACACGGCCACCACCGCGGTGTTCGTGCTGGCCTCCGGCACGGCGGTCTCGGCGTCGGCGGTCGGGCACCGGGTCGGTCAGGCCGCGCTCGGCGCGGTGATCGGCGTCGCCGTCAACGCGTTCGTCCTGCCGCCGATCCACCTGCGCGACGTACGGGAGAACCTCGCCGGGCTGGCCCGGGAGGCGGGCGACGTCCTGCACACCGTGGGGGCCGACCTGCGGGAGTCCGAGTGGGACGCGCAGAGCGCGGCCGGCTGGTCGAGCGAGGCCGCGCGGCTGCAGCGGCGGCTGGAGGCCCTGGAGTCGGCCCGGTCCTGGAGCCGGGAGAGCCTGCGCCTGACCTCCCGCCCGCTGCGCGCCCTGCACCGCCCGCCGACCGCCGTACCGCCCGAGGAGGAGGACCAGCGCTGGAGCCGGGTCACCGGGAACATCACGGCACTGACCCGGACGCTGGCCGTGGCCGCCGACGAGAACCGGACACCGGCCCCGCCCGAGGGCCCGGTGCTGGAGCTGTACGCGCGCCTGCTGCGGCTGATCGGCGACTCCTGCCACGCGGAGGCCGACCGGCTGCTGGGCGAGGCCGCCGATCCGCGCCCGCGGGAGGCCACGGAGGAGACGATGGAGGAGCTGCACCGGCGGCTGCAGGAGGGCCTGCAGGAACACGCCGGGCAGGGAGCGGCCCGGACGGCGGTGCTGGGCACGCTGCTGCTGCAGGCCGAGAACCTGTGGGCCGAGATCGTCCCCGAGCCCCAGTCGCAGTGATGCAGATCACCTCAAAACGTGACAGACGGTGGAACACCGGCAGCCCCCGCCCCGTTGAACAAGGCGTGGGTACGGATGGGACAGTGTCCCCGGGCCTCACCTATCGCCCACAGGGACGATCGTTCGGCTGAAGCCCTGTGGAGCCTTTCGCCGAGAGGCGACCGCCATCCGTATCCACCTCGAACCGCCCCGACCGTGATTCCCCCGTCGCGGTCGGGGCTTCTTCCTGCGTGCCCGGCCGCAGAGGCGGGTACCCGGTGACGTCCGCAGGGGCGAGTCGCCGAGAGGAGCGCAAGGTGAGCAGCGCAACGGGCACCAGGATCGTGGTCACGGGGGCCACCGGCAACGTGGGCACCAGCGTCGTACGGCTGCTGTCGGAGGATCCGGAGGTGGCCTCCGTGCTGGGTCTGGCCCGGCGGATTCCCGAGTGGTCGCCCGCGAACACGGAGTGGGCCGCGGTGGACCTGGCCTCGGACCGGGCGGACCTGACCGGCCACTTCGCCGGCGCCGACGCCGTGGTGCATCTGGCCTGGGCCTTCCAGCCGACGCACGACCCGGCGACGACCTGGCGCACCAACGTGCTCGGTTCCATCCGGGTCTTCGAGGCGGTGGCCGCGGCCGGGGTGCCGGCGCTGGTGCACGCCTCGTCGGTGGGCGCCTATTCACCGGGGCCGAAGGACCGCGCGGTGGACGAGTCGTGGCCGACGCACGGCTGGCCCGACGCCGCGTACTGCCGGGAGAAGGCCTATCTGGAGCGGGCCCTGGACACCTTCGAGCGTGACCACCCCGGGATCCGGGTGGTACGGATGCGGCCGGCGTTCCTCTTCAAGCGGGAGTCGGCCAGCGAACAGCGCCGCATCTTCGGCGGCAAGTTCCTGCCCGGCCCGCTGGCGCGGCCAGAGCTGCTGCCCTTCCTGCCGGACGTCCCCGGTCTGCGGGTGCAGGCGCTGCACACCGACGACGCGGCGAACGCCTACCGGCTCGCGGTGCGCTCCGAAGACGCCCGGGGTCCCTTCAACCTCGCGGCCGAGCCGCCGGTCGACGCGGAACTGCTGGGCGAGATGACCGGCGTACGCCCGGTGCGGCTGCCCCGCACCGCGGCCCGCTCCGCGATCGCCGCGGCGTGGGGCCTGCATCTGCTGCCCGCCTCCCCGCACCTGTTCGACGCGGTTCTGCGGCTGCCGTTGATGGACTGCACGCGGGCGCGGGCGGAGTTGGGCTGGCGTCCGGAGCACACGGCCACCGAGGTGCTGGAGGAGTTCCTGCGGGGCTTTCAGGAGGGCGCGGGAGCGGCCACGGAGCCGTTGCGGGGGCGCAAGGTCGGCTGACGCCGCGCGCCCCCGGGATCGGCGCCCGACGGGTCCTCAGCCGGAGGACTCGTCGGGCACCGGATGCTCCGGGTGCACGGCACCCGAGTGCGGGGCGCCCTGACGGCCCGTCCCGGCCTCGTCCGTGTCGGGGACGTCGATGCCGTCGCCGTCGCCGGTTCCGGCTTCGTCGGCGTCCTCCTCGCCCTCGGGGCGCTGGCCCTGCTCCATCTGCTCCCGGGTGGGCGCGGCGGCCTCCCACGGATCGTCGCCGGTCCCGGCCTGCTGGTCCGGCATGTCCCGCGGGACGGGATCGCCGTTCTCCCCCGGTCCTTCGAGGCGGTGGTCGGCCACTGCGCACTCCCTTTCCGCTGTCCTTCGGGTCGCCGGCCGTTCAGGCCGTCCGAACGCCGACGGGTACCACCGCCCCGGTCGGTGAAACGCCGGCGCGCGGCGCCCGCTTCCGAATTCACTGGCACGTCTCCCCCGTGGCTATCTACGCTAGGCAAAAGCCTAGGAGCCCTAGGTTTCCACTCCTTGTTTCCGCCACTCCGGAACGTCGAATGCACGGGAAGAGCCATGAGACCCCTCACCGAGCGGAACATCCGCGACTCCTTCATCAACTGCTCCAAGGGCGAGGCCAAGCGCCTGACGGTCCCCCGCGATCTCGACCAGCGCCCCTGGGACCACCTGGACTTTTTGGGCTGGCGCGATCCGGGAGCGCCCGACCGGAGCTACCTGGTCGGCGAACACGACGGGCGCCTCACCGGTGTCGCCCTGCGCTTCCAGCCGGGCCGGAGCGGCTTCTTCCAGCGCAGCCTGTGCGCGCTGTGCCTGACGACCCATCCGCGGGGCGGGGTGTCCCTGATGACGGCACGCAAGGCGGGCCCGGCGGGACGGGAGGGCAACTCGGTCGGGCTGTACATGTGCACCGATCTCGCCTGCTCCCTGTATCTGCGGGGCCGGAAGGCACCGGAGGGCGGTACCCGCTTCGAGGAGAGCCTGACCCTGGAGGAACAGGTCGCCCGGACCATGGGCAACCTGTCCGCCTTCCTCGCCAAGGTGATCGCCTGACGATCACGGACGCGCGGCGGCGCCCGGCGCGTGAGATCCCCGTTCGCCCCCTTTATCCGGTTACCGTCCTGTCCGGACACGTTCGAGGCGCCCGGGGAAGGGAACAGCCCGAGGATGCGCGATGTACGCAAGAGGGCCGCGGCGGCCCTGCGGCGGGTGAAGTGGCTCAGGGACCCCATGGTCGTGCAGGCGCTGCGCTCGGCCGCCGCCGCGTCGATCGCCTATGTGATCGCGGTCCGCCTGACCCCCGACAAGTCGGCGGCGCCGCTCACCGCGCCACTCACCGCGCTGCTGGTCGTCCAGGTCACCCTGTACGCCACGCTCAAGATGAGCTTCCGCCGGGTGAACGCCGTGGTGGCCGGCGTCCTGGTCGCCATTCTCTTCAGTCAGCTGGTCGGACTGAGCTGGTGGAGCCTGGCCCTGGTGATCGTGGCGGCGCTGGGCGTCGGGCACCTGGTGCGGGCGCACGAGTTCGTGGCCGAGGTGGCGATCAGCGCGATGCTGGTGCTGGGCGTGACCTCGCACGGGAGCCTGGCGTGGGCGCGGGTGGTGGAGACGCTGATCGGGGCGATCGTCGGCCTGGCCTTCAACCTCGTGCTCGCGCCCCCGGTGTGGGTGGAGCAGGCGGGCGAGTCGATCGAGGGACTGGCCCGGCGGGTGCGGCAGCTGATGCTGCGGATGGGCGAGGAGGCCGCGGGCAGCACGGCGTACCACGAGGCGGCGGCCCGGCTGCACGAGGCCCGCCGTCTCGACCACGACATCGGCGAGGTGGACGAGGACCTCCGGCAGGCCGAGGACAGCCTGCGGCTCAACCCCCGCGTACGCGAGGGGCTGCTCCACCGGGTGGTGCTGCGTTCCGGTCTCGACACGCTGGAGATCTGCACGGTGGTGATGCGGGTCCTGGCCCGCACCTTCACCGACCTCGCGAAGGAGCGGGAACCCGAGCCGCTGTTCGGGCCCGAGACGGGGGCCACCATCGAGCAGCTCCTGTCCGAGATCGCCGACGCCGTGGTCAGCTTCGCGGTGCTGGTCACCACCAGCGTCAGCGATGACGCCGAGTCCGCCGAGGAGCGGCTCTCCGCCGAGCTGCGGCAGGCCGCGGTCACCCGGGACAGACTGGCCGGACTGCTCCTCGAAGAGGTGCGGCGCGACCAGCGGCAGTGGCAGTTGCAGG
The DNA here is from genome assembly GCF_019049125.1 of Streptomyces sp. AC602_WCS936. Taxonomy (NCBI): domain Bacteria; kingdom Bacillati; phylum Actinomycetota; class Actinomycetes; order Kitasatosporales; family Streptomycetaceae; genus Streptomyces; species Streptomyces sp. AC602_WCS936. The sequence continues at coordinate 133,551 of NZ_JAGMUF010000040.1, read as the reverse complement.
GCGCGGTGCTGACCGAGGTCAACCGCATCATCGACGAGATGGACACCGAGCACCGTTCGCGCCGGCTCCTGGAGGAGCTGGACCGGCACACGCGCGAGCAGCGCGAACGCATGCCGCGGCTGACCGAGCTGCGCGACCGGGTGCGGTCCCGGCTCCGGAAACGCAAGCGTGGCGCCGCCGCGCGGCGTTCCTCCTGAGAACACCTGACGGCTTGAGCACACCTGACGACTTGAGCACACCTGACGACTTGAGAACGCCCGACGACGGCCGGCCGCCTCAGCCGTCGCCGTCGGAGCGCTGCCGTTGCAGGGGCCGGGGGCAGGAGGCGGCGCTCGCCTGGGACAGCAGCACGTGCATCCGCTCCGTGAGCTGGGCGACGTCGTCGGCGGGCGCGTGGAAGGGCAGCCGTACGTCGCCGTGGGCGCGGACGCGTTCGATGCGCAGCGTCAGTCCGTGCCGGTCGACGGCGAGGGGCCGCACCCGGACCGCGCCGTGCAGGCTGTCCACGTCGACGAGCCGGGTCAGCCGCTCCACCGCGTCACCGTGGCAGTCGGCGAGGTGGGTCAGCAGCCGGGCCTCGGCCAGGGCCAGCGGGTCGGGCGCGGCGGCGGCGAACTCGTCAAGGTCGACGACCACGGCGCCGGACGGCTGCCGCAGCACCACGCGCGTGGGTGTGAACGCCAAGTGGCCGTCCTGAAGGGCGAACCAGCCGGCCAGCCAGAGCCGCGCCCTGATCCGGCCCCGGACCGGGACGGGCGCCACGTCGGCGAACTCCAGTACGGCGGACGGCTCCCCGCGGGGCGCGCAGATCGCCGCCGCGAGCAGTGCGCTGTCCTCGGGCACGTGCAGCGTCACCCGGCCGTCGCCGGCGACACCGTGCGCGCCGACGAACTCCTCGCGTCCGCCCTCCGCGGTCACCGCGCAGGACCAGGCGGCGGCGAGCACGGAGCGGGCCCGTTCCGCAGCGGCAGGCGCGGCCGTCCAGGTGCGGCTGTCAACCATCCCCAACCTCCGTCGTCAATCCAGTCATCGCTTCATTAGGTAAGGCTCACCTAACCTATCGGAGATCGGGGCGTGCGCCAACCAGGACTCGCACAACGGGCACTTACGGCGCGATGGCGCCCAGCAGGGCTCGTGCGCACAGGTCACGCACGTGCTCCGGGGCAGGCCCCGGGTCCCGCAGCCACTCCAGGCAGACCGCGGTGGTGAACGCCAGCCAGCCCCGCACCGCCAGCCGCACGTCGGCCCGTTCCCCGAAAGCCGGCCCGAACTCCGGGTCGGCGGCCAGGGCGGCGAGGATCTGCCGCTCCTGCGCGGCCAGCGCCTGCCGGTAGACCCTGCGCACCGCCTGGTCCCCGGTCGCGTCGGCGCGGTGGAAGGCGCGGTAGCCGTGCGCGTGGGCCCGGACGTACTCCAGATACGCGTCGAGGCCCGCCGCGAGCTGTTCCCGTACCGGCACTCCGGGCACGGCGGCCGTCATCCGCAGCATCCGCTCGCTCTCGCGTTCGACGACCGCCGCGAAGAAGTCCCGCTTGTTCGGGAAGTAGTGGTACAGCAGCCCGCGGGAGACCCCGGCGATCTCGGCGACCCGCTCGATCCACACGTCGTCGTAGGGGCTCTCCGAGAACAGCCGCGCGCCCACCGAGAGCAACTGCTCCCGGCGCTCTCCGGTACTGAGCCTGCGGCGGGTGCGCTCGCCCTGGTTCGCGGCCATCCCCGCACCTTACTTGACGCCGGTTCAACAACGGGTCGAGACTGAGCCACGTTATTGAATCCATGTACAACACGCTTGCCCGGCACGTGCAACACGCCGCTGCGTCGAGGGAGATCGCGTCATGGCTCGGACGACGGAACGACTGGCACCGGACGGACTTCCGAAGGGATTCCGCAGCGCCGAGCTGGGCTGGCCCGAGCTGCACCGCATCCCGCGCCCGCCCTACCGGCTCCCGCTGCTCGGGGACGTCGTCGGGGCGAGCCGGAGCACCCCGATGCAGGACTCGCTGCGGTACGCCCGGCGGCTGGGGCCGATATTCCGGCGGCGGGCCTTCGGCAAGGAGTTCGTGTTCGTGTGGGGGGCCGCGCTCGCCGCCGACCTGGCGGACGAGACGCGCTTCGCCAAGCACGTGGGCCTCGGCGTGGCCAACCTGCGGCCGGTCGCCGGGGACGGGCTGTTCACGGCGTTCAACCACGAGTCCAACTGGCAGCTCGCGCACGACGTGCTGGCCCCCGGGTTCAGCCGGGAGGCCATGGCGGGCTACCACGTGATGATGCTGGACGTGGCCGCGCGGCTCACCGGCCACTGGGACCGGGCGCTGGCGGAGGGCCGGCCGGTGGACGTGCCGGGGGACATGACCAAACTGACGCTGGAGACGATCGCGCGCACCGGGTTCGGGCATGACTTCGGTTCCTTCGAGCGCTCCCGCCCGCATCCCTTCGTGACCGCGATGGTCGGCACGCTCGGCTACGCGCAGCGTCTGAACACGGTGCCCGCGCCGCTGGCCCCGTGGCTGCTGCGCGCCGCGAGCCGCCGCAACGGCGCCGACATCGCGTACCTCAACCGCACGGTCGACGACCTGATACGCGCCCGCCGGACCGCCGGCGGGAGCGGCACGGGCGACCTGCTCGACCGGATGCTGGAGACGACCCACCCGGAAACCGGTGAGCGGCTGTCGGCACAGAACGTCCGCCGCCAGGTCATCACCTTCCTGGTGGCCGGGCACGAGACCACCTCGGGCGCGCTCTCCTTCGCCCTGCACTACCTCGCCCGGCACCCCGAGGTCGCGGCCCGGGCCCGCGCCGAGGTGGACCGGGTCTGGGGCGACACCGAGGCGCCCGGGTACGAGCAGGTGGCCAAGCTGCGCTACGTGCGCCGGGTGCTGGACGAGTCGCTGCGGCTGTGGCCGACCGCGCCCGCCTTCGCGCGGGAGGCCCGTCGGGACACGGTGCTGGACGGTACCCACCCGATGCGGCGCGGGGCCTGGGCGCTGGTCCTGACCGGCATGCTGCACCGCGACCCCGGGGTGTGGGGGCCGGACGCCGAACGGTTCGATCCCGACCGCTTCGACGCCAAGGCCGTACGGGCGCGTGCCCCGCACACCTACAAGCCGTTCGGCACGGGCGCGCGGGCCTGCATCGGACGGCAGTTCGCGCTGCACGAGGCGACGCTGGTCCTCGGCCTGCTGCTGCGCCGCTACGAGCTGCGACCCGAGCCGGGCTACCGGCTGCGGGTGACCGAGCGGCTCACGCTGATGCCGGAGGGACTGCGGCTCCGCCTGGAGCGGCGGTCCGCGCCCGCCCGGCCCGCGGCGGCACCGGAGGGCATGTCCGCTCCCGAGGACGCCGCGTCAGCTTCCAGCTGTCCAGTGCGCGGGGTGGGTGACTGAGCCCGGCAGCCTGGTGCCGGCGCTGCCCCGGGCCGCGGTGAGCTGCGGCTGGGTCAGGAAGAAGGCGCCCGTGAGGTCGGCGTCCGTCAGGTCCGCGTCGCGCAGGTCCGCGCCGATCAGGTCGGCGCCCCGCAGGTCCGCGCCGGTGAGGTCGGCGGCGATGAGGTAGGCGCCGCGCAGGTCCGCGCCGCTGAGGTCGGCGCCCTTGAGGCGGGCGCCCATCAGGTCGGCGCCCCGGCGGTTCTTCTTCCGGCCGCGGGTGCCGGCCCGGGCCAGTTCGCTGGTGCGCAGCAGGAGCACGTTGACCCGCTGCCGGTGCGCGGCCACGTCCAGGGCGGCCAGCTCCTCGGGGGTCCCCCCGGCGAGCCGCTCGGTGTCGGCCAGGATTCGGCGCAGGTCGGCGTGGACCGGGCGGGCCGCGGGCAGGGTCAGCGCCTCGGTGAGGTACCAGAGCAGCTCGTGCAGCTGGCGGACGACCGGGAACACGTCGAACATGCGGCGGCTGTGCTCCGGCGGTCCGCCGCGCCAGTCCTGGCCGCCGAAGGTGACCTGCGAGACGCGCTGCCCGGCGCCGAAGCAGTCGTAGACCGTGCAGCCGGTGAAGCCGCTCTGCCGCAGCCGTGCGTGGATGCCGCAGCGGTGGTCGTCCTGGAGATTGGTGCAGGGTTTCCCGGCGTCCTTGTCGACCGCGAAGTCCGCCGACCGGGAGAAGGGCAGGGCCACGCAGCACAGGCCGAAGCACCGCCCGCAGTCGCCGCGCAGTTCCGCCTGGTCAGCCGTGTGTTCTCGCATACCTTCGAGCATACGGACCGCCGGAGAGGGCGCCTGTGGGCCCCCCGGTACGGCGGAGCTCGGTCAGGTTTCCAGGCCGGACACGTCCAGGTGGGCCAGCCGGTCCGGGTCGGCCAGGATGTACATGCCGGTGATGAGACCGTCGACGACGGTGACGCAGGTGACCGACCGCGGGCGTCCCTCGACCACGGCGACGGTGCCGACCGTGCCGTTGACCAGGGCGAGGCGTGCGAACCCGGCGAGGTGCCGGAAGTGGAACGCCCCGGTGGCGACCGTCCTGGCCCCGCGCAGCACCTTCGACGCCGCGACTCCCGAGGCCAGTGCGCCGGCGTCGGCCCGCAGCACCACGTCCGGGTGGAGGACGGACAGCAGCGCCTCGAAGTCCCCGGCGCGGCTCGCGGCCAGGAACGCCTCGACCGCCCGGCGCTGTCTGCCGAGGTCGGGGTCGGCCGCCGGGGTGGCGTCCCGGACCCGGCGGCGGGCCCGGCTGGCCAGCTGTCGGGTGGCGGCCGGGCTGCGGTCCAGGATCGGCGCGATGTCGTCGAAGGGCACGGCGAACATGTCGTGCAGCACGAAAGCCAGCCGCTCGGCGGGCTCCAGGGCCTCCAGCACGACCAGCAGGGCCACCCCGACCGAGTCGGTGTGCAGGGCGGCCTCCTCCGGATCGCCCTGCGGCAGCGCCCGCAGCACCGGGTCCGGGACGAAGGTGTCGAAGCCCTCGGTCATCGGCTCCTCGCGCCGCGCGGTGCGTGAGCGCAGCAGGTCCAGGCAGACCCGGCCGGTCACCGTGGTCAGCCAGGCGCCGAGGTTGTCGATGCCGTCGGCGCCGGCGCGGTCGAGCCGCAGCCAGGCCTCCTGGACGGCGTCCTCCGCCTCGCTCAGTGAGCCGAGCATGCGGTAGGCCACCGCCTTCAGCTGCCCGCGGTGCTCCTCGAACCGCTCCGCGAGCCGCCGGTCCGCCTGCTCCCGCGCCACGTACTCCCCCGCCATGCGCTCCCCCGTCACGCTTTTCCCCGCCGCCCGCTACCGACCGAAGACCTCGAAGGTCACCGCGGGCTTCCCGCCGAACCGCTCCCCCGCGGACTCGGCGAACCCGACGAGGAAGCCCCGCACGTACGTCTCCGGGTCCTCGTCGGTCAGCGCCTCGATGTACGTGCGGTGCTCGAGCAGGGAGCGCACCGCCCGCTCCAGCCCCGGAGCGGCGTCCACGGCGTGCGTGGGCGAGGCGGAACCGGCGACCGCGACCCAGCGCACGCCGTCCCAGGGTTCGAGCCCCCGCTCGGTCAGCTCCGGGAAGATCCACCGGTTGCCCGCGTCGCCCGCCGCGTCAAGGGTGGCGCGCCCGACGGCCACGTGGTCCGGGGTGTTCCAGGCTACGCCGCCCCAGGTGTCGCGGTGGTTGAGGGTGATGACCAGCTCGGGCCGGTGCCGGCGGATCGCGGCCGCGATGTCCCGGCGCAGCGCGGTGCCGTACTCGATCACGCCGTCCCGGTGGTCGAGGAACTCCACCTCGCTCACCCCGACGACGGCCGCGCTCGCCCGCTGCTCACGCTCCCGCAGCGGGCCGCACTCGGCGGGCGCCAGGGTGTCGATGCCCGCCTCGCCCCGGGTCGCCAGGACGTAGGCGACCTCGCGGCCCTCGTCGGTCCAGGCCGCGATCGCCGCCGAGCAGCCGTACTCCAGGTCGTCCGGGTGGGCGACGACGGCCAGGGCGCGCCGCCAGTCGCCGGGCATGGGCTCCAGTTGCGTGATCGTCGGCTCCGTCATGCCCGCACACTAAACCGCGCCGCCGACATCCCACCCGGAATTCGAACGCGTCGCCGTTCAGGCCTCGTCGCGGGCGAGGGCGAGCAGCCGGTCCAGGACACGCGGACCGCCGGCCCGCACGCCGTCGTGCTCGAACTCGTCGGTGACCCAGGTGCGCAGGCCGCGGATCGTGCGGGCGGTGGTCAGCGCGTGGGCGGTGTCGACGTACATGTCGTCGTGGTAGACGGCCGCGGCGGCCGGTACCTCGTTGGCGGCGAGGCGGGCGGGGTCGTAGAGCGGGGTCCAGTCGGTGCGGGCGGCGAGCAGTTCGGCACTCTCGCGCAGCGGGCGCAGCGCCGGGTCGCAGTCGAACATCCAGGGGTGGACCGACTCGCCGGTGAACAGCAGCGGTTCGTCGCCCGCGAGGGCCTTGGCGGCGTCGAACCGCGGGAACTCGGCGCGGACCCGCTCGGCCGACCAGTTCGTGGGGCGCGTGTCCTGGCCGTAGATGGCCTCGTGGACGAGGGCGTACAGCGGGTGGCCCGCGTACGAGAGCAGGGACTGCGCCTGCTCCTGGAAGGCGTCGGACAGCTCGTGTCCGCGCGGGGTGCGGACGAAGGCGTCCTCCAGGAGGAAGTGCAGGCGGTGGCTGCCCTCGCTGCCGCCGAGCAGGATGCCGAGGGACTGGAAGGCCTCGACGGTGAGCCGGTAGCCGCCCGGCAGGACGACGTCGTGGGTGAGCAGGTGGTCGGCGATGCGGCGGGCGCGCTCGACGTCCTGGGGGTAGCGGGCGTAGTGCGCGGCGACCTTGCGCTCGATGCGGGGGTAGGCGGCCCGGTAGACATCGTCGGCGTGGGCGTCCAGGGAGGGCAGGCCGCCGGTGATCAGGGCGGTGCTCAGGCCCTCGGGGGCGAGCGACAGGTAGGCGACGGTGCAGAAGCCGCCGAAGCTCTGGCCGAGGACGGCCCAGGGGGCGCCGCCGGTGACCTGCGGGCGGATGGTCTCGCAGTCGCGGACGATGGCGTCGGCGCGGAAGTGGGTGAGGTAGTCGGCCTGCTCGGCGGGGCCGCCGCGCAGCGGGAGCGTCTGGCGGTTGGCCGGGGTGGAGGCGCCGGTGCCGCGCTGGTCGAGGAGGAGGACGCGGTACTCCTTCAGGGCACGGCCGAGCCAGGCGGGACGGCCGATGAAACGGTTCGCCCCGAAGCCGGGACCGCCCTGGAGGTACACCAGCCACGGCAGGTCGGCCCGGTGCGCCTTGTCGCTCGCCACGGCCTCGCGGGCGTACAGCTCGATCGTCTCCCCGCCGGGGTCGGCGTGGTCGAGGGGCACGGTGAATCGGCGGTCGGTGAGGACGACGCCGGGCTGGCGGTAGCTGACGCTCAACGGGGGCTCCCGGGACGGACGGATCGCACGGTCGGACCGTACGAACGGATCTTTCGGCCGTGTCCCAGTTCAGCACACGTCCTTGCGGGGACCGACCCCCGGGACCGGGATTCGTGCTGAACGGACGGTCAGTGGCGACGGTCAGCGGGCGGCGAGGCTGGAGCGCCGCACCACCAGTTCCGGCTGGAGCACCACCCTTCGGTGGGCGTGGGTGCGGTCGGTGCCCTCCAGTTCCGTCTCCTCCAGGAGCAGTTCGGCGGCCATGGCGCCCATGGTCACGGCGGGCTGGCGCACGGAGGTGAGCGGGACGGCCGCGGCGGCGGCGAACTCGATGTCGTCGTAGCCGACGATCGCGAGGTCGTCGGGGACGCTCACACCCGCGGCGTACAGGGCCTGGAGGACGCCGAGGGCGAGCAGGTCGTTGGCGCAGAAGACGGCGGTGGGCCGGTCGGCGAGGCCGAGCAGGCGGGCGCCGGCGTCCCGGCCGGCCGCGACGTCGAGGCGTTCGGTGGGCAGCTCGCGCAGGGCGTCGGGGCCGAGGCCGGCCTCGGCGAGGGCGGCCAGGGCGCCGGTGCGCCGGTCGCGGACCTGGTTGAGGCCGGGCGGTCCGCTGACGTACGCGACGGATCGGTGTCCGGCGTCCACCAGGTGACGCACCGCGAGCGCGCCGCCCGCGACGTCGTCCACGGAGACGGAGCATTCGGTGGTGCCCTCGGCGACCCGGTCGACCAGCACGAAGGGGATGTTGTGGCGCCGGAAGCCCTCGATGTTGCGGCCGGTGGCGTCGGCCGGGGTGAGCAGGACGCCCCGCACGCGCTGCTCGGCGAAGAGCGAGAGGTACTCGGCCTCCTCCCCCGGGTTCTGGGCGCTGTTGCAGACCATCACGCCGAGCCCGGCGTCGCGGGCGGCCCGCTCGGCGCCGCGCGCGACGTCGACGAAGAACGGGTTGCCCATGTCCAGGACGAGCAGCCCCATGATCCGGCTGCGGCCCGCCCGCAGCTGGCGGGCGGACTCGCTGCGGACGTAGCCGAGCCGGTCGATCGCGGACAGCACGCGCGCGCGGGTCTCGGTCGCGACGGTGTCGGGGCGGTTGATGACGTTGGAGACCGTGCCCACGGAAACTCCGGCGGCGCGGGCGACGTCCTTGATACCCACCGAATGGGCCATCGAGCAGGGACCTCCAGGGTCGGGCCGGGGGAAACGCACCCAGGGACGCGGGCGGCCGGATGACCTTCACATTACCCGCGCCGTCCTGGGAAGACCTCCACCGTCCGGACGGGCGGTGCCTGGCCGGGGCCGGGCGTCAGGCGAGGTGGAACACCTCGGTGAGCGGTTTCATCGCCTCGTCGGGGCGGTCGCCGTCGAGTGACTCGAAGAGCGGACCCATCTCGGCCTGCCAGCGGGCGTTGACCTCGGTGGCCTCCATACCGGCCCGGGCGGCGGCGAAGTCCTCGGTCTCCAGGTAGCCGACGAGCAGGCCGTCGTCGCGCAGGAAGAGCGAGTAGTTGTGCCAGCCGGTGGCGGAGAGCGCCTCGCACATCTCCGGCCACACTGTGGCGTGGCGTTCGCGGTACTCCGCGATCCGGTCCTGGCGGACCTTGAGCAGGAAACAGACGCGCTGCATGAAGTACCGCCCTCGGTTCGGAACGTGTGTCGGAAGAAGGTGTGGGTCAGAAGTCGTACTGGTCGATGTTCCCGGCGTTGAACACGGTCGGCTTGCCGAGGGTGATCACGCCGTCCTCGCCGATGGTGTACTCGCCCATCGCACCGGCCTCGAAGGTCTCCCCCTCCTTGCCGGTGATCTGCCCGGAGGCCAGGGCGACGGCGGTGCGCGCGGCGAGTTCGCCGAGCTTCGCCGGGTCCCACAGCTCGAACGCCTCGACGGTGCCGTTCTTGACGTACTTGCGCATGTCGTTGGGGGTGCCGAGGCCGGTCAGCTTGACCTTGCCCTTGTACTTGGAGCCGGACAGGTACTGGGCGGCGGCCTTGATGCCGACGGTGGTCGGGGAGATGATCCCCTTCAGGTCCGGGTACTCCTGGAGCAGGCCCTGGGTCTGCTGGAAGGACTTCTGGGCGTCGTCGTCACCGTAGGCGACCTCGACCAGCTCGATGTCCTTGTACTTCGGGTCCTTGAGCTCGTCCTTCATGATCTCGATCCAGGCGTTCTGGTTCGTCGCGGTCTGCGCGGCGGAGAGGATCGCGATCTCGCCCTTGTTGCCGATCTGCTCGGCGAGCAGCTGCACCTGGGTGCGGCCGAGGTCCTCGGCGGACGCCTGGGAGACGAAGGCGTTGCGGCACTCCGGGTTGGTGTCGGAGTCGTAGGTGACCACCTTGATGCCGTTCTTCATGGCCTGCTTGAGGGCGGTGCACAGGGCGCCCGGGTCCTGTGCGGAGACGGCCATGGCGTCGACCTGCTGCTGGGTGAGGGTGTTGACGTAGGAGACCTGGCCGGCGGTGTCGGTGCCGCTGGAGGGGCCGACCTCCTTGTAGCTGGAGCCCAGTTCCTTCAGGGCCTTCTCGCCGCCCTTGTCGGCGACGGTGAAGTACGGGTTGTTGACCTGCTTGGGCAGGAAGCCGACGGTCAGGCCCTTCTTCGTGGGGGCGTTCGGGTCTGCCTTGCCCGCGGTGGCGGCGGAGGCGTCCTCGTTCTTGACGTCCTCCTTGGTGGTGCCGCCGCAGGCGGTGGCGGCCAGGGCGAGGGAGGTGACGGCGGCGAGGGCGGCGCAGGTGCGGGTCAGGGACTGCTTACGCATGGTTGGGTTCCTTCTGACGAGGGTGAGCGGGGCGCCCCTTCAGGGGCGCGGGGCGGTTTCGGCATGCGGCTCCGCCGCGTGGGCGCGACCAGCCACGGACGGCCCGCAGCCTTCGAACGACGCTAGGACGTCAACCTCTGCGCCCTCACTGCCGAGATCTGCCGCGCGCACCGGGGGCCCAGCACGGACAGCACGAGCAGCACACCGGTCACGACAATCTGCGACTGCGCGGAAACATCCTGAAGACTCATCACGTTCTGCAGGGCCCCGAGCAGAAACACCCCGGCGATCGCGCCGCCCATCGTCCCCTTGCCGCCGTCGAAGTCGATGCCGCCCAGCAGCACGGCGGCGACGACGGAGAGTTCGAGGCCGGTGGCGTTGTCGTAGCGGGCGCTGGCGTAGTGCAGGGCCCAGAAGACGCCGGTGAGGGCGGACATCAGACCGGTGAGGGTGAACAGGATCAGCTTCTGCCGCCTGACCCGGATGCCGGCGAACCGCGCCGCCTCCTCGCTGGCGCCGATGGCGAACAGCGACCGGCCGAACGGCATGGCGTGCAGGGCGACCACGGCGATGACGAGCAGCACGAGGAAGGGGAGGAAGGCGTACGGGACGAAGGTGCCGTCGATGCGTCCGGCCGCGAAGTCCAGGTACCGGGAGGGGAAGTCGGTCACCGCGTCCGAGCCGAGCACGATCTGCGCGATGCCCCGGTAGGCCGCCAGGGTGCCGATGGTGACGGCGAGGGACGGCAGGCCGAGCCGGGTGACCAGCAGCCCGTTGACCAGGCCGCAGACGACGCCGAGCAACAGGCAGACCGGGATGATCACCTCGATGGCCATGCCCTGGTTCCACAGGGCGCCCATCACCGCGCCGGACAGACCCGCGGTGGAGGCGACCGACAGGTCGATCTCGCCGGAGACGACGAGCAGGGTCATCGGCAGGGCGATGAGCGCGATGGGCAGGGTGTTGCCGATGAGGAAGGACAGGTTGAGGGCGTTGCCGAAGCCGTCGACGAAGCCGAAGGAGAGCAGCAGGACGACGAGGAGGAGGGCGCCGACGACCGTGTCCCAGCGGACGGCGCGCATCAGGGAGCGGTCAGCCATGGCGGGCGTTCCTCTTCTTCAGGGCGTCGGCCACGCGGAGCGCGACGATCCGGTCGACGGCGATGGCGAGGATGAGCAGGATGCCGTTGATGGCCAGCACCCACACGGAGCTGACGCCGAGGGCGGGCAGCACGCTGTTGATCGAGGTCAGCAGGAGTGCGCCGAGGGCGGCGCCGTAGACGCTGCCGGAGCCGCCGGTGAAGACGACACCGCCGACCACGACGGCGCTGACGACGGTCAGTTCGTAGCCGTTGCCGGTGCCGGAGTCGACGTTGCCGAACCGGGCCAGGTAGAGGGCGCCGGCTAGTCCGGCGAGGGCGCCGCAGAAGGTGTACGCGGTGAGGATGCGTTTGCGGACCGGGATGCCGGCCAGCCGGGCGGCCTCCGGGTTGGAGCCGAGCGCGTACAGCTCGCGTCCGCTGCCGAAGTGCTTCAGGTAGTACGCGGTGGCGACGAGCACCGCGAGGGCGATCAGCGCCGGCCACGGCACGGCGGAGATCCCGCCCGAGCCGAAGTCGACGAAGCCGCCGGGCAGGTCGGCCGCGGTGATCTGGCGGGAGCCGACCCAGATGGAGTCGATGCCGCGGATGATGTAGAGGGTGCCGAGGGTGACGACCAGGGCGGGCACCTGGCCGAGGCTGACCAGCAGGCCGTTGAGCAGGCCGAAGCCGACGCCCATGAGCACCGCGAGGAGCACGGCGACGACGCTGTTGCCGCCGCCCTGGAGGTAGGTGCCGGCGGCGAAGGCGCTGATGCCGAGGGTGGAGCCGACGGACAGGTCGACGTTGCGGGTGATGACGACCAGGGACTGGCCGGTGGCGACCAGGACCAGGATGGTGGCGTTGAGCAGCAGGTCCTTGATGCCCTGCTCGGACAGGAACTCGCTGTTGCCGGCCTGGGTGACGGCGATCATCACCAGGAAGACGAGGAGGATGGCGAGTTCGCGCATCTTGAAGATGCGGTCGACGAGCCGGGTGGCGCCGGCCTTGGGTACGTCGGTGAGGGGTGCCTGGTCGGGTGCGGTGACCGTCATGCGGCGGCCCTCCCCGTGGCTGCGGCCATCACGGTCTCCTCGGTGGCGTCGGTGCGGGCGATCTCCGCGGTCAGCCGGCCCTCGTGCATCACCAGGACGCGGTCGGCCATGCCGAGGACCTCGGGCAGGTCGGAGGAGATCATCAGGACGGCCACGCCGTCGGCGGCCAGTTCGCTCAGCAGCCGGTGCACCTCGGCCTTGGTGCCGACGTCGATGCCGCGGGTCGGCTCGTCCACGATCAGCACCTTGGGACCGGTGGCCAGCCACTTGGCGAGGACGACCTTCTGCTGGTTGCCTCCGGAGAGGGTGGCGACGGCGTCGGCGATGCGGGCGTACTTGACCTGGAGCTTCACGGCCCAGTCGAGGGAGCGGCTGCGCTCGGCGCCCCGGTCCATCAGCCCGGCCCGCACGGTCGTACGGAGCCCGGTGAGGCCGATGTTGCGCTCGATGGACATGTCCATCACCAGTCCCTGGGCGCGCCGGTCCTCCGGGACCAGGGCGAGGCTCGCGGCCATCGCGGTGGACGGGGCGCCGTTGACCAGGGGATTGCCGTCGACGGTGACCTCACCGGCGTCCCAGCGGTCGATGCCGAAGACGGCGCGGGCGACCTCGGTGCGGCCCGCGCCGACCAGTCCGGCGAGACCCACGATCTCCCCGCGCCGCACCTCGAAGGAGACGTCGGTGAAGACGCCCTCCCGGGTCAGGCGGCGCACGCTGAGGGCGACCTCGCCGGGGCTCACCTCCTGCTTGGGGTAGAGCTCGTCCAGGTCGCGGCCGACCATGCGGCGGACCAGGTCGTCCTCGGTCATGCCGGCCAGCGGCTCACTGGCGATCCAGGCACCGTCGCGCAGCGTGGTGACACGCGCGCAGATCTGGAAGATCTCCTCCAGCCGGTGGGAGATGAAGAGCACGGCGGCGCCCTGCTCGCGCAGGGTGCGCACGACGCCGAAGAGCCGGGTGACCTCGCTGCCGGTGAGCGCGGCGGTCGGCTCGTCCATGATCAGGACGCGGGCGTCGAAGGAGAGCGCCTTGGCGATCTCCACGATCTGCTGGTCCGCGATGGACAGGCCGCGCGCCGGGCGGTCGGGGTCGAGTTCGACGCCGAGGCGCCGCATGAGGGCGGCGGTGGCGTCGCGGGTCGCCCGGTGGTCGATGCGGCCGAGGGCGCGTCGGGGTTGGCGGCCCATGAAGATGTTCTCGGCGATCGACAGGTCGGGGAAGAGGGTCGGCTCCTGGTAGATCACGGCGATGCCGGCGTCGCGGGCGTCGCCGGGGCCGTGGAAGACGACCGGCTCTCCGTCGAGCAGCACCTGTCCGGCGTCCGGCCGGTGCACTCCGGCGAGCGTCTTGATGAGGGTCGACTTGCCGGCGCCGTTCTCCCCGGCGAGGGCGTGGACCTCGCCGGGGAGCAGCTCCAGGGAGACGTCCCGCAGGGCGCGGACCGCGCCGAAGGACTTGGAGACGTCCCTGAGCGCCAGGACCGGGGCCGTACCCGTGTCGGACGGGTGGGTCATGGGGGCTCCTCGACGACGCCGGGCGGGACGGCCCTCACGGCGTCGTGAAAGGTTTCAACTGGGTTGCCGGGACGTTAGGCAGGCAGGGCATGTCGCGTCAATGGGTCCGGGTCGAAAAACTTTCGATAGCCGAAGGTCACGGCCGAGTCACGGAAGGCGGGAGTGAGCAGAAGGGTTGACACCCCTTCGGACGGCTCATAGCTTCACGTTCTGAATCGTTTCACACATGGTCGTGCGCAGAGTCGGTCTCTGGACCGGCCGCGACCCGATGTCACAGGAGCGCCGAAGTGACCGAGCTCGCCGCGGTGAAGACCGCGCTCAAGACCCAGGCAGTCGAGACGCCGTCGTGGGCGTACGGGAACTCCGGCACCCGGTTCAAGGTGTTCGCCCAAGCGGGTGTGCCGCGCGACCCGTTCGAGAAACTGGACGACGCGGCGAAGGTGCACGAGTTCACCGGCGTGGCCCCGACCGTCGCCCTGCACATCCCGTGGGACAAGGTCGAGGACTACGCGGCGCTGGCCGAGCACGCGAAGGAGCGGGGCGTACGGATCGGCGCGATCAACTCCAACACCTTCCAGGACGACGACTACAAGCTCGGCAGCATCTGCCACCCCGACGCGGCGGTGCGCAAGAAGGCCGTCGGCCACCTGCTGGAGTGCGTCGACATCATGGACGCCACCGGTTCGCGGGACCTGAAGCTGTGGTTCGCGGACGGCACGAACTATCCCGGGCAGGACGACGTGCGGTCCCGGCAGGACCGGCTGGCCGAGGGGCTGGCCGAGGTGTACGAGCGGCTGGGCGAGGGGCAGCGGATGCTGCTGGAGTACAAGCTCTTCGAGCCGGCGTTCTACACGACGGACGTGCCGGACTGGGGCACGGCCTACGCGCACTGCCTCCGGCTGGGCGAGAAGGCGCAGGTCGTCGTCGACACCGGGCACCACGCGCCGGGCACGAACATCGAGTTCATCGTGGCGACGCTGCTGCGGGAGGGGAAGCTGGGCGGGTTCGACTTCAACTCGCGCTTCTACGCGGACGACGACCTGATGGTGGGGGCGGCCGATCCGTTCCAGCTGTTCCGGATCATGTACGAGGTGGTGCGCGGGGGCGGGTTCACCTCCGACGTGGCGTTCATGCTGGACCAGTGCCACAACATCGAGGCGAAGATCCCGGCGATCATCCGGTCGGTGATGAACGTTCAGGAGGCCACGGCGAAGGCGTTGCTGGTGGATGCGGAGGCGTTGGGAGCCGCGCAGGCTTCGGGGGACGTGCTGGAGGCCAACTCCGTGTTGATGGACGCGTATGACACGGACGTGCGTCCGCTTCTTCGTGAGGTGCGGGAGGAGATGGGGTTGGCCCCCGAGCCTCGCAAGGCGTACGCGGCGTCCGGGTACGGCGAGAAGGTTGTCGCCGAGCGGGTCGGTGGGCAGCAGGCGGGGTGGGGGGCGTAGGCGTCTGCCGGGTTTCTGTTGTTTTGCGGCTGCGGGCCGGTTGTGGCTGGTCGCGCCCACGCGGCGGAGCCGCACTTCAATACCGTCCCGCGCCCCTGAGGGCGCTTCACCATCCCTCGATCGAGAAGGCACCGTCATGGCATCTCACCCTGAAGCCTCCGCACTCCTCGCCCGCTCCCATCGGCTCGGCTCCGATCCCCGCAACACCAACTACGCCGGCGGCAACGCCTCCGCCAAAGGAACCGCCACCGACCCCGTCACCGGAGGTGATGTGGAGCTGATGTGGGTCAAGGGGTCCGGCGGTGATCTCGGGACGCTCAGCGAGGCGGGGCTCGCCGTGCTGCGGCTGGACCGGATGCGGGCGCTCAAGGGCGTCTACCCGGGCGTCGAGCGCGAGGACGAGATGGTCGCCGCCTTCGACTACTGCCTGCACGGCAAGGGCGGCGCCGCGCCCTCCATCGACACGGCGATGCACGGGCTGGTGGAGGCCGCGCACGTGGACCACCTCCACCCCGACTCCGGGATCGCGCTGGCCTGCGCGGCGGACGGCGAGAAGCTGACCGCCGAGTGCTTCGGCGACACCGTGGTGTGGGTGCCGTGGCGGCGGCCCGGTTTCCAGCTCGGGCTGGACATCGCGGCCGTGAAGGCGGCCAACCCGCGGGCGATCGGGTGTGTGCTCGGCGGACACGGCATCACCGCCTGGGGCGACACCTCCGAGGAGTGCGAGCGCAACTCGCTGCACATCATCCGCACCGCCGAGGCCTTTCTCGCCGAGCGCGGGAAGGCCGAGCCGTTCGGCGCGGTGGTCGACGGGTACGAGGCGCTGCCCGAGGACGAGCGGCGGGAGCGGGCGGCGGCGCTGGCGCCGTACGTCCGTGGCCTGGCGTCCCGAGACCGGCCGCAGGTGGGGCACTTCACCGACACGGACGAGGTACTGGACTTCCTCGCCCGGGCCGAACACCCGAGGCTCGCCGCGCTCGGCACCTCCTGCCCCGACCACTTCCTGCGCACCAAGGTGCGGCCGCTGGTGCTCGACCTGCCGCCGACCGCGCCGCTGGACGAGACGGTCGCACGGCTGGGGGAGCTGCACGCCGCCTATCGCGAGGAGTACGCCGCCTACTACCGGCGGCACGCCGAGCCGGACTCCCCCGCGATGCGCGGCGCCGACCCGGCGATCGTGCTGGTACCGGGCGTGGGCATGTTCAGCTTCGGCAAGGACAAGCAGACGGCCCGGGTGGCCGGCGAGTTCTACGTCAACGCGATCAACGTGATGCGCGGGGCGGAGGCGGTGTCGGCGTACGCGCCGATCGAGGAGTCGGAGAAGTTCCGCATCGAGTACTGGGCGTTGGAGGAGGCCAAGCTGCGGCGGATGCCGAAGCCCCGGCCGCTGGCGACCCGGGTGGCGCTGGTGACCGGTGCGGGCAGCGGGATCGGGAAGGCGATCGCGCGGCGGCTCGTCGACGAGGGCGCCTGCGTGGTCGTCGCCGACCTGAACGGGGAGAACGCCGCGGCGGTCGCCGAGGAGCTGGGCGGGCCGGACAAGGCGGTCGCCGTGACCGTGGACGTGACGGACGAGGAGCGGATCGCCGCGTCGTTCCGCGCGGCCGTGCTCGCCTTCGGCGGGGTCGACCTGGTGGTCAACAACGCGGGCATCTCCATCTCCAAGCCGCTGCTGGAGACCTCCGCCGAGGACTGGGACCTCCAGCACGACATCATGGCCCGCGGCTCCTTCCTGGTCTCGCGCGAGGCGGCCCGGGTGATGACGGCGCAGGAGATGGGCGGCGACATCGTCTACATCGCCTCCAAGAACGCCGTCTTCGCGGGCCCCAACAACATCGCCTACTCCGCCACCAAGGCCGACCAGGCCCACCAGGTGCGGCTGCTCGCCGCCGAGCTGGGTGAGCACGGCATCCGGGTCAACGGGGTCAACCCGGACGGTGTGGTGCGTGGTTCGGGGATCTTCGCGGGCGGCTGGGGCGCGAAGCGGGCGGCCGTGTACGGGGTGCCGGAGGAGAAGCTGGGCGAGTTCTACGCGCAGCGGACGCTGCTGAAGCGCGAGGTGCTGCCCGAACACGTCGCCAACGCCGTGTTCGCGCTGACCGGCGGCGACCTGACCCACACCACCGGTCTGCACGTCCCGGTCGACGCCGGCGTCGCCGCCGCTTTCCTGCGATGAGCGCTGCCGTGGGCGTCAGGTCGTACGCCGCGGTCGACCTCGGCGCGTCCAGCGGGCGCGTCATGGTCGGCCGCGTGGACCCGGACCGGCTGGAGCTGGCCGAGGCGCACCGCTTCCCCAACCGGCCGGTCCGTACTCCGGAAGGGCTGCGCTGGGACGTGCTGGCGCTGTACGCCGGTGTGCTGGACGGGCTGCGGGCGGCCGGGCCGGTGGACTCGGTGGGCGTGGACAGCTGGGCCGTCGACCACGGTCTGCTGGACGCCGACGGGGCGCTGCTCGGCAACCCCGTGCACTACCGCGACGCCCGCACCGAGGGCGTCGCGGAGAAGGTGTGGGCCACGCTGCCCGCCGGGGAGCTGTACGCGGCGACCGGGTTGCAGTACGCGCCCTTCAACACCCTGTACCAGCTCGTCGCCGCGCGCGGCACCGCCCAGTTCGCGCAGGTCCGACGGCTGCTGCTGATCCCGGACCTGCTGACGTACTGGCTGACCGGCGAGCAGGGCACGGAGCTGACCAACGCCTCCACCACCCAGCTGATCGACCCCCGCACCCGGGACTGGTCGCGGGACGTCGCCGACCGGCTCGGGATCGACCTGGCGCTCTTCGCGCCGCTGCGGCAACCGGGCGATCCGGCCGGTGTGCTGACGCCCCGGGTGCTGGAGGAGACGGGGCTGGACGGGCCCGTGCCGGTGACGGCGGTCGGTTCGCACGACACCGCCTCGGCGGTGGCCGCCGTGCCGGCCTCGGGTGAGCGGTTCGCGTACATCTGCACCGGCACCTGGTCGCTGGCCGGGCTGGAGCTGACCGCTCCGGTGCTGACGGAGGAGAGCCGCGCCGCGAACTTCACCAACGAGCTGGGGCTGGACGGCACGGTCCGGTACCTGCGCAACATCATGGGGCTGTGGCTGCTCCAGGAGTGCGTACGGGCCTGGGGCGAGCCCGAGCTGGGCGAGCTGCTGCTCGCGGCGGCGCGGGTGCCGGCGCTGCGGTCGGTGGTGGACGCGGGTGACGCGTCGTTCCTCACGCCGGGGCGGATGCCGGAGCGGATCGCCGAGGCGTGCCGCGCCTCGGGGCAGCCGGTGCCGGGGACGCCCGCCGAGGTGACCCGGTGCATCCTCGACTCGCTGGCGCTGGCCCACCGCGGGGCCGTCGAGGACGCCCAGCGCCTCGCCGGGCATCCGGTGGACGTCGTGCACGTGGTCGGCGGGGGCACCCGCAACGCGCTGCTGTGCCAGCTGACCGCCGACGCCTGCGGGCTGCCGGTGGTGGCGGGGCCGACCGAGGCCGCCGCGCTCGGCAACGTCCTGGTGCAGGCCCGCGCCCACGGGCTGGTCGGCGGCCTCGCCGACATGCGCCGGCTGCTGGTGCGCACCCAGTCGCTGACCCGGTACGAGCCTCGGGGCGGCACGGCGCGCTGGCGGGCGGCCGAAGCCCGACTCGCCGACCGGTGAACGGGGGTCTCCCCCGGCCTCGCCGCGCCGACTACCCTGCGATTCATCCGATGATCAACAAGTCTCGTCGACCACGTTCCACCGACCACGTTGCACCGATCACGTTTCCACCGATCACAAGGAGCCGCGATGCGTGTCGCCCTGTTCCTGACCTGCGTCAACGACACGCTGTACCCGGACACCGGCCGTGCCGTGGTGAAGCTGCTGACCAGACTGGGTGTCGAGGTCGACTTCCCGATGGGCCAGACCTGCTGCGGCCAGGCGCACTACAACACCGGTTACCGGCACGAGGCGGAGCCGCTGGCCCGGCACTTCGCGGAGGTCTTCGCGGAGTACGACGCGGTCGTGATGCCGTCGGGCTCGTGCGGGGCGATGGTGCGGGAGCTGTATCCGCGCATGGGTGAGCGGGCGCGCGCGGAGGGGCGCGGGGACAGCCTCGCGGCGACGCTGGCTCCGGTGGTGCCGAAGACGTACGAGCTGACGGAGTTCCTGGTGGACGTGCTGGGGGTGACGGACGTGGGGGCGTACTACCCGCACTCGGTCACCTACCACCCGACCTGCCACGGGCTGCGCGGCCTGGGCCTGGGCGACCGGCCCCGGCGGCTGCTGGAGGCGGTGAAGGGGCTGGAGCTGGTGGAGTTGCCGGGCGCCGAGGAGTGCTGCGGCTTCGGCGGCACTTTCGCCGTGAAGAACGCGGACGTGTCGGCGGCGATGGGCGCGGACAAGGTGCGCAACGCCGAGTCGACGGGCGCGGAGGTGCTGTGCGCGGCCGACAACTCCTGCCTGATGCACATCGGCGGCACCATGACGCGGCTGCGCACGGGCATGCGGCCGGTGCACATCGCGGAGATCCTGGCGAGCACCAAGGAGGCGGTGGCCGTATGAGCGGCACGTTCGTGGGGATGCCGGCCTTCCCGGAGGCCGCGCGTACGGCGGTGCGCAACCCGACGCTGCGCGGCAACCTGCGCCACGCCACCCACACCATCCGGGACAAGCGGGCCCGCGCGGTCGCGGAGCTGGACGACTGGGCACAGTTGCGCGAGGCCGGCCGACGCATCAAGGACCACACCCTGCGCCACCTCGACCGGTACCTGGTGCAGGTGGAGGAGGCGGTCACGGCGGCCGGCGGGACCGTGCACTGGGCCGCCGACGCGGACGAGGCCAACGCGATCGTCGCCCGGCTGGTCGAGGAGACCGGTGAGCGGGAGGTCGTCAAGGTCAAGTCGATGGCGACGCAGGAGATCGGTCTCAACGAGGCCCTGGAGGCGGAGGGCATCCACGCCTACGAGACGGATCTCGCCGAACTGATCGTGCAGTTGGGCAAGGACCGGCCGTCGCACATCCTGGTCCCGGCGATCCACCGCAACCGCGGGGAGATCCGGGACATCTTCCGCTCCGAGATGAGCGAGTGGGGACGCCCGGCACCGGAGGGCCTGACGGACACGCCCGCCGAACTCGCGGAGGCGGCACGGCTTCACCTGCGGGAGAAGTTCCTGCGGGCCAAGGTCGGCATCTCCGGCGCGAACTTCGTCGTCGCCGAGACCGGCACGCTCGTGGTCGTGGAGTCCGAGGGCAACGGGCGGATGTGTCTGACGCTGCCCGAGACGCTGATCTCGGTCGTCGGCATCGAGAAGATCGTGCCGAGCTGGCAGGACCTGGAGGTCTTCCTCCAGACCCTCCCCCGCTCCTCCACCGCCGAGCGCATGAACCCGTACACGTCCATGTGGACCGGCACCACCGACCAGGACGGCCCGCGCACCTTCCACTTGGTGCTGCTGGACAACGGCCGCACCGACACCCTCGCCGACGAGGTCGGCCGCCAGGCGCTGCGCTGCATCCGCTGCTCGGCCTGCCTCAACGTCTGCCCGGTGTACGAGCGGGCGGGCGGCCACGCCTACGGCTCGGTCTACCCGGGTCCGATCGGCGCGATCCTCAGCCCGCAACTGCGGGGCACGGGCAGCGAGATCGACGCCTCCCTGCCGTACGCGTCGTCGCTGTGCGGCGCCTGCTACGAGGTGTGCCCGGTGGCCATCGACATCCCCGAGGTGCTGGTGCACCTGCGGGAGCGGGTGGTGCAGGGCGGCCCGGCCGTCCGGCGGGGCAACCGGGTCGTCCTGAAACCGGCCAAGGGGCACGCGGCCGAGCGGGCGGCGATGCGGGCGGCGCAGTGGGCGTTCACGCACCCGGGCGCGCTGCGGACCGGGCAGCGGCTGGCGTCGCGCACCCGGCGGCTGCACCCGCGGACGCTTCCCGGACCCGGCCGGGCCTGGAGCGGCACGCGCGATCTCCCTCAGGTGCCCGCGGAACCGTTCCGCGACTGGTGGCAGCGCACGCGCGGTGGGAAGGACGAGGCCAAGTGAGCAGCAGGGAACGCATTCTGGGCCGGGTGCGGCGCGCCCTCGCGGACGTGCCGGCCGACGAGGCTCCGCCGACGCGGGACTATCTGCGCGAGCACGGGCGGCGGAGCACCGCCGAGACGGTGGAGCTGCTCGCCGAGAACCTGGCGGACTACCGGGCTATCGTGCACCGCTGCACGGACGAGCAGTTGCCCGAGCTGCTGATGCGGCTCATGGCGGCACACGGCTCGCAGAGCGTGGTCGTTCCGCCGGGGCTGCCCCCGTACTGGCTCAAGGCGGTCGACGCGACCCGCGTCCACGACCGCGCGGCGAACACCCCGCAGGACCTCGACCGGGTCGACAGCGTGGTCACGGGCTGCGCGGTCGCCGTCGCCGAGACCGGCACCATCGTCCTGGACGGCTCCCCCGACCAGGGCCGCCGCCGTATCACCCTCGTCCCCGACCACCATGTCTGCGTCGTACGGGTGCCGGACCAGGTGGTGTCGTCGGTCCCGCAGGCTCTCGAACGCCTCGACCCGGCCCGCCCGTTGACCTGGATCTCCGGTCCGTCGGCGACCAGTGACATCGAGCTGGACCGGGTCGAGGGGGTGCACGGTCCGCGCACGCTGGAGGTGGTGCTGGTGGAGGGGTGAGCGAGCGGGCGGGCGGTCGTCGGTCCGGGCGGGTGCCGGGCCGGGTGTCGCTGAGTACACCCCCCGATACGGGCTCTGCGCCCCGTGTGCCCCGGCGTTCCGCTCCGTAGCGTCCTCGGTGAGGCAGCGCACAGGGCGTGCCGCACGGAGGATGATGACGATGTTTCGCACCGGCGCACGAGGCGGCAGTGAACCGGGGCCCGCCCCCGAGGCGCTCCGTCTGGTCAAGGTGACCCGGACCTACGGCACCGCCGAGAACGCGGTGACCGCGCTGGACGGGGTGACGCTGAGCCTGGGGCGTGGCACGTTCACCGCGGTGATGGGGCCGTCTGGTTCGGGCAAGTCCACGTTGCTGCAGTGCGCGGCGGGTCTCGACCGGCCGGACGGCGGCATCGTGTGGGTGGACGGCACGGAGCTGACGGGCGGCACCGAGGCGGAGCTGACCAGGTTCCGGCGCGGCCGGGTCGGGTTCGTGTTCCAGCAGTACAACCTGCTGGAGACGCTCACGGTCGCGCAGAACACGGTGCTGCCGTTGAAGCTGGCCGGGCGCCGCGTCGACCGGAAGCGGGCGCGGGAGGTCCTGGCCGCGGTCGGTCTCGGGGACCGGCTCGGGCACCGTCCCGACCAGCTCTCCGGGGGGCAGCGGCAGCGGGTGGCGATCGCCCGTGCGCTGGTGACCGAGCCCCGGGTGATCTTCGCGGACGAGCCGACGGGCGCGCTGGACACGCGCAGCGCGCGGCAGGTGATGCTGCTGTTGCAGGAGGCGGTGCGGGTGCACGGCCGGACCGTGGTGATGGTGACGCACGACCCGGTCGCCGCCTCGTACGCCGACTCGGTCGTCTTCCTCGCCGACGGACGGCTCGCGGGGCGGATGGACGCGCCGGCGCCGGACGCGGTCGCGGAGCGGCTGGCGCACCTGGGCGACGACGTGCCGGCGGGGGTGTGAGCGGTGTTCGTACTGGCCCTGCGGTCGATCCGGCGGCGCCCCGGACGGTTCCTCGCGACGCTGCTGTCCGCCTTCCTGGGCGCGGCGGTCATCATGATGTTCAACTCGATGCACGACACGGCCGGGCAGGGCGGGGTGGACCCGGTCAGCTCGGAGACGCTGGGCACGGCGGCGGGGGTCGTCGGTGGGTACGGGACGCTGCTGGTGTTCTTCGCGGTGGCCTCGACGCTGACGGTCAACGTGCGGCAGCGCACCGCCGAGTTGGAACTGCTGCGCTGCTCGGGGGCGACCCCGGCGCAGATCAAGCGGATGGTGGTGGGTGAGGCGGTGGCCGTGGCCCTGGTGGGCGCGGCGCTGGCCGTCGGCCCGGCGATGCTCGGTGGGCGGGCGCTGCTGGAGATGTTCCAGGACAGCGGCCAGGTGGCGGGAGCCGTCGAGTACTCCTTCGGGCCGGTCGCGCTGCTGAGCGGTGTGGGCATCACGCTGCTCGCGTCGGCGGGCGCCGCGTTCCTGGCGGTGCGGCGGGTGACGCGGCGCGGTCGGGAGCGGGCCGGTGCCAAGCGGTTCCTGGCGTACGCCGCGCTCGCCACCGGTGCCGTCGGGGCGGGTGCCACGTTCCTGTTCTCCGCGACGGACGAGGCGCTGATGGCGCCGCCGGCCTACGGGGCGATCCTGCTGTCGGTGGGCTTCGCGCTGCTGTCGCCGCGGCTGCTGAAGGGCGTGCTCGACCGGTTGCCGTTGAGCGGCGCGAGCGGCTGGCTGGCCGTGCGCAACCTGCGGGAGCGGGCGGATCACCTCGCCGGGATCCTGGTGTCGCTGATCCTGTTCACGGCGGTGTCGACGGCGACGGTCACCGTGCAGGCGGTGGAGAGCGACGCGGTGAAGGCCTCCGGCCTGGTCAAGTCGGTCGACGCGAAGAACCTGGAGACGCTCAACCTCACGGTGGTCGGCATCATCGCGGTGTTCGTCTGCGTGATGCTGGTCAACTCGCTGTACGCGGCGACGACATACCGCTCCCGGGAGTTCGGGCAGCAGCGCCTCGCGGGGGCGACCCCGGGCCAGGTGCTGGGCGTGGTCGGCGTCGAGGGGCTGATCCTGACGCTGACCGGGGTGTTCTTCGGCACGGTGGCCGCGCTGGCCGGGGTCGTGCCGTTCACGGTGGTGCGGACCGACGCGGTGCTGCCGGAGCAGTTCCCCGGCGTCTGGCTGACGATGATGTCGGTGTCGGCGGCGGTGACGCTCGGGACGGGTCTGGGGACGGCCCGGCGGGTGCTGCGTACGCCGGCGGTCGGGGCGGTGGCCCTGGCGGCGTGAGCGACGCGGGAGGAGGGGGTGACCGCCGAGGCGGTCACCCCCTCCTCCCGTATGCGCTTCTAGTCGGCCTTGGCGTACTCCTTCGCCATGCCGCCCGCGAAGTCGTACACGACGCACTGCGCGTCGCCCACGACCCAGGCGTCGTGGCCGGGCGAGCAGACGAACACGTCGCCGGGGCCCACCTCGCTCTCGGCGCCGTCGTCCATGCGGACGTGCATCCGGCCCTCCGCCACATAGCAGTTGTGGTGGATCATGCAGCTGTCGGTGCCCGCGATGGGCGCCACGGACTCCGACCAGCGCCAGCCCGGTTCGAAGGTGGCGACGGCGAAGTCGAGTCCTTCCATGTGCACGGCCTCGATGTGCCCGCGGGGGAAATCGCGCCGCTCGTCCGGCTTGTCGAGCGTCTTGGCCTCCAGCATGACGCTCCTCCTTTCCCAGTCCCCACCACCCCATCGTCCGCCTGTCAACTCGGCGCCGCCATCCGGGAGGAGTTGACATCCACGGGCCACCTGATCATGCTTCTACTAATGAATTAATGAAAGCATGGAAGGTGACGTGGTCGAGTACCGGATCGATCGGCGCAGCGGCATCCCCGCCTACGTACAGATCGTGCGGCAGACCGAGCAGGCGCTCCGGATGGGCGTGCTGCGGGTCGGGGACAAGCTCCCGACGGCCAAGGAGGTCGTCGCCGCCACCGCCATCAACCCCAACACCGTGTTCCGGGCCTATCGCGACCTGGAGCAGGCCGGTCTGGTGCGGTCGCGGCGCGGGCTCGGCACCTTCGTGACGCGGTCGCTGGCGCGGCCCGGCGCGGAGGACGACTCGCCGCTGCGCACGGAGCTCGCCGAGTGGGTCGCACGGGCCCGGTCGGCCGGACTGGAGCGGGACGACGTGCTCGCCCTGGTCACGGCGGCCCTGGACGCGTACGAGCCCGACGAGCCGCACGAGCAGGACCCGGGTGACCGGGGACGGAGACAGGAGGACGCATGACCGGGCCGGACGAGCCCGCCGCGCTGCACGCCACGGACCTCGGGTTCCGCTACCGGGCACGCGGCGACTGGGCCCTGCGGGACTGCGGGTTCACGGTGCCCCGCGGCCGGATCACCGCGCTGGTGGGCCGCAACGGCGCGGGCAAGAGCACCCTGCTGCACCTGGCCGGCGGCCTGCTGCGGCCCACGCGCGGAGAGATCCGGGCCCTGGGCACCGCGCCGGACACGGCCGCGGCCCGCACCCGGGTCGCTCTGCTCACCCAGGACAAGCCGCTCTACCCGCGCTTCACGGTGGCCGACACCCTGCGCATGGGCGGCAAGCTGAACGCCGCCTGGGACCGGGCGGTCGCCGAGCGGGTCGTGGGCGAGGGCGGCATCCCTCTGACGGCCCGCGTGGGCGAGCTGTCACCGGGCCGGCGCACCCGGGTGGCGCTCGCCCTGGCCCTCGGCAAGCGGCCGGAGCTGCTGCTCCTGGACGAGCCGCTCGCCGACCTCGACCCGGTGGTGCGTGAGGAGATCATGGCGACCCTGATGGCCGAGGCGGCGGAGCGCGAGGTGAGCATCGTGCTGTCCTCGCACGTCCTGCCCGACCTGGAGCAGACCTGCGACCGGGTACTGCTGCTGCGGGCCGGCCGGGTCGCACTGGACGAGGACACCGACGCGCTCCGCGAAAGCCACGCCCTGGTCACCGGACACGCCGACGAGGCACCCGGACTGCGGCGCCACGAAGTGGTGCGGAAACGCACGCACGGACGGCAGCTGACCGCGCTGATACGCCCCCGGGGCCCGCTCGGCGGCGACTGGCACGTCGAGCGGCCCGGCCTGGAGGAAATCCTCCTCGGTCACCTGCGCTCCGGCGCCGACGGCACGCGGGAGGCGGCGTGAAGGGCACGTTGTGGCTGGCCTGGCGCCAGCAGCGGGTGCTGGTCGGCTGCGGCGCGGCCGTCCTGGTCGTCGCCGCCGTGCTCGCCGCCTACTTCCGCTCGGGCATGCTGGACGACCTGCACAGCGGGCTGTTCGACCACTGCGATCCCGGCCCGCTGTTCTGCAGCCGGCCCGGCGACGGGCTGCCGCAGTTCCTGGACATCGAACCGCTCAAGCTGCTCGGCGCGCTCAACATCGCCCTGCCCACGCTGATCGGCATGTTCTGGGGAGCACCGCTGCTGGGCCGCGACCGGGAGCTGGGCACCCACCGGATGGTGCTGGCGCAGGGCGTGAGCCGGGCCCAGTGGTTCACCTCCCGCCTCGCCCTCGCCGCGGTTGGCACCGTGGCGCTCTCCGGGTCGCTGGCCCTGCTGTTCCGCTGGTGGTGGGAGCCCGCCGCCAACCACAGCTACGGCGTCTTCTGGTACGAGGCGACCGCGCTCACCGGTTCCGGCCCCTCCGCCGTCGCCGCCGCGCTGTGCGGCCTGGCCGTGGGCACCCTCGCCGGGCTGCTGACCCGCCGGGTGCTGTCCGCGATGGCGTGGACGCTGCTGGTCACGGCCGCGGTGACGGCGCTGGTGCAGTGGACCCACCGGGCCCGGCTCCTGGTCCCGCCGCACACCTACGTCAGCGACGGGTGGCGGCCCAAGGCACCCATGGGCGAGAAGTGGTCCACCGGGCACTACGGCCTGATCACGGCGTCCGGCCGCCGGGAGGACGTCCTGAACTGTCCCTACCCGTCCGGGCGCGAGCTGAAGGAGTGCATGACGCAGCACGGCTACGTCGCACGCTTCTACGAGGCGAACCCCGCCGGCGACTACTGGGCGTTCCAGTGGACCGACACGGCGCTCCTCGGCGGCCTCGCGCTCGTACTCGCCCTCGTCACGGTCCTGTTGCTGCGCCGCCGGATCTGACACCCTCTGCGGAACCTCCCGCACCGTCCCCCCTCAACCCCTCACACGGAGGTCCAACCCGTCATGCCCAAGGACGCCAAGTCCCAAAAGAAACTGCGCAGCAACCGCGCCGCGCTCACCCACAAGGTCGGCTACGCGCTGCGCCACCCCGACCGTGTGGGCCCGTACGTGCGCCGCGCCGGCCGGGACGCGTGGCTGCGGCTCAAGCACCCGGACCACGTCGGCTACTACCGGGCGGTGATGGCCTCCGACGCCCGCCGCAGCCCCGAGGCGGCGGTCGGCAGCCGTACCCACGACCGCTGGCTGGCCCTGGGACAGATGCAGTTCGACTACCTGATCGAGCACGGACTGCGCCCGGAGCATCGCATGCTCGACATCGGCTGCGGCAACCTGCGCGGCGGCCGGCACTTCATCGACCACCTCGACACCGGGCACTACTACGGCATCGACATCTCGCCGGACATACTGATCGCCGCGAAGCAGACGCTGACCGAGCACGGCCTCCAGGCCAAGCTGCCCCACCTGACCATCACCGGGGACCTGAAGCTGGAGTTCCTGCCGGACGGCCACTTCGACGTCGTCCACGCGCACAGCGTCTTCTCGCACTCGCCGCTGAGCGTCATCGACGAGTGCCTCGGGCACGTCGGCCGCATCCTGACCGACACGGGGTTCTTCGACTTCACCTTCGACCGCACCGAGGGCACGGAACACCAGGTGCTGCGCGAGGACTTCTACTACCGCACCGACACACTGCTCACGCTGGCGGCCCAGCACAACCTGCACGCGCGGTTCATGGCGGACTGGGAGAAGCGGCCGCACGGACAGTCCAAGATCCGGGTCAGCCGCTCACCGCTGCCGTCCTGACCTGCGGCCCGCGCCCCGGGTCTCAGGGGCGCGGGTTCACCCGCCGCCAGCCCGGCCGGTCGCCCGCTCCCCGGCGGCCGGCCGCCGCCGCGCAGCGCGGGCAGACCCGGCGGACGGCGTCGGCCGCGCCGCCGGACTCGGGCAGGACGTCACTCCAGCCGACGGCCGGGAACCGGGCCAGCTGCGAGCGGTGCAGGGACAGCCCGCACACGGTCTGGTTCATGCCCTGCTCCCACGCGTGCACCTCGCCGGCCGGCAGCCAGCGGTTGTCCTCCTCGTCCCACCAGCGGCCGGAGGCCGCCACCTCGTAGCGCCTGGTCCTGGCCATCGGCTCCGCCCACCGCCCCTCTCCCGTGCCCCGTCCCACCCGCTTCCGGGTGCCCCCGGGGCACGGCGCCCACACGCGCGTACGTCCTCCTGTGTGATCACTCCGCAAGCCCTTCCGGTTTCGGCCGTTTTGTCTGCTTAGCATGCGGGGTCCGCGCATCCCGGGCAGGACGCCCGCCCCGTACGAGAGGACACCAGATGGCGCCCACGGGCCGTCACCGCCGACCGGCCGAGCACGCCTTCTCCCCGCACGACGCCGTCATGGGCGCCGCCGCGCGGCACCTGGCCCGCCGGCGTTTCCTGACCGTCACCGCGGCCGCCGCCGCGCTCGCCTTCTCCACCAACACCCCGGCCCGCGGCGCGGTGGCCGCACCCGAGCGCGCCGCCCGGATCACCAAGGACCCGTTCACGCTCGGTGTCGCCTCCGGCGATCCGCTGCCGGACTCGGTGCTGCTGTGGACCCGGCTCGCGCCCGAGCCGTTCCTGGAGGACGGCGGCATGGGCACGGAGCGGGTCACGGTCGAGTGGGAGGTGGCCCTCGACGAGTACTTCGCGGCCGTCCTGTTCCGGGGCACCGCCGACGCCCACGCCGAGTACAACCACAGCGTGCACGTCGACGTGAAGGGCCTGACGCCGGGCACCGTGTACTACTACCGCTTCCGGGCCGGAGCCTGGATCAGCCCCGCGGGCCGCACCCGCACCGCGCCGCCGGCGGGCAGCGCCACCGGCACGCTGAGGCTGGGTGCCGTCGCCTGCCAGGCGTACATGGACGGCTACTACACCGTGCTGCGGCACCTGGCCCAGGACGACGTCGACGTGGTCTTCCACCTCGGCGACTACCTGTACGAGTACGCGGTGAACCCGTCGGGCGGCGAGCGCCGCTACACCGACCGCGTCCTGCCCGATGTCTTCAACCGCGAGACCATGACGCTCGCGGACTACCGGCTGCGCTACTCGCTGTACAAGAGCGACGAGGACCTCAAGGCGGCCCACGCCGCGCACCCCTTCGTGGTCGCCTGGGACGACCACGAGACCGAGAACAACTACGCCGACGACATCCCGGAGAACGGCATCCCTCCGGAGGAGTTCCTGCTGCGGCGGGCGGCCGCCTACCGCGCGTACTGGGAGAACCAGCCGCTGCGCGCCGCCCAGCTGCCCCAGGGCCCGGACGCCCAGCTGTACCGCCGGCTGCACTGGGGCACGCTCGCCCAGTTCGACATCCTCGACACCCGGCAGTATCGCTCCGACCAGGCCTACGACGACCGGCCGCACGCTCCCGGTCCGGAGTCGGACGACCCGGCGCGCACCATCACCGGCGCGGCGCAGGAGCAGTGGCTGCTGGAGGGCTGGCAGAACTCGACGGCGCTGTGGAACGTGATGCCCCAGCAGGTCTGCTTCTCCCAGCGCAAGTTCGACGTGACCGCCGACGCCGCGCTCTCGATGGACGCCTGGGACGGCTACCGCGCCTCGCGCGACCGGGTCGTCGCCGGGGCGAAGGCCGCCGGGGTCGAGAACTGGCTGATCCTCACCGGTGACGTGCACGTGGGCTACGCCCTCGACGTCAAGGAGGACTTCGACGACCCGGCGTCGGCCACCGTCGGCACGGAGGTCACCTGCACCTCGGTCGCCAGCGGCCGGGACGGCGTGGAGCAGCCCGCCAACTGGGACGTGTACATGCGGGCCAACCCGCACATGAAGTTCTACAACGGCAAGCGTGGGTACGTCCGCGCCGAGCTCGACCGCCAGGCCACCCGCCTCGACTTCCGGACGGTCTCCGCCATCAGCACGCCCGGTGCTCCCATCACCACGGCCGCGTCCTTCGTCACCGAGGCGGGCAACCCGGGGCTGACCCCCGCCTGACGCCCGCCCGCGTACTGCACTTGGCACCCGTCGCGTCCCCCATCGCGCGAAAGACGCCCGGTGCGGACATGGCCGCGGACCCCACCGGCAAGG
The DNA here is from genome assembly GCF_019049125.1 of Streptomyces sp. AC602_WCS936. Classification (NCBI taxonomy): domain Bacteria; kingdom Bacillati; phylum Actinomycetota; class Actinomycetes; order Kitasatosporales; family Streptomycetaceae; genus Streptomyces; species Streptomyces sp. AC602_WCS936. The sequence continues at coordinate 103,552 of NZ_JAGMUF010000040.1, read as the reverse complement.
ACTGTGACTTCGCCGGACCCGCACCACGAACCGTGGTCACCCACCGACACCCGCTGTCTCGCACAGCCCTCGAAGGAGGCACATCGCATGGTCGGCAGACATGCCGCGCGCAGCCGCCGCGCCGCCCTCACCGCGCTCGGCGCCCTGGTCCTGACCGCAGTCCCCGCCGCGGCGTCGGCCGCACCGCCGCCCGCTCCGGGGCCGGCGTCCGCCGCCCGGACGCTCGGCGCGGACAAACCCCCGGCACAGGTGCTGCGTGCCATGCAACGGGACCTGGGGCTGACGCCGGCCCAGGCGTCGGCCAGGCTGGTCAACGAGGCGGAGGCGGGCACCCGCGCGGGCATGCTGCGCAACACGCTGGGCGACCGCTTCGCCGGTGCCTGGGTCAGCGGCGCGACTTCCGCCGAACTGACCGTCGCCACCACCGACGCCGCGGACACGGCCGCCATCGAGGCCCAGGGGGCCACAGCGGCGGTCGTCGAGAAGGGGCTGGCGGAGCTCCGCTCGGTCAAGGAGAAGCTGGACGCCGCCGCGGTGCGCACCGGGACGCGCGAGACACCGGTCTGGTTCGTCGACGTCCGGACCAACCGGGTCGTCGTGCAGGCCACCAGCGAGTCGGCCGCGGCGGACTTCGCCGAGGCCGCCGGGGTCGGGGGCCAGGACGTCGGCGTCCGGGTCTCGGCCGACCGGCCCCGGGTGTTCAAGGACCTCGTCGGCGGCGACGCCTACTACATCGACGGCCAGGCCCGCTGTTCCATCGGCTTCTCCGTCACCAAGGACCAGCAGCAGGGCTTCGCCACGGCCGGCCACTGCGGCGAGCCGGGCGCGACGACCACCGGAGTCGACGAGACCGACCAGGGCACCTTCCAGGCATCCACCTTCCCGGGCAAGGACATGGCCTGGGTGGGCGTCAACGCCGACTGGTCCGCCACCCCGGACGTCAACGGCGAGGGCGGCCAGAAGGTGCAGATCGACGGCTCGGTGGAGGCACTCGTGGGCGCGTCCGTCTGCCGCTCCGGTTCCACGACGGGATGGCACTGCGGTACGGTCCAGCAGCACGACACGAGCGTCAGCTACCCGCAGGGCACCGTCGACGGGCTGACCCAGACCACGGTGTGCGCCGAACCCGGCGACTCCGGCGGCCCCTTCGTCGCGGGCACCCAGGCACAGGGCACCACGTCCGGCGGCTCCGGTGACTGCACGAGTGGCGGGACCACCTTCTACCAGCCGATCAATCCGCTGCTCAGCGACTTCGGCCTCACCCTGAAGACCACCTCCGCCGAGGCGGGCACGCCCGCGCCGCAGGACAACGCGGCGGCGGACGCGTGGGCGGCGGGCCGGGTCTACGAGGTGGGGGCCACGGTGTCCCACGCGGGGCTGCGCTACCGGTGCCTGCAGAACCACCAGGCGCAGGGCGTGTGGTCGCCCGAGGCGACGCCGGCCCTGTGGCAGCGCGTCTGACGGAGCGTGAGCCGGCGCGGTACGGCTCGGGCGCGGGGCCGCCGCGGGAGGCGGCGGTCCCGCGCCCTCGTCATTGTCCGGCGAGGAGCGCGTAGGCGGTGGCGATGAACGGGTCCCGGGCGCGGAAGCGGCGGGTGCAGACCGCGGCCAGGGCCGTGCCGGTGTCGGGCCGGAAACCGAGGAACGCCTGCTGGCCGAGGGTGGCGCCGCTGTGGAAGTACATCGGCCCGCCGTCGGTGGGGTGCCGGAACCACGCCACCGTGTGCACATGGCGGTGTCCCAGCCCGCGGCGGAGCACCGGCACGCGTGCCGCCCGCAGCGCGCCGGCCGCCGGTGAGCGGGCCGGGTCGAGGTGGGCCTCGAGGAAGGTGAGCAGGTCGTGCGGGGTGGAGCGGATGGCGCCCGCCGCCTGGAAGCCGCCCGCGTCGAAGGCCGGGACCGGCGTCCGGCCGTCCCTGCGGTGGCCGGTGGCGTCGGTCTTCTCGTCCTGAGCGCGCAGGGCCGTGCCGCTCAGGCCGAGGGGGCGCAGGACCTGCCCGGTGAGCAGGTCGTCCCAGGTTCTGCCGGTGGTGGCGGCGAGTGCGTGGCCGAGGACGGAGACGCCGTAGTTGGAGTAGTGCCAGCGGGTTCCGGGGCGGTGGCGCGCGCCGTGGCGCAGGAAGGCGCCGGTCAACCGTTCGGCCGGGTAGCGGGCGTAGGGGTTGGTGCGCCAGGCGGGCAGGGCGCGGGGGACGAAGTCGGCGGGCAGGGCCGGGAGTCCCGAGGTGTGGGTGATGAGGTGGGTGAGGGTCACGGGGTGCGGGCCGGCCGGGCGGCCGGGTTCCAGGCAGCCGGCGGCCGGTTCGGCTCCGGTGAGCACACCGCGCCGGATCAGCAGGGTCAGCAGCAGTCCGGTGAGGGTCTTGGAGGCCGAGCCGATCTCGTAGCGCAGGTCCTGGCGGGGGACGGCGGGCGGCGTGCCCGTGCCGCCGCTGTGGAGGGTGCGGCGGCCGTGCCGGGAGACGGCGAAGACGGCGTCGGGTGCGTCGGAGGCGTCGACGGCCTCGGCCAGCCGGTCGCGCAGGGCCGCGTCGTCGGACGGTCCGGGGGGTGGTGGCGTCGGCGGGACGTGCTCGGCCTCGTCGTCGGGTTCGCCCGGCCAGGGCGCGGGACGGGCCGTCATGAGGTGCTGTGCGCCAGTTCGCTGAGGGCGCGGGAGGTGGCCAGCACGGAGGCGTAGGCGGCGACCAGCGTCGGGTGGTAGATCATGTCGAACACCGTGTCGGGGTCGCCCTCGGGCATCGTCCGTACGGCGGGCATGGCGCCGTCGGGCTGCTGCGCGGCGGCGAAGGCCTGCCACGCGGGTTCGTCCAGGGTGGGCCGGGGCAGGCAGGCGTCCACGACGAGGAGTTCGCCGAGCAGGTCCCAGCGCTCCAGGTCCAGCCAGTCGTCGATCCAGACCGGCAGCCAGGTGGCGAGGTAGTCGGCAACGGGCTCGGGCAGGCCGTCGGGCCGCTCGCCCCAGTCGGTGAGGTGGAAGACGGTGTGGGTGATGTCGTAGGCGGTGTGGCCCTCGACCGTCCACGGTTCGGGGGTGCCGGCCAGCCAGGTGGTGCCCACCAGGTCGGCCTCGGGCGGCCGGGCCGGCAGGCCGAAGCGGCGCTGGAAGGCGGACAGACCCAGGCGCCGGGTCGGGGTCACCGGGAACCGCGTCCAGCTGTCCAGACGGTGGTTGAGCACGGTGGCCCGCTCGATCTCGGGCTGGCTGTAACCCAGCTCCCTGAACGGCAGGTACACCTCGAAGGGCACGGGCGAGAAGGGTTCGATGCGCTGCCCGCGTTCCAGCATGCGGCCGCCGTCCAGGGTGTCCCGCCAGACGTGGTCGAGCAGTTGGCGGGCCAGTTGGGCCTGGCGGGAGCCGGCGACGCCCTCGCGGAAGAGGACCTTGCAGATCAGGGCGAGTTCGCCGATCGGCTTGAAGCGCTCGAGGAAGCCGATCTCGGGGTCCACGTCCGGCTCCAGCCGGAAGCCGTCCCGGTGGGCCCAGAGCCACTCCAGGGCGCCCGCTCCGACGCGGTGGATCAGTCGGGTGTCCGTCATCCGGGCACTCCTTGTCCGGCGTGGTCCAGGTCGCGCACCCGTGCCGTGGTGAGGGCCGCGGCGAACACCGCCATGAGGGTGGAGTGGTAGCAGTCGGTGAAGGCGTAGGGGTCGTCCTGGCCCGGTGGGGCGGCGTCCTGGAGGGCGCCCTCCTCGGGGATCGCGCCGCAGGCGTGCTGTGCGGCCGTGACGCGGTGCCAGGCGTCCTCCAGGACGGCCGGCTCCGGCGGGTCCGGCAGGCTCGCCGCCACCGCCAGCAGCTCGCAGCTCAGGTCGTACATGCGGGCGTCGAGGCAGGTGTCCAGCCAGGGCGGCAGCCAGTGCCGCAGGTAGTCCGCCAGGTCCGGTGGCACGCCCTGCGGGGCGCGGCCCCACTCGGTGAGGTGGAAGACGACGTGGGTCAGCGCGTACCCGGCCGCGCGTTCGAAGGTCCACGGTTCGGGCAGGCCGCCCAGCCAGGTGCGGTCCAGCGCCTGCGGCACCGCGCCGTGCGGGCGCAGGCCGCTGCGCCGTTCGGCCTCGATGACGCCGAGCCGCCGGGTGGGGTACTGCTCGGTCAGCCGCCAGCCGCGGGTGCGGGCCACCACGGCGGCCGACGCCTCGTAGCCGGGGTGGCGGTAGCCGGCCGAGGCGAAGGCCGCGTAGACCTCCAGCGGGTAGGTGGCGAAGGGTTCCAGCGACTGCATCAGCGGGAACATCTCGCCCTCGCGGGTCTGTTGCCAGGCGAAGTCCAGCAGCTCGGCCACCGGTGCGTGCAGCGGGTCCGAGGCCGAGGTGCGGGCGGCCACCGACGCGCACACCTGGGCCAGTTCGCCCAGCGGCTTCCAGGTGTGGTTGACCTGTCCGTCCGCCGCGAGCGCGTCCTCGCCGAGTGCGAAGCGGTCGCGGTGGGTCCACACCCAGTTCAGGGCGGCCTCCTCGACCCGCCGGGCGCTCACAGGAGCACTCCGGCCGGCATCAGCCGTGCCGCCTCCAGCTGGAGGGCGACCCGGGGGTCGCTGCCGCCCATGAGCCGTACGAAGTCGAGGCCGGCGTCGAGACCGAGGGTGGCGGGCACCCCGTCCAGCAGGGTGAGCCAGCGTCCGGCTCCGGCCGCCTGCTGCCAGTCGCGGCGGCGTACCGCCCGTACGAAGCCGCGGGCGACGTCCACCGGGCGGCGGCGGGCGGCGCGCATGACCGCGTTCTCCTCGCCGGGCAGCGCGAGCGGCGCGAGGACGGCGAGCTGGTGGGTCAGGTACTGCCAGCCGGCGCCGTCGAGCCAGCGGGCATCGGGTTCCGCGCCCGCCTCGGCGGTGAGCGGGTCGTTCGGGGGTTGTCCCAGCCGGTGCAGGGTCCGGGTCATCGCCCAGTGGCTCCACGCTACGGCCGGGGCCGCGTCGCCGCGGGGCGGATGGGCCGTCACGGCGTCCCGGAACACGGCGAGTTGACCGGGGTCGGGCTCAAGCCTCAACAGGGTGGTGGGCAGCAGCAGGTCGGCGCCCAGGACGCGTACCGCCGCGCGTGCGACGCCGTCGCCCGATCCGCCTGCCGCGAGGGTGCCCCCCGCTCGCACGTGGTCTCCGCTCCGAAGAGCGGAGACCACGTCGGAAGCGAGGTCCAGCACCGTTCCCTGGAGAAGGGCTGACGTGCTCGACTGCTCCATCTCACTGCTCCCGTCGGTCCGTCAACCCTTCTTGGGGCGCGGGGTCGGCGGCGAAAGCAGCAGGGTGGTGCCTCCGGACTGCAGGGCGAGCGCGGCGCACTCGCGGCTGTCGCGGAAGACTCCGTCGGGCTCGGTGGGGTCGAGTGCTGCTTCGATGTCGATGTTCTCGGTGCGGACTTCCTCGAGCACCTTGTCGTTGGAAGGCATTTCACCATCTCCCTCTGGTAGCCAAAGGCCTTCACACCACAGGTGTCCGGGAAGCCACAAAGCATGCCTCTCTTCTCAAAAAACTCATTACGTCACTTCTTCAACAAATCGGACACGAATCGTCCGCCCGCTCAGTGCGGGGTGCGCACCACCCGCAGCGTCCGCACCGACGGATCGGCCGCGTCCGGGATGAGGACACCGTGGTCCGCGCCGCTGCGCAGGTAATCCAGGACCTCTTGGGTGATGACCTCGCCGGGGGCGACGACGGGCACACCCGGTGGATAGGGGCTGATCATCTCCGCGGAGATGCGCCCGGCGGCCCGTTCGGCGGGCACGTGCTCCACCGGGGCGAAGAACGCCGCGCGCGGCAGCATGGCCTGTTCCAGTTCGAGCGCGGAGGGCTCGGGCAGCCGGACCGGCGGCCTGCGTTCGATGGACCCGGCGCCGTCGACGAGCGCGCGCAGGGCGTCCAGCAGCACCTCCTCCGTCCGGTCGTCGTCGGCGTGGGTGATCGAGGCGCTGATGCGGCAGGTGTCGGAGCCGCCGAGGTCGACGTGGCAGTGGTCGCGCACCCATTCGGTCGCCTGCATGCCGCTGATGCCCAGTTCGCGCACGTCGATCACGATCTTCAGGGGGTCGTAGGCGGCGGCGAGCCCGACGTCGACGACCTCCTGTCCCATGGGGCGCAGCCCCGGCATGGCGGCGACCGCCGCACGGACGCGTTCCGCCCGGCCGAGCGCGGCACCGAGCAGTTCGCGGCCCTGCTCGACCATCTGCCGGCGCCAGCCGTCGAGCGTGGCGAACACCAGGGTCGAGGCGCTGGTGGTGCCCAGCAGGTCCTCGCGCTGCTTGAGCACCTCGGGCGAGACCCGGTCGTACTGGAGGTGGAAGACGGAGCTCTGCTCGATGGCGCCGCCCATCTTGTGGACGCTGGTCACCACCAGGTCGGCCTCGGTGTCCATCCCCCAGGCGGGCAGGCCGGAGTGGAACGGCAGGTGGGCGCCCCAGGCCTCGTCCACGATGAGGGGGACGTCGAACTCGTGGCAGACCCGGGCCACGCCCGCGATGTCGGCGCACGTCCCCCAGTCGGTGGGCGTGATGAGCAACATGCCCTTGGCGTCCGGGTGTTCCGCCAGCTTGCGGCGTACGTCGTCCGGCTCGGGCGGGTGGGCGAGGTGCCGCTCGGCGTCGAACTTCGGGTGCACCCAGATGGGTTCGACGCCGTTGACGACGACGGCCGCGACCACGGCCTTGTGCGCGTTGCGCGAGACCAGCAGCTTCTCGCCGGGGCCGGCCACGGCCAGCATCGCGGTCTTGACCGACAGGGAGCTGCCACAGGTGGAGAAGAAGGCGTGCTCGGCGCCGACGGCGTCCGCCATCAGCTCCTGGGCCCGGCTCACCACGCCCTGGGACTGGCGGCGGTCGTCCAGCCCGTTGAGGGAGAGGACGTCGGAGCGGAAGACGTCCATGCCGACGATCTCCGCGACCCTGGGGTCGACGCCGCGGCCCTGCTTGTGTCCCGGCGGCCCGTAGGCGATGTCCCCCCGGCGGCGGAAGTCCTGCAGCGCTTCCAGTACGGGCACCCGCGAGTGATCCATCGTTCCTCCCACGTCGGTTCGGGAAGCGCCGTCCGGTTCCGTCGGCTCGCGGCCGCGCGGCGCATGGAACGTATTGCACCCGCCCCGGCGCCGAAACCCGGCGGGTGTCGCGGCACCCGGGCGGTGGAACCCGGGAACGGCACGCATTCGGAGCATCCGACCCGAGGAGGCCGCGTGACCCGCACGCTCGACGACGTCCACGAGGACATCCGCCAGGAGGTGGCCGGCCGGGCCGGGGCGCTGTGGGACGTCGCGCTGCGGCTGCACGCCGACCCCGAGTACGCCTTCGCCGAGCACCGGGCGGCGGCCCTGCTCTCCGGCGAGCTGGAACGTGCCGGTTTCGCGGTGGAGCGGGGCGTCGCGGGGATGCCGACCGCGTTCGCGGCGCGCTCGGGCCGGGGCCGTCCCGCGGTGGCGCTGCCGCTGGAGTACGACGCCCTGCCGGGCCTCGGCCACGCCTGCGGCCACAATCTGATCGCGGCGGCGGGCCTGGGCGCGGCGCTCGCTCTCCACGCGGTGCTGGGCGGCCGCGCCGGATGCGTCATGGCCGTGGGCACGCCCGCCGAGGAGGGCGGGGGCGGGAAGGCCCTCGAAGTGGACGCCGGGGTGTTCGACGAGGTGGACGCGGCGCTGATGTTCCACCCGGGCGTGTACGACTGGCGGCGGGCACCGCTGACCGCGCAGGTGCAGTACCGGGTGGCCTTCCACGGGCGGGCCGCGCACCCGACGGGCAACCCGACCGAGGGCATCGACGCGCTGGCGGCCCTGGTGGAGTTGTTCAACGTGCTGGGCGCGGTCGGCCGGCGGCTGCCGGAGGCCTCGCACGTGCAGGGCATCGTCACGCACGGGGGAACGGCCACCAACATCGTGCCCGAGTACGCCCAGGGGCTGTTCGGGCTGCGGGCGGCCACCTCACGAGCGCTGGACGAGCTGGTCGGGCAGCTGGGCGAGTGCGCCGAGGGCGTGGCCCGGGCCACGGGCACGCGCGCCGAGGTGGAGCGCGCCACAGCCCGCTACGACCACTTCCGGGACAGCGGGATCCTGTCCGACCGGTTCGCGGCGCATCTCTCCGGGGCGGGGATCACGCTGACGCCGCCCGTGCCGGGTGTGTACCTGGGGTCGTCGGACATCGGCAACGTGAGTGTGCGGGTGCCGGCCGTCCACCCGTTCGTGGCGATCATGGGCGAGGACGGCTCCGACCACACCCCCGAGTTCGCCGAGGCCGCCGCCTCGGAGCGGGCCCGGGAGGTGACCGTCGCCGCGGCCGCCGCCCTGGCCTGCACCGCGGCGGACGTCCTGCTCCGGCCCGAACTGCGCGCCGAGGCCTGGTCGGCCCATCGCACGGCGGAGGCCGCGGAGCGCTGACCCGGCCGGGCCGGGAGGGGTACGCGGGCGCCGGCGCCTCATGCTCGGCGCAGGCGCCATACGTGGTCCTCGCGGAAGCCCTCGGCGCCCTCGGGGGACGTGCTCGGCCGGCGGGCGGTCTCCTTGGTTTCGACGGTCCACTCGTCGGCCGGCAGGGCCAGTTCGGCGAGGACTCCGTCCAGGGTGGGGAAGACCGCGTCGAACGGCGGTTCGGTCTGCCAGGAGGGCCAGCCGGCGTGCAGGACGAGCAGCAGGGTGCCGCCGTGCGCCACGGCCCGAGCGGCGGCGCGCAGGACCGTCTGCTGGTCGAGCTCGACCGGGGACTGCAAGTAGTGGGCGCTCACCAGGTCGAAGGAGCCCTCGGGGAAGGACTTGCCCAGCTCGTGGCGTTCCCAGGCGACGCGGTCGCCGATCCCGGCGTCCGCGGCGTGTCCGGCGGCGCGTTCGAGTGCGGTGCCGGAGATGTCCACGCCGGTGACCCGCCAGCCGCGCGAGGCCAGCCACACGGCGTCCGCGCCCTCGCCGCAGCCCAGGTCCAGCGCCGTACCGGGGGCGAGGCCGCTCGCCTCGCGGACCAGCAGGTCGTTGGGGCGGCCGCTCCAGACGCGGTCGGTGTCGCGGTAGCGCGCTTCCCAGAACTCCGCGGCGGGAGCCGTCGCGGGCGTGTCGGTCATGATGCCTCCTGGGGCGGACGGGCCGTCTGCTCGGCCGGGCGCGAGACGGTCTCGCGCCCTGCGTGCAGGCTGCACCCGCGGAAGCCGGAACGACAAAGATCTTTGCCGTTCCGGCAAGCCGCGCCCGGCGTCAGCGCGCGAGGGCGTCGCCCCCGGACTCCTCGGCGTCCGTGCGCACCCACACCGTGCGCTGCGGGAAGGGGATGTCGATGCCCGCCTCGTCCAGGGCGTCCTTCACCCGGCGGCGCAGCTCGCGGGTGACACCCCACTGCTGGAGCGGCACGGTCTTGACCGCGAGCCGCACGAGGACACCGTCGGCGTCCAGGGACTGCACGCCCCACACCGCCGGGTCCTCGAGCAGCACGTCCGTGAAGTCCGGGTCCTGGCGCAGGGCGCGGCCGGTGTCCTCCAGGACGCGGTGGACCGTGTCGAGATTGGCGTCGTAGGTCACGGCGACGTCCAGGACGGCACGCGCCCATTCCTGGCTGTCGTTGCGGACCCGCAGGATCTCGCCGTTGCGGATGTGCCACAGTCCGCCGTTGAGATCGCGGACGTGCGTCAGCCGCAGACCGACGTGCTCCACCTCGCCGACGGCCTCCCCGAGGTCGACCGAGTCACCGACGCCGTACTGGTCCTCGATCATGATGAGCAGGCCGGACAGGTAGTCCGCGACCAGGCTCTGCGCGCCGAAGCCGATCGCGAGGCCCACCACCCCGGCGCTGGCCAGCAGCGGTCCCAGCGCGATGCCGACCTGGTCGAGCACCATGGCCACGCCCACCATGAAGAGCACGATGGTCACGGCGCTGCTGAGGACGGAGCCGATGGTGCGGGCGCGCTGTTCGCGGCGCTGCCGTGCCCGGGAGCGGTCGCGGTGCAGTACGGCGGCCCCACGGCTCGTGCGCCGGGGCCGGCTGCTCTCGGTCTCGCCGGACGACGGTTCCAGCACGCGCTGGACGACCCGGGTGATGGCCCGTTTGGCCACCGCGCGCAGCACCAGCAGGACCACGACGATGAGCGCGATGCGCAGCGGGATCCCGATCAGTGCCTCGGTGTGGTCGCCGATCCAGTCCGACCACGAAGCCGCCAACTGCGCGTCCGTACTCGGTCCGGTGGGTGGTGCGGTGTGCGACATCGGCTGGGGTGCTCCGTTCTCGGGGTTGTGTTCGCCGTCGGGCCCGCCTACCCAGGCACCGCTCGAACATGACGCCCGGCGCACTCGTCCCCCTTCCCCACTTGCCCTTTATGTCCGACCGTTGCACCATCCTCACCCGCCACCGACCCATCACCGGCGCCGGCCCGGGCACCCGGCACGGAGTCGTCCACAGCGGAGGGGGACCCGCGGCGTGGTTACCGTTGCCGTCCTACTGCTGCCCGGTCTGGGGCTGCTGTTGTTCACCATGACGTATCTGGAGGACCGGCTCTTCGGCGATCCGGAGCCACCCCGGCACGCCCGGCGCCGGCATCTGCGGCTGCTCCCGGGCGGCAGGGACGAGGCCTCCGAGGCCCGGCGCCCGGAAGAGGCCCGGGAGGACCGTCCACCGGGCCGGCACGCCGCCTGACGTCCGCCGTCCGGCGCCCGTCCGGCGCGGCGGGGCCCGCGAACGCGCCGCGCACGTGCGTCGTAGGGTGGGAAATTGCCCGAGGTGGACGCAGCGCGTGGCAGCGGTCGCGCGACTCGGGCGAGGAGAGCGGATGGACACCGGGAAACTGCCCGACGAGGACGCCGAGTTCGTGGCCTTCTGGCAGGAGCGCCGGGTGTGCTTCCTGTCGACGCCGCGTGCCGACGGCACCCCGCACCTGGTCCCGGTCGGTGTGACGTACGACCACGCCACCCGCACCGCGCGGATCATCACGAGCCGGGGCACCGCGAAGGTGCGCAACATCGAGCGGGCGGAATCCCCCGTCGTGGCCGTGGGCCAGGTGGACGGCAGGCGCTGGTCCACGCTCGAGGGCGTGGCGACCGTGCGCTACGACGCCGAGGCGGTCCGCGACGCCGAGACCCGGTACGCGGACCGCTACCGCCGCCCTCGGGCGAACCCGGACCGGGTCGTCGTCGAGATCGCCGTACGGCGCTTCCTCGGCACCGTGCGCCCCCTCGCGAGGACTCTGGAGGCCTGACCCGACGCGGGGTACGTCACTCGGTCCGGGTCGGTGTGCGCCGGCCGAGGCGGCTGGGCCACCACGCGACGGCGCCGATGTCCCGGGCGAGCGCCGGCACCAGCAGCGAACGCACCACGAGCGTGTCCAGGAGCACGCCGAAGGCCACGATGAAGGCGATCTGCACCAGGAACGCCAGCGGGATCACCCCGAGGGCCGCGAAGGTGGCGGCGAGCACGACACCGGCCGAGGTGATGACGCCTCCGGTGGCGGTCAGCCCGCGCAGGATGCCCTCGCGCACGCCGTGTTCCAGCGATTCCTGCCGGACCCGGGACATGAGGAAGATGTTGTAGTCCACGCCCAGGGCGACCAGGAACACGAACCCGTACAGCGGGACGGAGGCGTCGGTGCCGCTGAAGCCGAACACGTGGGTGAAGACGAGCGCGGAGACGCCCAGGGTGGCCACGAAGTTGAGGGCCACCGTCGCCACCAGCAGCACCGGCATCAGCAGGGACCTCAGCAGGACGATCAGGATGACCAGGATGATGCCGAGGACGACGGGCACGATCAGCGTGCGGTCGTGCTCGGCGGTGCGCTGGGTGTCGTACTGCTGCGCGGTGTAGCCGCCGACGAGCGCGTCCGCGCCGGGCACGTCGTGGACGGCCGTCCTGAGCCGGGCCACCGTGTTCTTGGCCGCGTCGCTGTCGGCCGGCGCCTGGAGCGTCGCGTCGATCCGCACCCGCCCGTCGACCACCTTCGGCTCGCCGCCCCAGGACGGCCGGAGGCGGTCACCGCGTCGGCGGAGGCCACGCCCTCGGTGTCGCGGGCCGCGTCGAGGACGGGGTCGAGCCGGTCGGCGTCCGCGATGATCACCGCCGGGTTGCCGGAGCCGCCCGGGAAGTGCCGCGCCAGGGTCTGCTGGGCGGCGACCGAGGGGGCGTCGCCCACGAAGATCTCGTCCAGCGGCACGCCCTTGGCGGTCAGGGTCGGTGCGAAGGCGGCGCAGGCGACCAGCGCGGCCAGGGAGATCGCCCAGATGCGGCGGGGGGTGCGGTCGACCCGTTCGGCGACGCGGTGCCACAGGCGGTGGCCGGCCTCCGGGTCGCCGGCCCGCACGGGCTTGGCCGGCCAGTAGGCGGCCCGGCCGAGCAGGACCAGGACGGCGGGCAGGAAGGTGAGCGTGCTCAGGACCGCGCAGACGATGCCGATGGCGCCGACCGGTCCGAGCGCGCGGTTGTTGGTCAGGTCGCTGAGCAGCAGGGCCAGCAGCCCGAGGGCGACGGTGGCCGCGCTGGCCACGACGGCTCCCCAGGAGGCGCGCAGCGCGGCAAGGACGGCGGCGAAGCGGTCCGGGTGGCGGGGCAGTTCCTCGCGGAAGCGGGCGGTGAGCAGGAGGGCGTAGTCGGTCGCGGCGCCGATGACCAGGATGGAGAGGATGCCCTGGACCTGCCCGTCGACGCGGACGACGTCGCGGTCGGCGAGAGCGTAGACGACGGCGCAGGCCAGGCCCAGCGCGAACACGGCACTGATGATGATCACCAGGGGCAGCAGGACGCTGCGGTAGACGAGCAGCAGGATCACCAGCACCGTGACCAGTGCGACGCCGAGCAGCAGTCCGTCGATGCCCGAGAACGCGTCGGAGAGGTCGGCCTGGGAGGCCGCCGGTCCGGCGAGCTGCGCCCGGGTGCCGGGGACCTGCCCGGCGGCCTCCTCGATGCGCTCCAGGACGTCGGGCAGGCGGTCGCCGAGGCCGGGTTCGACCTGGACGACGGCCTGCAGGGCCTCGCCGTCGCGCGAGGGCACGGCCGGGGAGGCGGGACCGACGATGCCGGGCTCGCCCTCCAGGCCCGCGACCGAACGCGTGGCCTCTTGCCGGTGCCCCGCGGCGGCGCCACCGTCGTCCGCCGTCCACACGACGATCACCGGGAGGGTCTCGTCCTGCTGGAAGGCCTTCTGCGCGTCGATGACCCGCGTCGACTCGGCGCTGCGGGGCAGGAAGGCGGCCTGGTCGTTGGTGGCGACCTCGCCGAGCTTCCCGGCGTACGGGCCGAGGGTGCCGCCGATGCCGAGCCAGACCAGGAGCAGGACGAGGGGGACGAGCCAGCGGGCCCGTCGGGAGGGGTTGGTCATCGGGTTCAGGTCTCCTGGTCTCAGGTCTCGGTCACAGTAGCTCGATCATAAACAATCTCAATGATTGAACTAACTGGGTCGCAGTCCGTGTCGTCAGCGGTCCTCCGACCGCACCAGGCCCAGTTCCTCGTTCATCGCCGCCAGGAAGCGGAGCACGACCGCCAGTTCGGCGTCGTCGAAGCGCGCGCGGGTGGCTGCCGCCGCTTCGGCCAGTGGACGGAAGTACGTGCGGGCCGCGGCGCGCGCGTCGGGCACGTAGTGCAGGTGGACGACCCTGCGGTCGGCGCTCTCCCGGACCCGTCGGACGTGCCCCGCACGCTCCAGCCGGTCCACGCACGCCGTCACCGCGCCGGAGGTGAGGCCCAGGTGCTCGCGCAGTCGCCCCGGCGTCATGGGCTCGCGCGCGTCGAGGATCGCCGCGAGCGCCTGGACGTCGGTGGCGTGCAGACCGTGGGTGCCGGCGAAGCTCTGCACGAGGCGGTTGATCTCGCCGTTCATCCGCCGCAACTGCACGGCCAGGGCCTGGAGGTCGCCCGCCTCGGGCCCGGTGCCGGTCCCCCGCTCGCTCGCGTGCTGTCCGCGCTGGTTCGCTGTCGCCACGCGATCAGCGTATAGAAGGGCCGAGGGGTCGCCGTGCAGACCGCCCTGGACGCCGGTGCGGCTCTTCCGTGCGGGCGTTCTCCTTCCGGTCAGGCCAGCGGGTCGTGGCCCCAGTTCATGAGCGAGTACCGCCAGCGGGTGTCCTCGACGTCGCCCGAGGGGCGCTGGGCCAGGTGGCGGCGGATGTAGCCGACGACCTTGCGCATGTGCTGGTGGTCGTCGTCCGAGAGGTCGCCCTTATTGGTCCGCAGGATGTCCACGATGCGGCGTCCGGAGGCGTGCCCGGTGGACTCTCCGCCGTCCTTGTGCTGACCGGCGTCCCGCGACCGGTCGGAGGCCAGCCACTTCTCCAGGTCGGCCGGTGTCATGTTCACCAGCTCGCGGAACTCGTCCCAGGTCTTCTTCCGCTCATCGGCGTCCACGGCGCCTCACTTCTTCTTCTTGAGCGCGGACGGCTTGTGCACCGCCGGCTTGCCCGACTTGTCGCTGCGGACCTGGTACTGCGGGTCGTCGGAGGAGGCGTCGACGGTGCGGCCCGCGGCCTCGGTCCGCTCAGTGATCTTCTTCTCCACCTCGCCCTCGGTCTCCGTGCCGTGGGTGCTCCAGGCGACCTTGTCGCCCTTCTTGAGGCCGTCGCCGTGGTCGCGGTTCTTCGCCATCTCGGTGCTCCTTCACTCGCGGTGCCCGGTGCTCGCCGTGCGCGCTCCTTCCGGCTCCTCCACAGCCTGGGCCCCGTGCACGGGTCGCACCACTCGGACGGTGCCCCCAGGGAGGCGTCACGGGGGCGCCACGGGGGCGCCGGAACTGTCGTTCACTGCCGAACTATCCTGGCCCCGGTGCCGCCGTCCACCACCCCACCCGTCACCGCCGCCGTTCCAGGAGCAGCCCGTTGAACACCAGCACAGCCACCCCGGACAGCTACTACGAGCGCATCGACGAGCACCGCTACAAGCCCACCCCGCACGCGGGCGGCGCGTGGAGCGCGGACGAGCAGCACTTCAGCCCGCTCGGGGGCCTGATCGTCCACGCCGTCGACCGCCATCTGGCCGGACGTGCCGGTGCGGCCATGTCGCTGAGCCGGATCAGCTTCGACATCCTCGGCCGACCGGCGCTGGACGAGTGCGAGATACGGGTGGAGACCGTACGGCCCGGACGCACCATCGAGCTGGTCGAGGCGACCGTGTTCATCTCGGGCCGCTCGGTGACACGGGCCAGGGCCTGGCTGCTCGCCGACGTGGACACGCAAGCGGTCGCCGCGGGTGCCGCGGCCCCGCTCACCCCACCGCACGACCTCGCCTCCTGGCCCATGGCCACCCAGTGGCCCGGCGGCTACATCGCCTCCCTGGACGTACGCCCGCTCGCCCCGCCCCGGCCGGGCCGCACCACCGCCTGGGTCTCCACCGGACTCGACCTGGTCGCCGGCGAGACGGCGAGCCCGCTGGCGTCCTACGTGGCGCTGGTCGACACGGCCAACGGCATCGCGGTGCGGCAGTCGCCCGCGGAGTGGATGTTCCCGAACGTCGACCTGACCCTGCACCTGCACCGCGCGCCGCGCGGTCGCTGGACGGGCCTCGACACCACCGTGGTCTTCGGCCCCACCGGCCAGGGCATCACCAGCACGGTGCTGCACGACCTGGACGGCCCCGTGGGTCACGCCCAGCAGCTGCTCACCGTCCGCCCGCAGCCGACGGTCAGGACGGATTGAGGACCAGCCGGCCGCGCACCTCGCCGGCCTCCAGTCGGCGGTGGGCGTCCGCCGTCATCGACAGCGGCAGCCGGTCGGCGACGCGGGGGCGCCAGGGGGTGTCCCGCAGGAGGCGGACGACGCCGTCCGCCGCGTCGGCGAGGTCGGCGGTCGTGGCGTTGCTGATGGCGAAGCCCACGATGCTCGCGTCCCTGGTGTAGAGCCGCCCCACCGGCAGTTCGGTGGCCCCGCCGCCCAGTCCGACCATCGCGACCAGGCGCCCGCCGTGTGCCAGCGCCTCCACGGAGTCGGCGAGCACGGCGTGCCCGGAGGTGTCCAGGTGCACGTCGTAGCCGTCGGGGGCGGCCCGGCGCACCCGCTCGCCGAGGCCGGGGGCGCGGTGGTCGAGGACTTCGGCGGCGCCCAGGGCCCGTACCGCCTCGGCCTCCTCGGCCCGCGCGGTGGCGACCACGCGAGCCCCGGCCCGCGCCGCCAGTGCCACGGCGGCGCCACCGACGTTCCCGGCGCCGCCGCCGACGTACACGGTCTCCCCCGCCCCGAGCCGGCCGTGCCGGAACAGCGCCAGCCAGGCCGACGCCGCCGGGTGCGCGGCCGCCACGAGATCCTCGCCGGCGATGTCCGGCGGGGCGGCGTAGAGCCGTTCGGCGGCGACCGTCGCGTACTGGGCGCAGGAGCCCTGCCGGCCCGCGTGCCCGAGGCTGTTGCACCAGACCCGCTGTCCGGGCGCGAAGCCCGCGGCGCCGGGGCCCGCCAGGGCGACCTCGCCCACCAGGTCCCGGCCGACGACGAAGGGGAAGGGCAGCGGCGTGGCGTACGCGCCGGAACGTACGAAGGTGTCCACGGGGTTGACGGCGACCGCCCCGACCCGCACGAGCACGTCCGTGGGTCCGACCGCCGGCACGGGCAGTTCCCCGTGACGGATGTGGTCGGCCGGGCCGACGGAGTCGATGTACGCCGCGCGCATCGCGTCGGGGACTTTGTCGGTCATGGCCTCATGCTACGAACGGGCCGGGAGCGTCGCAGCCTGCCGGCCGGCTGGTGCGGCCGCCGCGCGCAGCCTGCGGCCGCGCCGGGTGAGACCCCAGGGCTTGAGGAGCGAGATCACCGTCATGAAGAAGTAGGCGGACAGCGAGACGACCGGTCCGAACAGCACGTCGCCCGCGTCCGGGAGCGTTCCGCCCGCGGCGACCTCGGTCACGGCCGCGTTCACTCCGGGGCGCAGCGCGAAGACGGTGGCGGTCGTCGTGGCCAGCGTGAGCCAGAACTTCGTGAAAACCCACCGGTGCCGGGCCAGCCCCCAGGGAGTCCCCAGGGCCAGCACCACACCGCTGACGAGGGTGAGGAACGCGAGCGGCAGCAGGAGCCAGTCGGCGAAGAGCTTCATGGCACGCACCCCGGCTTCCACGGCCACCGGGGACGCGGTGGTGGCGGCGGTGACTCCGAGCGCCAGCAGCCCGAGCGAGAGCCCGAGCCAGCCGGCGGAGGCGACGACGTGGACGACGAGGGAGACCCGGCGTGCGGGGCGGCTGAGTTTCACACCGCCCACGGTGCCGGGCGACGGCCGCCCGGGCGTCCCACGACGGGAGTAACCGCGTATACCGACGCGGGCGCAGGACGCGGGGAGGCACGTACGTCCGGCGCCGTGCCCCGCCGTTCCGGCCGCACGATGGGCTGTCGGACACGACGCGCGCGGTGCCGTCCAGGACGTCGTGCCCGTCGCCGCCGACCGGTTCGGCGGGCCGCCGGGCTGTGGTGAGTCCGTGAGGGCATGGAAACGATCCTGGTCAGCGCGTGTCTGCGCGGGGTGCCCTGCCGGTTCGACGGACGTCACAAGGGCGTCGCCGGAGGTCGAGGAGGCGGTGGCCGGCCGCGCGGTCGTGTCCTGCTGCCCGGAGGTCGCGGGACTCCAGGACCCGTTCAACGCGGCGCGGCCACGGGCGCCCCGTCTGCTCAGGTCTCGTGGCGTGCCTTCATCACCGCCTTGTTCAGCACCCACAGTCCGATCCCGATCGCCAGCAGCACGCCCGCCCGGATGTAGACGTGCGCGGGGCGGTCGGACAACGGGCTGGCCAGGATCAGTGAGGTGATCGCGCCCAGCACCGGCAGGACCGTCGGCGTACGGAAGTGCTCGTGCGCGACGCGGTCGCGGCGCAGCACCAGGACGGTGATGTTGACGACGGCGAAGACGCACAGGAGCAGGAAGGCCGTGGTGTCGCCCAGGCCCGCGATCTCCCCGGTGGAGACCAGGCCGATGGCGAGGAGGGAGACGAAGACGATGCCGACGACGGGGGTGCGGCGCCTGGGGAGGACTCGGCCCAGGGCACGGGGCAGGATGCGTTCGTTCGCCATGCCGTAGCAGAGCCGGGAGGCCATCATGATGTTGATCAGCGCCGAGTTGGTGACCGCGAACAGGGCGATCAGCGCGAAGAGCTTCGGCGGGAAGTCCAGGCCGCCGGCCTTGACGACCTCCAGCAGCGGGCCGCTGGAGTCCTCCAGGACGCGGTAGTCGACGAGGAGCGAGGAGACCAGGGCGACCAGGACGTAGATGGTCCCGGTGACGGCGACGCCGGTGAAGATGGCGCGCGGGAAGGTGCGCGCGGGGTCCTTGGTCTCCTCGGCCATGTTGACGGAGTCCTCGAAGCCGACGAAGGCGAAGAAGCCCAGGGCCGTGGCCCCCAGCACGCTGGTGAGCAGTGCGTAGCCGGTGCCGCCCGCCTGGAACTCGCCGAGCCGGGAGGGCTCGCCCTCCCCGCTGAGGACCGCCCAGGCACCGACGGCGAGGATGACGAACAGGCCGGTCAGCTCGACCAGAGTGAGGACCACGTTGGTCTTCACCGACTCGGACACGCCCCGCAGGTTCAGGGCCGCCAGGGCGAGGATGAAAAGGATCGCGACGAGGGTGGGCGGGAAGAAGTCCGTGAACTCGCCGAGGTAGTCGCCACTGAAGGCGCGGGCCGCCGCGCTCGCCGAGGACAGGCCGGAGCACATGACCATGAAGGCGACGATGAAGGTGAGGAAGGGGACCTGGAACGCCTTGTGGGTGTACAGCGCGGCCCCGGCCGCCTTCGGGTACTTGCCGACGAGCTCGACGTACGACGCCGCCGTCAGGATCGCCACGACGAAGCCGATGACGAACGGCAGCCACAGCGCCCCGCCGACCTTGCCCGCGACCTGGCCGGTGGTGGCGTAGATGCC
This sequence comes from Streptomyces sp. AC602_WCS936, assembly GCF_019049125.1. Taxonomy (NCBI): domain Bacteria; kingdom Bacillati; phylum Actinomycetota; class Actinomycetes; order Kitasatosporales; family Streptomycetaceae; genus Streptomyces; species Streptomyces sp. AC602_WCS936. The sequence goes on along the minus strand of NZ_JAGMUF010000040.1, from coordinate 84,799 downwards.
GGTACCGAGGATGTCGCCGACCACGAAGAGGATCAGCAGCTTGGGACCGAGGGCCCGGTGCAACGGGGTGCCGTCGGCGCCCTCCGGCTCGGCAGTGGCACCCTTTCCGCCTGTGGCCACGGACGCTCCCTCCTGAGGTGTTCGGCGCTGAACAATCTCTCCCCTGCCCGGTGATCCGCCGGGACATGCCCTCGCATACTGCAATCGGAAGCAGTTGGTGGAATGTTCAACCACTGGTGTCGGTTGCAGTACGCCGAAGGAGGTCAGGAGTGGACACGACGTACTACGACCACGGAACGCCGGCGGAGCGCTGGGAGCGCGCGGGCATGTTCTTCGACGCCAAGGACTACGCCGCCGCGGCGCGGGTCCTCGGCGGGCTGGTCGAGGAGGTGCCCGAGCAGAACGGACCGCGGCTGCTGCTGGCACGCGCCTACTACCACTCGGCCCAACTGCGGCGCGCGGAGGCCGAGCTGAGGATCCTCGTCGAGCGGGACCCCGTCGAGCAGTACGCCAGGCTGATGCTGGGACGCACGCTCGAACGGCAGGGGCGGCAGGAGGAGGCCGACACGCACCTGCGGATCGCCGCCGCCCTGTCGGGCGACTTCGCGGGGCTCTGAGCGACCACGCCGCGGTGAACAGGGCGAGGCGGTGAGTACGGCGCCGTACTCACCGCTTCGCCCGTCCGCTCACCCCTTGACCGCCGCGCTCCCCTCCCCTCTCCGGCGCCCCCGCCGGTGGGCGATCTCGCCCAGCACCACGTCGACCGCGACGAACACGGCCAGGGGGATGCCGAGCAGCGGCACGAACCAGCCGAGGACGGCTACCGCCGCCAGCAGCGGCACGAGCAGCGCCGGCGGGACGTGCTGCCACGCGCCGCGCGGGATCGGACGGCCGAAGGCGGAGCCCCGGCCACGCTGCCACCACATGCGGTAGCCCCAGACGATGAGCAGGACCAGACAGGCGGCCAGCAGCATCAGGGCGATCTGGTTGGGCAGCCCGAACAGGCTGCCGGTGTGCAGGTCGATGCCCCAGCGGCTGAGCTTGGCGAGCACCGGGTAGTCGGCGAAGCGCAGTACGTCGGTCACCTCGCCGGTCGCCGGGTCCACGGCGACCGAGTCCTGCTTCACGGGCCAGCTGCGCTGCACCTGCTTGACGACGTAGGCGGAGGACGCGTCGGCGGGCGGCACGATCTCCACGGGGTCGCCCAGACCCTCGGCGCGCGCGGCGGCCAGGACCTTGTCGAGACCGACCCCGTGCGCGGCGTCCCCGCCGGCGCCCGCCGCCGCGCCGTGGCCCGCGTGCTCGCCGCCGCCGGCGGCCGACGCCGACACGGACGGGGTGGTCTGGCCGAGCGAGACGCGCAGCTCCTCGATGTTCGCGCCGGCGTACGTCGACCAGGTCAGGCCGGTCGCCGAGAGGAAGACGAACCCGGCCGCGGCCCAGGCGCCGACCGTGCCGTGCAGGCCCAGGGTGCGGCGCCGGCCGCTGGTGCCGCGCAGTTTGCGCCGGGCCCGGCGGCGGGAGAACCACAGCACCAGGCCGCCGCCCGCGATCACCCACAGCCAGCTGGCGGCGAACTCGCTGTACAGGCGGCCCGGTTCGCCCAGGTGCAGGTCCCGGTGGAACTCGTCGATCCAGGTGCGCAGCGGCAGCGCGCCGGTCGAGCCGTACTGCTCCAGCGCGCCGCGCACCTCGGCGGTGTACGGGTCGACGAAGACCGCGAGGGTGTGGTCCGGGTCCACGCCCGGGGCGCCGGACAGCAGCACCCTGGTGGTGGCATCGGCCTCGGGCGAGGGCCGCACGGCCGACACCGTGCCCTCCGGGTGGGCCTTGCGGGCGGCGGCGACCTGCTCGGAGACGGGCAGCTTGCGGTCGCCCACGTCCGGGACGGTCAGCTCGTGCGCGTAGACCATCTTCTCGGCCTGGAACGAGGCGGCGTAGAGGAAACCGGTGGCCGCCGCGACCAGCAGGAAGGGGGCCACGAACAAGCCGGCGTAGAAGTGCAGGCGCAGCACGAGCGGGCGCAGCGTGGACCATCCGCCGGATCTCGGAGGCGGGGTCACCGGTCCTGCCGGTCCTGGGGCCTCGTCCGTGGGGGTCGGGGAGGTGGTCGTCATCGATGGCGCTCCGGGGCGTCGTGGGGACGGGGTGGTCCCAGTGGTCGGGTCCGGAGCGCGTGAGGTTCCCCAGCCGTGAAGTGGCGTGCGTCACAGCGCCGGTGACGGTGGGTGGTGTGCGCCGTGGCATCCTGGCTCGATGGGAACTCCGAGTGACCGCACGCCTCTTGCCGAGCGTGTGGAGGAACTGCTCTCCACCGGTGGGCCGTTGCCGATCGTCGAGGCCGGTGACCCGGTGCTGCGGCGCGCGGCCGAGCCCTTCGACGGGCAGTTGGCGCCGCCGCTGCTGGCACGGTTCGTCGAGGCGCTGCGTCTGACCATGCACGCGGCGCCGGGGGTCGGGCTGGCGGCGCCGCAGGTGGGGGTGGGGCTCAGGATCGCGGTGATCGAGGATCCGGCGACAGTGCCTCAGGAGGTGCGGGTGGCCCGGGGGCGGGTGCCGCAGCCGTTCCGGGTGCTGGTCAATCCGTCGTACGAGCCCGTCGGGGACGTCAGGGCCGCGTTCTTCGAGGGCTGTCTGAGCGTGCCGGGCTGGCAGGCGGTGGTGGCGCGGCACGCTCAGGTGCGGCTGCGGGCGCGGGACGAGCGGGGGCGGGAGGTGGACGAGGTGTTCTCGGGGTGGCCGGCGCGGATCGTGCAGCACGAGACGGATCATCTCGACGGGGTGCTGTATCTCGACCGGGCGGAGATGCGGTCGTTGGCGTCGTCGCGGGCGATGGCTCGGTGGTGGGGGCAGGTGACGCCGGAACGGGCGGCGGGGGAGCTGGGGTTCGGGCTGCCGGGGGGTTGAGGGGCGGCTGCGGGGGCGGGGCGGCTGCGGGACGGCTGCGGGGGCGCGTGACGCCGCGCGGCGTGGCGGGGTGCCGCCGGGGTACGGCGTGGGTGCGCGACCCGGCGTCGCGGGGTGCCGCCGGAGTACGGCGTGGGGGCGCAGCCCGGCGTCGCGGGGTGCCGCCGGAGTACGGCGTGGGGGCGCAGCCCGGCGTCGCGGGGTGCCGCCGGAGTACGGCTGGGGGCGCAGCCCGGCGTCGCGGGGTGCCGCCGGAGTACGGCGTGGGGGCGCAGCCCGGCGTCGCGGGGTGCCGCTGCGCCCACCCGTGCCGCCCCAGCGGCACGACTGCCCGCAGCTGGGCGGGCACGACTGCCCGCAGCTGGGCGGGTACGGCTGCCCGGGGCTGGGCGGGTACGGCTGCCCGCAGCAGGTGGGCGGGTACGGCTGCCCGCAGGTGGGCGGGTACGGCTGGGCGGGGCTGGGGCCGTCAGTTGTCGCGGTAGGTCTCCAGCAGGCGTAGCCAGGCCTCGCTGATCGTCGGGTAGGACGGGACCGCGTGCCACAGGCGGCTGATCGGTACCTGGCCGGCGACTGCGACGGTCGCGGAGTGGATCAGTTCGCCGACTCCGGGGCCCACGAAGGTGACGCCTCGGACGATCTCGTCCTCCAGGTCGACGACCATCCGGGCGCGCCCTTTGTAGCCGTCGCCGTAGAGGCTCGCGCCGGCCACCGTCGCGAGGTCGACGTCGACGGCGCGGACCCGGTGTCCGGCCCGCTCGGCCTCGGCGAGGGTGAGACCGACGGACGCCGCCTCGGGGTCCGTGAACACCACCTGGGGCACGGCGTCGTGGTCGGCGGTCGCGGCGTGGGCTCCCCAGGGGTCCGACTCCAGGTCCGGTTCGCCCGAGGCACGGGCGGCGATGGCGGCGCCCGCGATACGGGCCTGGTACTTGCCCTGGTGGGTGAGGAGCGCACGGTGGTTGACGTCGCCGACGGCGTAGAGCCAGTCGTGGCCCTCCACCCGAAGGCTGTCGTCGACGGTGAGCCAGGTGCCGGGTTCCAGGCCGACGGTCTCCAGGCCGATGTCGGCGGTGCGGGGCGCGCGGCCGGTGGCGAAGAGGATCTCGTCGGCCTCGACGCGGTCACCGGTGTCGGTGACGGCGACGACGGTGCCGTTCTCGCGGACCACGGACTCCACGGAGGTGCCGGTGCGGATCTCGACGCCGGCCTCGGTGAGGGCGTCGGCGACCAGTTCACCGGCGAACGGCTCCATGCGGGCGAGCAGACCGTCGTCGCCGCGCACCAGGAGCGTCACCCTGGAGCCGAGGGCCTGCCAGGCCGTGGCCATCTCGACGGCGACGACTCCGCCGCCGACCACGATGAGCCGCCCCGGCGCGCTTTCGGCAGCGGTGGCCTCGCGGCTGGTCCAGGGGCGTACTTCGGCGAGGCCCGGCAGGTTCGGGAGGGCGGCGCCGCTGCCGGTGCAGACGGCGACGGCCTGCCGGGCGGTCAGCGTCCGGCGGGTGCCGTCGGGCGCGGCCACCTCGACCGTGCGCGGTCCGGCGAGCCGCCCCTGCCCGCGGTACAGGTCGGCGCCGATGCCCTCGACCCACTGGACCTGGCCGTCGTCCTTCCAGTGGGAGGTGAACTCGTCGCGGCGGGCGAGGACGGCCGCGGCGTCCAGCGGCTCCTGCGCCGGCCCGCTCAGGCCGGGCAGGCGGCGGGCGTCCGCGCGGGCGATGACGGGGCGCAGCAGGGCCTTGCTGGGCATGCACGCCCAGTAGGAGCATTCGCCGCCGACCAGTTCGCTCTCCACGATCGCGGTGGTCAGTCCGGCCGCGCGGGTGCGGTCGGCGACGTTCTCCCCCACGGGGCCCGCGCCGATCACGACGACGTCGTACGCGATGGAATCCGTTTGCGTCATGGGGTCAGTCTGGTGGGTGGTGTGCGACGTGGCCACATGGGTACGTGCGCGGAATACCCACCAGGTCGGCAGTGTTGTGCCGACGATTTACGCACCGAACCCAGGAAGAGGGTCACACCATGAGCAGCACCGTGGAGCTCACCAAGGAGAACTTCGACCAGACGGTCACGGACAACGAGTTCGTCCTGATCGATTTCTGGGCGTCGTGGTGCGGTCCCTGCAAGCAGTTCGCGCCGGTCTACGAGAAGGCGGCCGAGGCCAACCCGGACCTCGTGTTCGGCAAGGTGGACACCGAGGCGCAGCCGGAGCTGGCGCAGGCCTTCGGCATCCAGTCGATTCCGACGCTGATGATCGTCCGAGAGCAGGTGGCCGTGTTCGCGCAGCCGGGCGCGCTGCCCGAGGAGGCGCTGACGGACGTCATCGGGCAGGCCCGGGACCTGGACATGGACGAGGTGCGCAAGGCGGTCGCCGAGCAGCAGGCGCAGGCCGGCGGGCAGGGCGGTCAGCCCGGCCAGTAGGACCAGTAGGACACGGTCAGCTCGACTCCCGGTGGACCACCGCCGCGCCCAGCACCTCGTGGCGCTCGGGCGCGGCGCCGGGGTCGTGGACCGCGCGGTCGACCAGCGCGGCCAGGTCGCGGCCGGAGGGCAGCTCCAGGTGGACGGTGCTCAGCCGGGGCCGCAGCAGGCGCCCCAGCATCAGATCGTCGGCGCCGATCACGGCGGTGTCGCCGGGGATGCGGACGCCCTCGTCCTGGAGGGCGCGCATCAGCAGCATCGCGTACTCGTCGTTGTAGGCGAACACGGCGTCGAGGCCGAGTGAGTCCCAGCGGGCGGCCAGCCGGGCGGCGGCCCCTTCGTCGTAGGCGAGGGGCAGCTCGGTGACGGAGGCGTCGGTGTCGCGCACGGCGCGGCGGGCACCGGCCAGGCGGGGCGCCGAGAAGACTTCCAGGCCGTCCTCCGCGGGCACGACCACGCCGATCCCGCGGTGACCGCGCTCGCGGAGGTGGCGGACCGCGCTGTGCCCGACGATCTCGTGGTCCATGAGCAGGGCGTGCGCCCCCTCGACGGCCTCGTGGCCGAGGGTGACGACCGCTCGGGCGCCCGAGCGTTTGAGGATCTCCACACCTCGCGGCCCCAGACCGGCACCGGGCACGAGGACGGCGACCGGGCGGAGTTCGGCCCAGGCGCGGGCCGCCTCGTCGCCGTACAACCCGACGCTGCCGTACTGCACGACGGTGTAGTCGAGGCGGCCGAGGGCGCCCTGGAGTTCGCTGAAGAAACGGCTGTAGAGCGGGCCGGCCGGGAAGGACGGCGCGGGCATCAGGACGGTCCGGCTGTGCCCGGCGCGCAGGGAGCGGGCGGCGGCGTGCGGTACGTACCCGAGTTCCCTGGCGGCCTCGTGGACGCGGCGGCGGGTGGGCTCGCTGATCCGGACGGCGCTGGTGTTGTTGAGGACGTAGGAGACGGTCGCGCGCGAGACGCCGGCCAGGCGGGCCACATCGGCGCTCGTGGGGACGGAGCGCGGTGCGAGGGACTCGGGGGCGGGCGGTTTCGGTATCTGCACCATGACGTACGGCATCTTGGCAGAGGCCGCGCGGGGTGTGCCGGGCGGGGCGGCATCGTCCGGACCGGACGAACTCCCGTTCCGGGGCGGGCCGGTGGCCGGCTCAGGCCGGGGTCTCGGTGCGGGTCACCCGCGCGACCAGGTCCAGCCAGCCCTCCCGCAGCCGCTGCGGGGGCACCCCGCACTGTTCGGTGAGGTGGTGGACCAGGGCGGCGTCCAGATACGCGAGCAGGGTGTGGGAGAGCAGCTCGCTGTCCGCGTCCGGGGCCGCCTGCCGCAGCAGCAGCGCCACGTGGCCGCGCAGGAAACGGCGCGGTGCGGACGTGTAGCGGCGTTCGGCGCTCGGCTCGGCGGCCAGCTGGAGTTCCAGTTCGTCGATGGAGCGGCGCAGCATCGCGCAGCCGAAGGCGCGCAGCCGCTCGACGGGCGGGGCGCCGGGCCCCAGGGGCGGCGGGCCGCCGAGCAGCGCGGCCTGGAACTTCTTCTCGGAGTGGTCGAGGAGGGCCATCAGCAGGCCGGTGCGGTCGCCGAAGCGGCGGAAGACCGTGCCCTTGCCCACCGAGGCGGCCGCGGCCACCGCCTCCATCGTGACGGCGGCGGCGCCGTGCTCGGCGACCAGCCGTGCGGCGGCCTCCAGCAGCCGTGCCCGGTTGCGCGCGGCGTCGGCGCGCAGGCAGGGCTCGTCCGCCTCGGCCTCCGCGCCGAGCAGCGGCAGCTCGGGCGGGCCGACGGTCTCCTCGGGCTTCGGGAAGGGCGGCAGAGCGGCGGACATGAAGCCAGCGTAAAGCATCGGGAAGAAAACTGGACCGCGGTCCGTTTGGGATGTTAGAACTTAAACGGACCCCGGTCCGGATCGTTACGGCAGTGTTTCAGCAGCGTCTGCGCCCGCAGCGCCTGCGCCATCAGTGGGAGTACTCATGTCTGTCCGCATCCTTGCGCTCGTCGGCAGCCTTCGCGCCGGTTCGCACAACCGCCAGCTCGCCGAGGCGGCCGCCAAGTTCGCGCCGGAGGGCGCCGAGGTGCAGCTGTTCGAGGGGCTGGCCGACGTCCCCTTCTACAACGAGGACATCGACGTGGAGGGCAGCGTCCCGGCCGCCGCCGTGAAGCTGCGCGAGGCCGCCCAGGCCGCCGACGCCTTCCTGTTCTTCTCGCCGGAGTACAACGGCACCATGCCGGCCGTCCTGAAGAACGCCATCGACTGGCTGTCCCGTCCGTTCGGCGCGGGCGCCATCTCCGGCAAGCCCTCCGCCGTCGTCGGCACCGCCTTCGGCCAGTACGGCGGTGTGTGGGCGCAGGACGACACCCGCAAGGCCGTGGGCATCGCCGGCGGCAAGGTGATCGAGGACATCAAGCTGTCCATCCCCGGTTCGGTGACCCGCTTCGCCGAGACCCACCCGGCCGACGACACCGAGGTCGCCGCCCAGCTGACCGAGGTCGTCACCCAGCTGCTCGGCCACGCCGACGAGGCCGTCGCCGCCTGACAGCAGCGTCGTACGCCCACGGGACCGGAGCCGCGCACGGCTCCGGTCCCGACGTGTGTCAGACCACCGCCGGTGCCCAGCCCTTCCAGGCGCTGTCCGCGCACCCCACCCTGACAGGTCCGAGGTTCACACGGCAGCCGCCGCCCCTTTGACTGGTCACGCCGACAGGACGCGACCTCACGGGAGTACGCATGCGCCGCAGGAAGACCCTCGTCAGGGCGGGCCTCGCCGCCACCGCCTCCGCCCTGGCCCTCACGGCCGCCGGCTTCGCCGGTCCCGCACAGGCCGCCCCGGCCGCGGCCGGTGTGGACTGCGACGGCTGGGTGCACAACAACAATCCGGACCACGGAATCGCCGGCTGCAGCAACAACACCGACCGGACCATCACCTTCCGCGCCGAGGTGGTCTGCGGCTGGGCACCGGACGTCTCGGGCCAGTGGGTGACGCTGGCGCCCGGCCAGTACGGCGAGTCCTCGGGCGTCTGCGCGATCTACAGCTCGGGGGTCGGCAGCGTGGGCTGGACCATTCAGTAGAACGGGTCACGCGTCCCGTTCCTCCTGCTTCCTCGCGGCCACCAGGCTGGTCACCGTGGTGACCGCGAGGACGAGCACGATGAAGCCCAGGGAGAACGGGATGCTGATCTCGGGGACGTGGACACCGGACTCGTGCAGGGCGTGCAGCACCAGTTTCACGCCGATGAAGCCGAGGATGATCGACAGCCCGTAGGAGAGGTGGACCAGTTTCTTCAGCAGGCCGCCGATGAGGAAGTACAGCTGGCGCAGGCCCATCAGGGCGAAGGCGTTGGCGGTGAAGACGATGTACGGGTCCTGGGTGAGGCCGTAGATCGCGGGGATGGAGTCCAGGGCGAACAGGACGTCGGTGGAGCCGATCGCCAGCATCACGACCAGCATCGGCGTCATGACGCGCTTGCCGTTCTCCTCGATCCACAGTTTGGTGCCGTGATAGCGGTCGGCGACCCCGAAGCGGTGCTCGATCGACTTCAGCAGCTTGTTCTCCTCGTACTCCTCGTCGTGCCCGCCCTTGCGGGCGTCCTGGACGAGCTTCCAGGCGGTCCAGATCAGGAAGGCGCCGAAGATGTAGAAGACCCAGGAGAAGGCGGAGATGATCGCCGCGCCGGCCGCGATGAACGCGGCGCGCAGGACCAGGGCCACGATGACGCCGACCATCAGCACCCGTTGCTGGTACTGGGAGGGCACCGCGAACTTGGCCATGATCAGGACGAAGACGAAGAGGTTGTCGACGCTGAGCGACTTCTCGGTGATGTAGCCGGCGAAGAACTCGCCCGCCGGGGCGCCGCCGGCGGCCGCCCACAGCCCCACGCCGAACAGACAGGCCAGGACCACCCAGACGGCCGTCCAGATCCCCGCCTCCCGGATCGACACGTCGTGCGGCTTGCGGCCGATGAAGAAGTCGGCGCCGACGAGGACGCACAGGCCCGCGACGGTCAGCAGCCAGACCGTGAGCGAAACGTTCACTGGAGCTCCTGATGCGGTGGAGGAAGAAAGCGGGGGCCGGACGACGGACAGGTTCCTGGACAGGGTGTTTCCGCGGAGCGGCGCAGGCAACCCGGCACCGTGCCCGATCTGCCTGATCCGCACGATCCGCCCGATCGGCGCACCGTGGCCGGCAGGCCGGCCCACTCCGATCCGACGGGAGCCCCCGGATGACCACTGCCCCCTCCCCTCCGCAGCCCGCCCGGCCGGGCCCGCGCATCGGCGTACTCGGTTCCTACGGCGGCTTCAACACCGGCGACGAGGCGATCCTCACCTGCGTCCTGAGCTGTCTGCGCGCCCAGCGGCCCGACGCGCGCCTCGTCGTCATGAGCCGCGACGCGGAGCACACCCGCGCCCATCACCCCGACGCCGACGAGGTGGTGCCCTGGGAGGGCGTCAGCCGCAACCACGTCCTGGACGTGCTGCCCGGCCTGGACCTGCTGGTGCTGGGCGGCGGCGGAATTCTCTACGACGGCGAGGCGCGGCGCTATCTGCGGCTGGTGCGCGCCGCGCAGACCCGGTCCGTGCCGACCTTCGCGTACGCCGTCGGCGCCGGGCCGCTGACGGACGCGGAGGACCGGGACGCGGTGCGCACCGTGCTGGCTGACATGCACGACGTCGTGGTGCGGGACGAGGAGTCCCGGCTGGTGCTGGAGGAGGTCGGCCTGGAGCGTGAGGTCGCGGTCACCGCCGATCCGGCCCTGCTGCTGGGGCCGGAGGCGTTCACCGAGGCCATGATGCGCGATGAGGGCATCCCCTCGGGCGCCCGGCTGGTGGGGATGTCGGTGCGCGAACCGGGCCGGGCCGCCGAGAAGCTGGACGAGGGCGACTACCACGCGCTGCTCGCCGACGTCGCCGACTTCCTGGTGCGGCGGCTGGACGCGCACGTGGTGTTCCTGCCGATGGAGCGGCACGACGTACGGCACGCGCACGCCGTGCTGTCCCACATGACGGCGCCGGACAAGGGCCGGATCCTGCACGGCGACTACAGCCCGGGGCAGGTCCTCGGCTTCATGCGCCACCTGGACGTGGCCGTCGGCATGCGGCTGCACTTCGTGATCTTCGCGGCGCTCAGCGGGGTGCCGGTGCTGCCGTTGCCGTACTCCGGCAAGGTCTTCGACTTCGCGCGCCGGCTGGGCGCCCCGGCGCTGGTGGGCGTGGCGCGGGAGCAGGCCGGGCTGCTGCTGGCGGAGGTGGACCGGATGTGGGACGAGTACCCGAACCGCCGGGACGACGTGCGGTCGCGGATGCGGGAGCTGTCCGCGGCGGCCCGCGAGACCTGCGTCCGCTGCGGCTCCCTGCTCGACAGCCTCGACAGCCTCGGCGAGGGCGGGGCGGGCGCGGGCTCCCGGGCGGCCGGGTACGCGCCGTACGCCGTCGAGCCGCGCCCCCTGCACGCCTGACCCCTGGAAAGCGACCCCGCGAGGAGAGCGATGCCGGTCCTGGAAGAGCCCCGCGAACCACGTGAGGTCACGCTGCCGCCGCGGTCCGCCCGGCACGGGGGCCGGTGCGACGTGCTGGTGGTGGGCGGCGGCCCCGCCGGGTTCGCCGCCGCGATCGGCGCGGCCGACGCCGGGGCCGACGTGGTCCTGGTCGAGCGGTACGGGTTCCTCGGCGGCAACGCGACCGCGGCACTGGTGATGCCGCTGATGTCCTTCCACAACGAGCACAAGCAGGCGGCGTTCACCGAGTCCGGGGACACCTCCCGGCTGCTGCCCACCGACCACGGCGAGGGCGAGCCGGTCGTCGCGGGCGTGCTGTGGCAGCTGCTCGACCGGCTGATGGGCCGGGGCGGCTGCCTTCCGCCCTCCCCGAAGACCGGGTACACGGTCCCCTTCGACCCGGAGCTGTTCAAGTTCTCCCTGCTGGAGATGATGGACGAGGCGGGGGTGCGGATGCTCTTCCACTCGTTCGCGTCCGGCGCGCTGCCGCTGGACGACGGCTCCGGCTGGCGGGTGGTGTTCGAGACCAAGTCGGGTCCGGTGGTGATCGACGCCGGGGTGGTCGTCGACGGCACGGGCGACGGCGATGTGGCGGCCTCCTGCGGGGCGCCGTTCGAGATCGGCCGGCCCGAGGACGGGCTGGTGCAGCCGATGACGCTGATGTTCCGCGTCGCCGACTTCTCCCGGCCGGACTTCGCCGACTACGTGCGGGAGAATCCGGACCAGTGGCGCGGTGTGCACGGCCTGTGGGACCTGATCGAGGAGGCCAGGGCCGCCGGCGAGCTGCGGCTGCCGCGCGAGGACATCCTCTTCTTCGCCACCCCGCACCCGCGCGAGGTCGCCGTCAACAGCACCCGGGTCAACCGCGTGCTGGGCACCAGCGTCTGGGACCTCACCCGCGCCGAGTACACGGCCCGGCGCCAGCTGGCCCAGATCGACCGCTTCCTGCGCACCCGCGTGCCGGGCTTCGAGGAGTCGTACGTGGTGCAGAGCGGCACCCACATCGGCGTGCGGGAGAGCCGCCGCGTCCTCGGCGACTACCAGCTGACCGGCCACGACATCCTGGCCGCGCGCACCTTCCCGGACGTGATCGCGCACGGCGCCTACCCGGTCGACATCCACAACCCGCGCGGCTCCGGCACCGTCCTCAAGCGGGTCCCGCAGGGCAGCTTCTACGACATTCCGCTGCGCTGCCTGGTCCCCCGGGGCACGGAGCGGCTGCTGGTGGCCGGGCGCTGCATCTCCGGCACGCACGTGGCGCACTCGTCGTACCGGGTCATGCCCATCGCGATGGCGACCGGTCACGCGGCCGGGGTGTGCGCGGCGCTGACCGTCCGGCACGGGCGCGGGCCGCGCGGCCTGCCCTACCGGATGGTCCAGCACGAGCTGCTGCGGCAGGGGGCGCGGCTGCGCACCTGACGCCCGGTCCCGTCAGCTCGCCCAGTCCAGGAGGCGGTCCCGGGTCTCGGGGGCGCGCAGGTGGTCGAGGGAGGCCTTCTCCAGCTGGCGGACGCGTTCCCGGGTCAGACCCACGTGCTGGGCCACCTGGTGCAGGGTGCGCGGGCGGCCGTCGTGCAGGCCGTAGCGCAGGCTGAGGATCATCGCCTCGCGGGGCGCGAGGGTGCCGACGGCCTCCCGCAGCTCCGCCGCCAGCGCCTGGAACTCGGCGACCTCGGGGGCCTGGAGCACCTCGCTGTCGGGGATGAGGTCGCCGACGACGGTCTCGCCGGTCTCGTCGACCGGGGTGTCGAGGCTGACGGCGTCCCGTCCGACGCGGCGCAGCCAGACGACCTTGTCCCCGTCGATGCCGCTCTCGGCGGCCACCTCGTCGGCGGTCGGTTCGCGGTCGAGGCCCACCCGGAGCTTCCGTTCGACCTTGGCGAGCTTCTGCAGCTGCTCCACGACGTGCACCGGCAGCCGTACCGTACGCGCGTGCGTCGCCAGGCCCCGCTCGATGGCCTGGCGGATCCACCAGGTGGCGTACGTGGAGAACTTGAAGCCCTTGGTGTGGTCGAACTTCTCCACCGCCCGGATCAGGCCGAGGTTGCCCTCCTGGATGACGTCCAGCAGGGGCAGTCCGCGGTGGGCGTGCCGTTTGGCCATCGACACCACGAGCCGCAGGTTCGCCCGCACCATGTGGTCCTTGGCGGCCTGGCCGTCGTGGACGGTCTCCTGGAGGGCGCGGCGCCGTCCGGGGGTGGGGGCGGGCTCGCCGGTGTCGGCCGACTCCAGTTCCGCCATGGCCCGGACGCCGGCCTCGATGCGCTTGGCGAGCCGCACCTCGTCCTCGGCGGTCAGCAGCGGGGTGGCGCCGATCTGGGCGAGGTACTGGCCGAGCAGGTCGGGTTCCTCGTCGGGTTCGGGGATGCGGCTGCGCAGCCGTGCGGTGCGGGCGGGGGCGCGGCGGTCCTCGGTGCCGGTCGCGGGTGTTCGTGCCAGGGGAGCCATGTCGCTTCCTCCTCCGTCCCCTCCTCGGGTGCTCGGGTCAGTGCGGGGCCGTCCTGGGGCGTTCGTGCCGCAGCCTGCGCAGTACGACCATCAGGTCCGCCGCCGCCAGCAGGGCGAACGCCGCGCACACGACGGCGAGGACGACCAGGCCGCCGCGTCCGGGACTGTCCCCGGGGCCCGCGTCCGCGGCCCACACCCCGAAGTAGGCGGCACCGGCCAGGAACAGCGGCAGGAAGACGACGGACAGCACCAGGCGGAGCCCCAGCGGGCTCTGTGCCGTGGCCGGTTCGGTGCCGGTGCGCGGGTGGCGGCGGCCGAACACGCCGGACCGCGCCCGAGAGGCGGGTTCCGTGGCCCCGTGGGAGTGACGCCGGTCGTTCATGCCGTGCCTCCTGCGTGACCGGTCCGGTGGTTCAGTGGCCGGGTGCGGCCCTGCTGATGTCCGCCAGCGCGGAGTGCGGGTCGTCGGCGGCGGCGAGGTCGCCGAGGGTGACCACGCCGACGGGGACGCCGCCGTGTTCGACGACCGGGACCCGGCGGATGGCGTGGTGCCGCATCAGTTCGGCCGCGCGGTCGGTCGTGTCGTCCGGTCCGAGGGTGACGACCGGCGGGGGCGAGCACACCGAGCCGACCGTGGTGGTGTCGGGGTCGCGGCCGTCGGCGACGCCCCGGAGCACGATGTCGCGGTCGGTGAGCACGCCGAACAGGTCGCGGTCGTAGGTCACCAGGACGTCGCCGACGTCCTCCTCGCGCATCAGCCGGGCCGCCCGCGTCACGGTGGTCATGGGCTCGACGGCCACGGGGGTGGGTGACATCACGTCTCGTATCCGTGTCATGGTCGCGCCTCCAGGTCGATCAGGGCCAGTCCGATCTCGGGGCGGTGGGTCTTGGCCAGGTCCGCCGGGCTGTCCCGGACGACGACCTCCAGCGTCGGCCAGACCCGGCCGGACAGCAGGTGCCCGCCGCGGGTGGAGCCGTCGGACAGGCCCAGTACGGCGTGCAGGTGCGGGGCGGGTCCCTCGTCGGCGACGGCGATGTCCCCGATCAGGGAGAGCACCTCGCACTGCTCCTCCACCGGTATGTGCCGGTAGTCCTTCGCCTGCCGGTCGAACCAGCCGACGACCGCCTCCGAGAAGGCGCCCACGGCGGTCACCTGGGACGCCCCGAGGGACCGGTCGCGGGCGAAGGCGGTGAGCTCGGCGACCGCGTCCTCCCCCGGGTCGAGCACCACCACGTACACCGCTGACGGTCCGTCCTGCACCTGTCGCCACTTCATGCCCGCCGGGTACCCGACGGGCCTCGGGGCAACCCCGGGGCGGCGGGCGCGACGGACTCACGCGCCGAGTGCCCGGCGGATCGCGGCGAGCCACGTGCCGACCGGTCCGAAGGTGAGCAGCCCGCTGCCCGCGCCGGCGATCTCGCCCGCGGCGGGCAGCAGTCTGTCGTACGTCCGCTCCAGCGCCGCGCGGTCACCGAGTTCGAGGGCGAGCGCGGCCTCGGCGCAGCACAGGGCCTCGTACAGCAGGTCGGGCGGCGGCTCGGCGAGGGACCGCAGGGCCGTGCGGGCCTCTGCTTCACGGCCGTCGGCGAGGAGGGCGAACGGTTCGGCCCAGGGCCGGTACGGGCCCCAGTCGGCACGCGGGTCCACGTCGGCCGGCCGGCCGCGGGACAGGCGCAGGCCCAGCAGGGCGAGGGGGAGCAGTCCCTGTTCCAGGCCCGGCATGCCCGCGCCTTCGAGGCGTGCGGCGGCAGTCCGGTAGGCGGCCTCCGTACGGTCGTACGGGCTGCCGGTGACGGCGTGGCGCAGGGCGCGGTACCACTCGGTGAAGACGCCCGCCAGCGGCCGTTCGTGCCGCGCGGCCAGCCGGTCCACGGCGGCGGCGTGCTCGTCGGCGGTGGTGAGGTCGGCCAGGGCCGAGCGGGCCTGGAGCCGGATCAGGTGGCCGAGGACCAGGTGGTTGACCAGGCCGTGCCGACTGGAGAGCGCGACGAGTTCGGCGCCGATCGCGTCGCGGCGCGGGGCCAGTCCCGCGGTGGTGCAGGACTGCATGAAGGCGCCGTTGAGGGCGAAGGCCAGCAGCGCCGGGTCGTCGAGGCGGCGGGCGATGCGCTCGGCCTCGTGCGCGGCCCGGGGTCCGCGCGGGGACCGGACGCCGCGGGACTCCAGGGCGACGGTGGCCAGCAGGCGGCAGCGGGCCGCGTCGGCGGTGGTGTCGTCCGGCAGGGCGGCCAGGGTGCGCTCGGCAGCCGCGACGATCCGCCGGGCCAGTTCGGTGTCGTCGCCCCGGGTCCAGTTGGCGGGCACGTCGTAGGCGCCGATGACGCGGGCCGTCAGCTCCGCGTCGCCCGTCTCCTCGGCCGCCGCGACCGCCGCCACGCGCTGCTCCCTGGCCGCCTGGAGACCGCCGCCGCCGGTGACCGCGAGGCCTCGCAGCAGGCCGACGGTGGACTCCAAGCGGGCGTGGGCGCCGGCGGCGACCGCGCGGTCGTACGCCTCGGTCGCGCGGGCCCACAGCCGGGCCGCCGCCTCCGCCGGTTCGCCGGGCGGGTCCAGGTCCGGGTCCTGGGCGAGGACGCGGGCCTCCAGGCGGCGCAGCCGGGGCCCGGGGTCGACGCCCAGGTGGGCGGCGAGCAGGTCGCGGGCCCGGCGCAGCACCGCGAGGGCGTCCGCCTGGCGGCCGGTCCGGTACAGGGCCAGGGCCAGCAGCCGCCAGGCCTCCTCGCGCCAGGGATGCTCGGTCAGGTGCGCGTCGAGGTCGGGGACCGCCTCGGCGGCGCGGCCCGCGTCCACCAGGAGCTCCGCCCGGCGTTCGACCGCGCGCAGCCGCAGTTCGGTGAGCCGGGAGCGCTCGCCGCGGGCCCACTCGGCCCCGGCGAAGTCGGCGTACGCCGGTCCCCGCCACTGTCCGAGCGCGGCCCGGATGCGGTCCGGGGCCCGGTCGGCGGGCAGCCGGTCGGCCTCGGCGACGGCCGCCTCGAAGCGCCACGCGTCGACGGCGTCCGGGGCCGCGCGCAGAGCGTAGCCGGGGCCTTCGGTGACGAGGAGCCGGGCCGGGGTGCGCGGCGGACGGTCGGGCTCCAGGGCGCGGCGGAGGTCCCCGACGAAGGTGCGCACCGCGCCCACGGCCCTCGGCGGCGGTTCGTCCCACAGGTCGTGGACGAGGCGGTCGAGCGGGACGACCCGCCGCCGGGCCAGGACCAGCCGCGCCAGTACGGCGCGGTGCCTGGGGCCCTTGAGGGCGAGTCCGGCGCCGGCGCGTTCGGCGGTGACCGGTCCCAGTACACCGAAGGTGACCGCTTCCATGTTCCGCCCGCTCCGATCGCACCGCTGCTCGCCGCTCCCCCACGGTACGCGTGCCGATGGTGCTGATCCGTCGCTGATCCGTTGCTGATTCGGGCCCGTGAGGCTGGGAGCAGTCACCAGCACGCCGTGGAACAGGCACGGCGTGCGTCGAAAGACACGGAGCAGCCATGGCACCGACCATCCCCGACTTCACCTGCGACCGCGTCACGGTCGCCGACGGCGTCGCCCTGAACGTGGCCGTCGGCGGCTCGGGCAGCCCGCTCGTCCTGCTGCACGGTTTCCCGCAGACCCACCTGATGTGGCGGCACGTCGCCGCCGACCTCGCGGCCGACCACACGGTCATCTGCCCCGACCTGCGCGGCTACGGCGCCAGCGACAAGCCGGCCGATCCCGACGGCACCGCCTACGCCAAGCGGACCATGGCCGCCGACGTCGTCGCCCTCGCCCGCGCGCTCGGACACGAGCGGTTCGCGCTGGCCGGGCACGACCGGGGCGCGCTGGTCGCGGTGCGGGCCGGGCTGGACCACCCGGACGCGGTGACGCACCTGGCCGCGCTGGACGTGCTGCCGACCCTGGACATGTGGGACGTGCTGCACGGCACCTCGGCGGCGGTGGGCTTCCACCTCTACCTCATGGCACAGCCGCCCGGGCTGCCGGAGCAGTTGATCGGCGCCGCGCCCGACGCGTTCTTCGGCCACTTCCTCGACGTCTGGACCCGCGATCCGGACGCGCTGCCCGCCGACGTACGCGCCGCCTACCTGGAGGCGTCCCGTGCGGCGGTGCCGTCCATCGTGGCCGACTACCGGGCCTCGGCCGGCATCGACGTCGCCCACGACCGGGCCGACCGCGAGAGCGGGAACCGGCTGCGGATGCCGGTGACCGTCCTCCAGCAGGACTGGGGCGCGGCCCTCGGCTACGACGCCGCCGCGCTGTGGCGGGCCTGGGCCCCGGACCTGAGCCACGAGACCGTCGGCTGCGGCCACTTCATGGCGGAGGAGGCACCGGGCGAGGTCGCCGGGGCGCTGCGGAAGCTGCTGGTGCGGTAGCGGCGGGGGGCTGTCGTACAACCGCGGGTTGTACGGGGCGCCCGGCCCGTTGTTTGATTCGCGAGTGCCGCGCTCGCTTGGATGTCGGGCGTGTCGGTGTCGGACGTGGTGAGTGGCAGCAGGTCGCTGGGGCGGCCGTTTCGGTGGCTGTGGGCGGCGTACGCGGTCAGCACGTTCGGCACCCGGCTGGCCTTCGACGCCTTCCCGCTGATCGCGGTCGTGGTGCTGGGCGCCGGGCCGCAGCAGGTGGCGGCGCTCGCGGCGGCCGGGCTCGCGGTGGGCGCGGTGGTGGCGGTGCCGCTGGGGCCGTGGGTGGAGTTCCGGCGCAAGCGGCCGGTGATGGTCGCGATGGATCTGGTCCGGTGCGCGGTGCTGTTGAGCGTGCCCGTCGCGTACGCGTGCGGCCGGCTCTCCTTCGCCCAGCTGCTGGTGGTGTCGATCGTCATGGCCGCGGCCGACATCACGTTCCGGGCCGCCGCCGGCTCCTGTCTCAAGGCGCTGGTACCGCCGGATGACCTGCTGCGGGCGAATGGCCGGTTCGAGGCGACGACCTGGACCGCGACGATGCTCGGACCCCCGGCCGGCGGCGCGGCGATCGGGCTCTTCGGCCCGGTGGTCACGGTGACGGTCGACGCGGTGAGCCATCTGCTGTCGGCGCTGGGCGTCCGCGCCGTCGGCGGCGGCGAGCCGCGCCCCCTCCGCGCGGTCCCGGTCCGGCCGCGGGCGGGTGACCTGGCTGCCGGCTGGCGGTACATCCTCACCTCGCCGGGGCTGCGCCCGCTGTTCCTCAACACGCTGCTGGTCAACGGCCTGATCATGGCCACGGCGCCGCTGCTCGCCGTCCTCATGCTGGGCGATCTGGGCTTCGCGCCCTGGCAGTACGGCCTGGCCTTCGCGGTGCCGTGCGCCGGCGGGCTGATCGGCTCGCGGCTGGCCGGCCCGCTCGTGGCGCGCTTCGGGGAGCACCGGGTGCTGGTCGGCAGCGGAGTGCTCCGCGTGTGCTGGTCGGTGGGCCTGGCGTTCGTCGGTCCCGGCACCGGCGGACTCGTCCTCGTGATGGCCGTCGAGTTCGGTCTGATCGCCAGTGCGGGCGTGTTCAACCCGGTGTCCGCCACGCGTCGTCTCGGCCTGACGCCGGCGGGCCGGGTCGCCCGCACGCTGACCGCCTGGACGGTGAGCACCAAGCTGGCGACCGCGGCGCTGACCGCGCTGTGGGGCCTGCTGGCCGGCCTCACGAGTCCTCGTACGGCGATCGCGCTGGCGGGAGTCCTCCTGCTGGCGACTCCCCTGCTGCTGGTGTGTCCCGGACGAGGGCCGGGAAGCGGCGGCGGGCCTCGGCGAAGAGCGCCGGGTACCCGGGGCCGTGGGTGACCGCGGCGGCGAAGAGGGCGCCGAGTGCGGCGCGCAGCGGGTCCGGTTCGGCCGCGGCGAGGAGGGCGGGCAGGGCCGTGGTCCGCCGCAGCGGGTTGCCGCACCCGTCCGGCGGGGCGGCGGCGGTGCGCCGGGTGCGGGCGTCGGCGAAGAAGCGCCCCCAGGCCCGCTCCGGGTCGTCGAACGGGTCGGGCAGGGGCTCACCGCGGTCCAGTGCGGCCAGCGCGGGCGTGATCCAGTCGATGCCGTCGAGCCCCGCCTCGGTGAGGGCGCGGTGGGCGGCCCAGCGCGCGAGGCACCGCTGCGTCTTCGGGCACACGGCGTCGACGGCGTCGATCAGTTCTCGGTCGAGCGGGACCAGTCCGCGTGCGTCGCCGCCGGCCTCCCGTACGCGCCGGCTGGGCAGCCGGCCGCCCCAGGAGAGGGTTTCCGGGTCCCCCGGCACGGTCTCCTTCCCGGCCGCCGGGAGACTGCGGGCGTGCCGGTGCCAGTACGCGGCGCTGCCGGAGGTCTGCCGGACGACGACGTCCGGGGCGGGCGGGGCGGGCCAGAACTGCAGCAGATAGTGGTCCACCGGCGCGCCGCCCTCCAGCACGGCCAGCTCCTCCTCCCGCCCCCGGTCCATGCCGCGCCCGCAATAGCGCACCCGGTGGTCGGTCGGGTGCAGGTCCAGCGTGCACAGCGGACCGTCTCCCCACGGCAGGACGGCCACCGGGGCGCCGGCCGGCCGGAAGGACGCCTCCACCGCCTCCTCCCAGGCGTCGTCGAGCGGCGGGGCCGTCCCGTGCACCTCGACGGTCAGACCGACCCGGCCGGTGTGCAGGCCCGTGACGAGGAAGAGGTGGCCGGGGACGGCCGCGCCGCACAGTCCGTTGCTCTGCCCGGCGCAGGCCGCCCACGGTGCCGGTCCGTCGTCGTCCCGTCGGCTGTCCACGTAGAACTGCCCGTAGCTGACGTCCAGTTCACCGCTGTAGACCGTGCGCACGGCAACCCCCTCCTCACGTCCGGCTCACTCGAGGCCACCAGTATGGGGAGGGGGTCTGACAACGGTCCGCCGGCGACCGCGCTCAGCGAGCGCCCGGGACGTCCTCCGTGACGCCGTTGAGCGGCGAGGACGGGTCGCTTCCGTAGGGGCGGGTGAAGGCTTCCATGCCGTGCCCGGACGGGTCGCTGAAGTACACGCCCCGGCCGCCGTCGTTGCGGTTGATGCGGCGCGGGTGCCGGCCGTGCGGGTCGGCCTGGATGGGGACGCCGTCCGCGACGAGACGGGCGAGGATCGCGTCGAACTCGTCCTCGGAGACGAGGAACGCGTAGTGCTGCACGGGGATGTCGATGTCGACGGTGGCGAAATCGAGGGTGACGCCGTTCGCGGTCGTCACCGGCAGGAACATTCCGGCGGGCTCGCCGACCTCCAGCCCCAGGACGGTGGCGAGGAAGTGGGCGGACTCCTCCCGGCTGCGGGAGAGAACGATGGTGTGGTTGAACTCGACTGACACGGGCAATGCCTCCACGGGCATCTCCGCGGCGCCTCCATGCCTCACCCGGACGGTGACCGGCACGCGATGCCGCGCCGTGGATCTTAGACGAGGGCCGGACGGGTGTCGACGCCCGGCGAAATCCCGTGGTACGCCGCGCGGGCGCCGTGCTTGCATGACGCCATGGTGTCCGCCGACCGTCTTCTCGCCTTCGCGGCGCTGTCGTTGCTGATCGTCGTGGTCCCCGGCCCCAGCGTGCTGTTCGTGGTCGGCAGGGCGCTCGCGCGCGGCCGCCGCGCCGCGCTCACCACGGTGGCCGGGAACACGCTCGGCGCCTACGTCCTGGTCGTCGCGGTCGCCCTGGGCGTCGGGTCGGTCGTGGAGCGGTCGGCCGTCGTCTTCACGGTGCTGAAGCTGGCGGGCGCCGCCTACCTGGTGCACCTCGGAGTCAGGGCGTGGCGCGAACGCCGGTCCCTGCGGGCCGCGTTCGCCGGTGACGCCGGGACCGGCGGGGACCGGCGGCGCACCTTCTGGGAGGGCTTCGCCGTCGGGGTGACCAACCCCAAGACCATCGTCTTCTTCGCCGCCGTGCTGCCGCAGTTCGCCGACCGGGACCGGGGCGGCGTCGCCGGGCAGATGCTGCTGCTCGGCCTGGTCTTCAACGCCATCGCGCTGGCCTGCGACAGCGTGTGGGGCCTGCTCGCGGCCACGGCGCGCGACTGGTTCGCGCGGTCACCGCGCCGGCTGTCCGCGGTCGGCGGCGCGGGCGGCCTGGCGATGATCGGCCTCGGCGTCACGGTGGCCGTCACCGGGCGGAAGGACTAGAACCCGTCCGGCGACGGCCTCCGGGATACGGAAGTTCGCGGTCGTCGCTCAGGGGGACGCCTGGTCGCTGTCCTTCATGGCGCCCCAGCCGTGCCAGCGCTCGACCTCGATCCAGGCGCTGACCCGGGGCCGGACGCGGTCCGGGTAGGGGTTGCCCGTGTACTGCCGGGAGAGTCGGTCGATGCCGGAGAAGTCCTCGTCGTCGCGGATGTCGGTGACGCGGCCGATGAGGGTGACGTGTGTGTACCAGTCGTCGCCCGCGAGGACGGTGAGGGTCACCCGCGGGTCGCGGCGCACGTGCTTCAGGCGTACCCGGCCGGCGTCGAAGTTGATCAGGACCCGGCCGTCGTCCTCCCACAGGTACCAGGTGGCCGTGGAGACGGGGGCGCCGTCCGAGCGGACGGTGGCCATGACGCACGGGTTGGGGCGGCGCAGCAGTGCGACGGCCTCGGGCGGCAGCGGGGGCTTGGACATGGTGGCTCCTTGGGTCCTGGTCTGTGCCGAGGCTACGTCGGCGTCCGGCTTCTCGCGCTCCCTCACCGGTACCCCGGGCGCGGTCGGTCGGACGCCTTCTCCTCGAAACTGGCGAAGTAGGCCGCCGCCATGTCCTCGTCGCCGTGCCCCTGCGCCGCGGCGCGCGCGAACCGCTCGGCACCGGCGGCGGCCAGGTCCAGACGGACGCCGTTCGCCTCGCCGGCCTCGACGATGAGCCGGGCGTCCTTCGCGGCGGTGGTGACCGCGAACTGGGCCGGTGTCAGCGCGCCGTCCCGGATCATCCCCGCCTTGGCACGCAGGTAGCCCATGTCGAGCGGGCCGCCGGCGATGGCGTCGAAGAAGGCGTCCGGGTCCACTCCCAGCGCCTTGGCGAGCGCCAGGACCTCGCCGGCCGCGTTGGTGGCGGCGAGCACCCAGCTGTTGGCCACCAGTTTCAGCCGGGTGGCGCTGCCGGCCGCGGCGTCCTCGCCGGTCCACACCGTGCGGGAGCCGACGGCGTCGAACACGGGCTCGACGGCGCCGCGCGCCTCGGCCGGTCCGGCGGCCAGCACGAGCAGTTGCCCGGCCTCGGCTGGCTGCCGGGTGCCCAGCACGGGCGCGTCGAAGAAGACCAGGCCGTGCTCGTGCGCGAAGGCGGCCAGGTCGGCGACCGCGTCGACGCCGGCGGTGGTCGACTGGACCCACGCGGTACCGGGACGCAGGCCGGGTGCGGCCCGCCGCATGACGTCGAGGGCGGCCGGACCGTCGTACAGCATGGTGAGGACGACGTCGGCGCCCCGCACCGCCTCGTCGGGTCCGTCGGCGACGTGCGCCCCGTCGGCGGCCAGCGGCTCGGCCTTGTCCCGGCTGCGGTTCCAGACGCGGACGGAGTGTCCGGCGCGGACGAGGTTGCGGGCCATCGCGGCACCCATGATGCCGGTGCCCAGGACGCTCACGGTGAGCTGCTCGGTCATGACGTCGGCTTTCTGTGCTCGTACGGTCGGTGGCGGGCCGCGGCGGTACGGCACCCGGTGATCAGCCTGCCACCCGGTCGGCGGCGGCGCCGGTCCGTACGCCCCGCGCGTGCGGCGACGGCGACTGCGCGGAACCGAACGCCCGCGCATCCGCCGGGGCCTGCCGCCGGCGTCCCGTACGGTACGGCCGTGAGTTCCTTCATCGACGACACGGACGACGCCGTTCCCGGCCGTCACGGCCCCTTCGCCACCACCGAGGCCGATCCCCGGGACGTGGGCCCGGTGCGGACCGAGTACTCCCCCGCGCACGACGGCGACCCCGACCCCGGCGAGATCGTCTGGACCTGGGTGCCCTACGAGGAGAATGACGGGCGTGGCAAGGACCGGCCGGTGCTCGTCGTCGCCCGGGAGGCGGCCGGCACGCTGTTGGCGGTGCAGTTGTCCAGCAAGCGGCATGACGGGGACCGGGAGTGGGTGCCGATCGGGAGCGGGCCGTGGGACCGTTCCGGGCGGGACTCCTGGGTCGACGTGGACCGGGTGCTGCGGCTGTACGACGCGGGGATGCGCCGCGAGGCGTGCGCCCTGGACCGGATGCGGTTCGACCTCGTTCGGAGGCGGCTGCGGGAGCGCTACGGCTGGAGCTGACCGGGGCGGGCCGCGCCCTCGGGGAAGGCCCGCGCGAACGCCTGTCGGACCGTGCCGCCCGGCGTGCGGTCTAGGATGCCGAACGTCACCCGCTCGAAGGCCGCCGAGAAGCGTCCGCCGGGCCCCAGCAGCGTCCGGAAGGCGCCCGCGACCTGCGCGGGGTCGTTGCGGAACACGCCGCAGCCCCAGGCCCCGAGCACGAGCCGCCGGTACCCGTGGGCCGCGGCCGTCTCCAGCACCCGCTCGGCACGCGCGGCCAGCGCGGCGGGCAGTTCGGCGGCGCGCTCGGGGGCCGTACGCAGCACCACGCCCGCGTTCGGCGCGGCGGAGGTGAGGAAGCCCGCCGTGTACGGCTCGTCGAGCAGGCCGCCGCGGTCGTCGCGGAAGACGGGGACGGCCGGTGAGTGGATGACGCGGTCGGTGTAGAACGGGTCGCGGTGGGCGCGGTGGTGGTCGTAGAACCCGCGGGCCCGCAGCAGGCAGGTGTACAGCGCGGAGGCCCGGCACAGGGCCTCCTCCTGGGCCTGGGCGCCGTTGAGGTAGCCGCCGCCGGGATTGCGGGCGGAGGCGAAGTTCAGCACGGCTACCTCGCCGCCGAGCCGGCGGGCGGCCTCCAGGCTGCTCTCGCCGGTCACTTCGAGGGCCGTCCGTGCCGGGGTCCAGACGGCCGGCTCCACCGGCTCCGGTCCGTGCGTCCGGGTGCCCTCGCGTGCGGCGGCGACCGCTGCCGCGACGGACACCTCGCGTCCGCCGGGCGTGCGGTAGTACCCCGCCGTCACGATCTGCTCGGTCCGCTGTGCGATGCCCCGCAGGCGCGCGCTCATGGCGACACCCCCGTGGACGCCATGACCGCGCGCGGCGCGGTCTCCCCCGTCGTGCTCATGTGGTGATCCTGGGTGATGCTGGTGCTGCGGTGCAACGGAGTTTCCCGGCCGGGGAACGCCGGGGAAAGCCCCCGGAAACGGACGGGTCGCGGAGATTCCCGAGCCGGAATGTCCCGCTGTGCACCCTTGTGCGGAGCCGTACGAGGGTCTTGGGTGGGACGAGTGTGCCGACCCGGCCCACCGTGAACGGGTCGGCGACATGGTGGAATCTCAGGAGGATCCCGACATGTCCGAAGCGGTAGGTGGCTGTATCCGGCCACGCACCACTGTCACCGAGGCGGAGGTCGAGGCGCTGGTCCACGGCATCTGCTTCAAGACCGGCCCGCCCCGTCGCCTGGGCGTCGAGGTGGAGTGGCTGGTCCACGACACGCACGCGCCACGGCTCCCCGTGGCACCCGAACGGCTCCAGGCGGTCTACGCCGCCCTGCGGACCGTGCCCCTCAGATCCGCGCTGACCGTCGAACCGGGCGGCCAGTTGGAGCTCAGCTCGCTGCCCGCCGCCTCCCTGACGGAGTGCGTCGGCGCCGTCTCCGCCGACCTCGACGCCGTCCGCGCGGTCCTGCGCGAGGACGGTCTCGCCCTCGTCGGCCTCGGCCACGATCCCTGGCAGGCGCCCCGCCGCTTTCTGCGGCAGCCGCGCTACGACGCCATGGAGGCCTGTCTCGACCGCACCGGCCCCGCCGGGCGTTTCATGATGTGCACCTCCGCCTCCGTGCAGGTGTGCCTGGACGCCGGGCACGAGGAGCCGGGCCCGCTCGGGCACGTGCGCCGGTGGTGGCTGGCCCACCACCTGGGCGCGGTCCTGCTGGCCGCGTTCGCGAACTCCCCGCTGGCCGGCGACCGGCCCACCGGCTGGCGGTCCACCCGTCAGCTGCGCTGGACCCAGATCGGCACCGGCCGGGCCGGCGGCCCCGCGCTGGACTCCGATCCCCGCGGCGCCTGGACCCGGCACGTCCTGGACGCACCGGTGATGTGCGTGCGCCGGGACGGCGGGCCCTGGGACGTGCCGGAGGGGATGACCTT
Source organism: Streptomyces sp. AC602_WCS936 (assembly GCF_019049125.1). Classification (NCBI taxonomy): domain Bacteria; kingdom Bacillati; phylum Actinomycetota; class Actinomycetes; order Kitasatosporales; family Streptomycetaceae; genus Streptomyces; species Streptomyces sp. AC602_WCS936. The sequence continues at coordinate 59,514 of NZ_JAGMUF010000040.1, read as the reverse complement.
CCGGGAGTGGACCCGGAACCAGACGCCCAGAGCGCCGACGCGGGAGGATCTGGACTACCACCTCACCACGCTGTTCCCGCCGGTCAGACCGCGCGGCCATCTGGAACTGCGCATGATCGACGCGCAGCCCGGGGACGACGGCTGGATCGTGCCGCTCGCCGTGACGGCGGCGCTGTTCGACGACCCGGAGGCCACCGAGACCGCCTACCGGGCGGTGAAGCCCCTCGCCGAGCGCACGCTCGGCCTGCGCGCCCCGCACAACCCGCTGTACGAGGACGCGGCCCGGCACGCCCTCACCGATCCGGAGCTGCGCGAGGCCGCCGTCACGTGCTTCACCGCAGCGCTCGACGCCCTGCCCCGCACCGGTGCCACGCCCGAGATCACGGACGCCGTCGCCGGGTACCTGGAGCGCTACGTCCTCAGGGGCCGCTGCCCCGCCGACGACCTGCTGGAGATGCCGGACGGCGCGAGCCGTGGCCCGCACGGGAGGGAGACCCGCCCATGACCGACCCCGCCATGGACACCGCCACCGACACCACCGCCGTACCTCCCGTCGACGCCGAGACCCTGCGCGAGCGGGCCCTGGCCACGCTGGTCACCGCCCGCGACCGCACCACGCTGCTGACCAGCTGCGTGGAGGGCCCCGACCTGACCGGGCAGGTGTCACCGCTGATGTCCCCGCTGGTGTGGGACCTGGCGCACATCGGCAACCAGGAGGAGCAGTGGCTGCTGCGCGCCGTCGCCGGCCACGAGGCGATACGCCCCGAGATAGACAGCCTGTACGACGCCTTCGAGCATCCGCGCGCCGAGCGGCCCAAGCTGCCGCTGCTCTCCCCCGAGGAGGCCCGCCGGTACGCGGCCGACGTGCGCGGACGGGCGCTGGACGTGCTGGAGGGCACCGCGTTCCACGGGACGCGGCTGACGGAGGCCGGCTTCGCCTTCGGGATGATCGCCCAGCACGAGCAGCAGCACGACGAGACCATGCTCATCACGCACCAGCTCCGCAAGGGCCCGCAGGCCCTGACCGCGCCGGACCCGGACCCGGTGCCGCTGTTCGCCGGCCCCGCGGAGGTCCTGGTGCCCGGCGGCCCGTTCGTGATGGGCACGTCGACCGAGCCGTGGGCGCTGGACAACGAACGCCCCGCGCACCGGCGCGAGGTGGCGCCCTTCCACCTCGACACCACGCCGGTGACCAACGGGGCGTACCAGGCGTTCATCGACGACGGCGGTTACGACGACCCGCGCTGGTGGGCCCCTCAGGGCTGGGACCACATCCGCCGCCACTCCGTCACCGCCCCGCTGTTCTGGCGGCGGGACGGCGGGCAGTGGCTGCGGCGGCGCTTCGGCGTCACCGAGGTGGTGCCGGCCGACGAGCCGGTGGTGCACGTGTGCTGGTACGAGGCCGACGCCTACGCCCGCTGGGCCGGGCGGCGGCTGCCCACCGAGGCCGAGTGGGAGAAGGCCGCCCGGCACGACCCGGCGGGCGACCGCGCGATGCGCTACCCGTGGGGCGACACCGACCCAGGCCCGGAACACGCCAACCTCGGCCAGCGGCACCTGCGTCCGGCGCCCGCCGGCAGCTATCCGGCCGGTGAGTCGCCGCTCGGCGTACGGCAGTTGATCGGCGACGTCTGGGAGTGGACGTCGAGCGACTTCGCCCCGTACCCGGGCTTCCGGGCGTTCCCGTACAAGGAGTACTCGGAGGTGTTCTTCGGGCCCGACTACAAGGTGCTGCGCGGCGGCTCGTTCGCGGTGGACGCGGTCGCCTGCCGGGGCACCTTCCGCAACTGGGACTACCCGATCCGGCGGCAGATCTTCTCCGGCTTCCGCACCGCCCGGTCGGCGGAGGGCTCCTGATGTGCCGGCACCTGGCCTATGTAGGCCCGGAAGAACCGATCGGCCGGCTCGTGGTGGCGCCGCCGCACGGGCTGTACCGCCAGTCCTGGGCGCCCCGTCACCAGCGGTACGGCACGGTCAACGCCGACGGTTTCGGCATCGGCTGGTACGCCGAGGGCGACCCGGTGCCGGCGCGCTACCGCCGCGCCGGGCCGATCTGGGCGGACCAGTCCTTCGCCGACCTGGCCCGGGTGGTGCGCACCGGCGCGCTGCTGGCCGCCGTGCGGGACGCGACGCTCTCCGGGGCCGACGCGGAGGCCGCCGCCGCCCCGTTCGCCGCCGGGACCTGGCTGTTCAGCCACAACGGCGCCGTGGCGGGCTGGCCCGGCTCGCTGGCCGAGGTGGCCGCGACGCTGCCATCCGAGGACCTGCTGGCGCTGGAGGCCCGCAACGACTCGGCGCTCGTGTGGGCGCTGGTGCTGGCCCGGCTGCGCGCCGGCGACGACGCGGGCCGGGCCCTTGCTGAGACGGTGACGGAGGTCGCCGACGCGGCCCCGGCCTCCCGGCTCAACCTGCTGCTGACCGACGGCGCCACCGTCACGGCCACCACCTGGGGCGACACCCTGTGGTACCTGGCCCCGCCCGGCGGCGGCACGGTCGTCGCCTCCGAGCCGTACGACGACGATCCGCACTGGCAGGAGGTCCCCGACCGCACGCTGCTCGCGGCGAGCGGCACGGACGTGCTGCTCACTCCGCTGAAGGACCCGGGCGGCGCCGCCCTCGCAGACGCTTTCGTCTCCCCTAAGGAGCCCCGCACGTGAGCCAGTTCCGTCTCACCCGCACGCTGCCCGAGGACGCCACGGACGCCGCCCTGCGCGACGACGTCCTGGCGGGGCTGACGAGCGCACCGAAGTGGCTGCCGCCGAAGTGGTTCTACGACGCGCGCGGCAGCGAGCTGTTCGAGGAGATCACCGCGCTGCCCGAGTACTACCCGACCCGCGCCGAGCGGGAGATCCTCGTCGACCGGGCCGGCGAGATCGCCGCGGCGACCGGCGCCCGCACCCTGGTGGAGCTGGGTTCCGGCTCGTCGGAGAAGACACGCGTCCTGCTCGACGCGCTGACGGAACGGACCGGGCTGCGCGGCTATGTGCCGGTCGACGTCAGCGAGAGCGCCCTCACCCAGGCCGGGCAGGCGCTCGTCGCCGAGCGGCCGGACCTCCAGGTGCACGCGCTGATCGCCGACTTCACCTCGGGGCTGACCCTGCCCGAAACGCCGGGCCCCCGGCTGGTGGCGTTCCTCGGCGGCACGATCGGCAACCTGCTGCCCGAGGAGCGCGCCGCGTTCCTGACCGCCGTGCGGGACCTGCTCTCCCCCGGCGACGCCCTGCTGCTGGGCACGGACCTGGTGAAGGACGAGCGGGTGCTGGTGCGGGCGTACGACGACGCGGCCGGGGTGACGGCCGCGTTCAACAAGAACGTGCTGTCCGTGATCAACCGGGAGCTGGCGGCCGACTTCGAGCCCGCCGCCTTCGAGCACGTGGCGCTGTGGAACGCCGAACGGGAGTGGATCGAGATGCGGCTGCGCTCGCGCACCGCGCAGACGGTCAAGGTGCAGGCGCTCGACCTGGCCGTGGACTTCGCGGCCGGGGAGGAACTGCGCACCGAGGTGTCCGCGAAGTTCCGGCGGGACGGTGTGCGCGCCGAACTGGCGGGGGCCGGGCTGGAGCTGGCCCACTGGTGGACGGACGGCGAGGACCGGTTCGCGCTGTCGCTGAGCGTGGTGCGCTGATCCGGGGCGCCCCGGCCCGGGCCGCGCGGGTCAGCGCGCGTCCAGGTCCAGGAGTTCGGTGATGCGGTCGGAGGCCTTGCGGGCCTCCGACTCCGCGTCGCCCCCGGTGAGCACCTTCGTCATGTACTCCTTGATCGGGTTGTCCGCCTCCACCGCGCCCCACCGGGGGGTGCCGGGGGTCGCCCGGCCCTGTGCGGCACCGGCCGCCATGGCGGCGACCGCTTCCTCGCCCGCGACGGCGTCGGCGAGGGACTTCTTGTTCGGGACGTAGTGCATGGTGCGGGCCAGGTCGGTGTTCCACTTGGTGCCGACCAGCGCCTCGACGACGGCGAGGGCGCCCTCGTGCTGGTCGGTGTTCTTCGGTACGACGAGGTCGGAGCCGCCGGTGAAGACGGCGCCGGGCTTGTCGGCGGTCTTGCCGGGCACAGGGAAGAAGCCCAGCTTGCCCTTGAGGTCGGGGTTGTCCCGCAGAATGCTCTGGGCGACCGCCGGCACGGCGACGATCTGCGCGACGTCCCCCTTGGCGAACACACCGGCCTGCGGCGGGTGTTCCTCGTCGGCGTCGACCGGGCCGTCGCCCAGGGCCTGCAGCTCGCGGTAGAAGTCCATGCCGCGCAGGGCGGCCTCGGAGTCCAGGGCGCCCCGCCAGGTCCCGCCCTCCTCCACGGCCAGTTCGCCGCCCTCGTCCCAGATGAAGCCGGAGAGCGTGTACCAGTCCTGCCCGGCCAGGTAGATGCCCTGGTGGCCGCCGGAGTCGAGCTTCTCGGTGGCGGTGAGCCACTCCTCGCGGGTGGGGGGCGGCTCGCTGATGCCGGCCTGTTCGAACAGGTCCTTGCGGTAGACGACCACGCGGTTGGCGGCGTACCAGGGGATGCCGTACTGCTGGGACATCCACTGCCCCGGTTCGGCGAGGCCCGGCAGCCAGTCCTCGAGGCCCCAGTCCCGCATCGACTCCAGCGTCAGGTCCTGGAGCCGGCCGCCCTCCGCGTACTGCGGGACCTGGGTGTTGCCCACCTCGATGACGTCGGGCCCGTCGGTGCCGTCGGCCTTCAGGGCCGTCTGCACCTTGTCGCCGATCCCGGTCCACTCCTGCGTCTTCACGTCGAGGTCCAGGTCGGGGTGTTCGCGCTCGAACCCCTCGGTGAACCGCTTGAGGAAGTCGTCGGAGGCGCTGCCCTTCATCAGCCAGACGGTCACCGTACGTCGCTCGCCCTGGCCGTCCTGTGACATCAGGCCGCAGCCGCTGAGCAGGGAGGCGGACACGCAAACAAGGGCGAGGAGGCGACGTCTCACGGAGGGTCCTTCTGTCTGACGAACAGGGTGCGGGCGCGGACGGGGAAGTCCTGCGCATGCGAAGGGAGACCCGACGTGGGGGACGAGCCCGGAGCTCGAACGGGTGGCTGCCATGTTGGTATGGACCAATGCCGAGGTCAAGGGGTGACGGTCGGTTGCTCCGCCGGGGTCCCGACGCCTCGCGCCACGTCCCGGCTTGGGGCACGGTGGAGTGACACGGCACACCGCCGCCCGCGGAAGGGAGCACCCGCATGTCGAACCACACCTACCGGGTCACCGAGATCGTCGGCACCTCGCCCGACGGCGTCGACCAGGCCGTCCGCAACGGCATCGCCCGTGCCTCGCAGACCGTGCGCAACCTGGACTGGTTCGAGGTGACCCAGGTGCGCGGCCAGATCGAGGAAGGGCAGGTCGCGCACTGGCAGGTCGGCCTGAAGCTCGGCTTCCGCCTGGAGGAGACGGACTGAGCGGGCCGGGAGCCCTGACGGTCAGGTGCGGCCCTCGCGCTCCTGCGCCACCCGCAGTTCGGCCGACCGCGCCGCCCAGCGGGCCCGGACGACGGTGAACCCGGCCCGTTCGGCGTCGTCGCAGACCAGTTCGTCGTCGTCCACCAGGACCCTGACGTCGCGGGTCCGGGCGAGTCGCCGGAGGATCTCCAGCTTGGTGCGCCGGGCGGGCCGCCGGTCGGCGTTGCCCCGCATGTGCACGGGCCCCTCGGGCAGGCCGTGCGCGGCCAGCCAGTCGAGCGTGTCGCGCCGGCAGCGCTCGGGGCGCCCGGTCAGATAGACGATCTCGCACTCCTCGGCGCTCTCCCGCACCAGCGCGATGCCCTCCGCGAGCGGCGCGTCGTGCGGCGCGGCGGCGAAGAAGGCGTCCCAGTCGCGGGGCCGGCGCTCCAGGAACCGCTGGCGGTGCGCGGTGTCGGCGAGGGTGTTGTCCAGGTCGAACACGGCCACCGGGGGCTTCTCGCTGTCGGTCACCCGCCCACCCTAGAACGCGCTGCCGGGAATCCTGGCGCCGCCTGAGCGTTGAACCCGGTGTGAGCTCAGTGATCGCGTCCACCCGTTTCTCCGTACTCGACCGCTCCCGCATCCGCGAGGGGCACACCGCCGCCGAGGCGCTGCGCGACACCGTGGCGCTGGCGCGGGAGGTGGAGCGGCTGGGCTACCACCGGTTCTGGGTGGCGGAGCACCACGGCGTGCCCGGCGTGGCGGGCTCGGCGCCGACCGTGCTGACCGCCGCCGTCGCCGGTGCCACGCGCCGCATCCGGGTCGGCACCGGCGGCGTGATGCTGCCCAACCACCGGCCCCTGGTCGTCGCCGAGCAGTTCGGCGTGCTGGAGTCGCTGTTCCCCGGGCGGATCGACATGGGGCTGGGCCGCTCGGTGGGCTTCACCGACGGCGTACGCAGGGCGCTGGGCCGGGACAAGGACGACGCGGACGACTTCGACGCGCAACTGGCCGAGCTGCTGGGCTGGTTCCGGGGCACGTCCCCGACCGGGGTGCACGCCCGTCCGGCGGAGGGACTGACGGTGCCGCCGTTCGTGCTGGCCATGGGCGAGGGCGCGGCCGTCGCCGCCCGGGCCGGGCTGCCGATGGTCATCGGCGACCTGCGCGACCGCGACCGGATGCTGCGCGGCATCGACCGCTACCGCGCCGGGTTCCGTCCCTCCGAGTGGGGCAGTGAGCCGTACGTCGTCGTGTCCGGCACGATCGCCGTGGCCGGCAGCCCCGAGGCGGCCCGGCGGCTGCTGGTCCCGGAGGCCTGGTCCATGGCGCAGGCCCGCACTCGCGGGTCCTTCCCGCCCCTGCCCCCGGCCGAGGAGGCCGCGGCCCGGACGATGACCGCCAAGGAGCGCGACCTGTACGAGTCAGGTCTCTCCGGGCACCTCGCCGGCACCGAGGAGCAGGTCGCCGAGGAGCTGGAGTCGCTGGTCGAGGACACGGGCGCGCAGGAGGTGCTGGTCACCACGAGCACGTACGACCGCGAGGCCCTGCTGGACTCCTACCGGCGGCTCGCCCGCGTCACCGGCAGGGGAGCGGTCACCGCCGCGGCGTAGAATCGCAGGGTTTGTCCCCCTCCCCGGAAGCGACCGGGCCGAAGACCGTACGGAGTTCCCCACGATGCACAGCCCCCACGACCCGTACGTCCGGGTGCGCGGCGCCCGTGAGCACAACCTCAAGGGCGTGGACGTGGACGTCCCCCGGGACGTGGTGGCCGTGTTCACCGGGGTCTCGGGGTCGGGGAAGTCGTCGCTGGCCTTCGGGACGGTGTACGCGGAGGCGCAGCGGCGCTACTTCGAGTCGGTCGCGCCGTACGCCCGCCGACTGATCCACCAGGTCGGCGCCCCGAAGGTCGGCGAGATCACCGGGCTCCCGCCCGCCGTGTCGCTCCAGCAGCGCCGTACGGGGCCGACGTCCCGTTCCTCGGTCGGCACGGTCACCAACCTCTCCAACTCCCTGCGGATGCTGTTCTCCCGCGCCGGCGACTATCCGCCGGGCGCGCCGCGGCTCGACTCGGACGCCTTTTCGCCGAACACGGCGGCCGGGGCGTGCCCGCAGTGCCACGGCCTCGGGCGGGTGCACCGTACGACGGAGGAGCTGCTGGTCCCGGACCCCTCGCTGTCGATCCGGGACGGCGCGATCGCCGCGTGGCCCGGCGCCTGGCAGGGCAAGAACCTGCGGGACGTCCTCGACGCGCTCGGCCACGACGTGGACCGGCCCTGGCGCGAGCTGCCCGCCGAGCAGCGGGAGTGGATCCTGTTCACGGACGAGCAGCCGGTGGTCACCGTGCACCCGGTACGGGACGCCGGCCGCATCCAGCGGCCGTACCAGGGCACGTACATGAGCGCCCGGCGGTACGTGATGAAGACCTTCTCGGACACGAAGAGCGCCACCTTGCGGGCGAAGGCGGAACGCTTCCTCACCAGTGCGCCCTGTCCCGTCTGCGGCGGCGGGCGGCTGCGGCCCGAGGCCCTGGCGGTGACCGTGGGCGGGCACACCATCGCCGAGCTGGCCGCGCTGCCGCTCACGGAACTCGCCGTGGCGCTGCCCACGGACGGCGAGACGGCCCGCGTGCTCACCGGTGACCTCGCCTCGCGTATCGCGCCCGTCGTCGAACTGGGCCTCGGCTACCTGAGCCTGGACCGCGCGACGCCCACGCTGTCGGCGGGCGAGCTGCAGCGGCTGCGGCTGGCGACGCAGCTGCGGTCGGGGCTGTTCGGGGTCGTCTACGTCCTGGACGAGCCGTCGGCGGGGCTGCACCCGGCGGACACCGAGGCACTGCTGACGGTGCTGGAGCGGCTGAAGACGACGGGCAACTCGGTGTTCGTGGTGGAGCACCACCTCGGCGTGATGCGCGGCGCCGACTGGATCGTGGACGTCGGCCCCCGGGCGGGCGAGCACGGCGGGCGGGTGCTGTACAGCGGTCCGGTGGACGGGCTGGCCGGTGTCGGCGAGTCCGCGACGGCCCGTCACCTCTTCGACCGCTCGCCCGCGCCCGCCCGTACGCCGCGCGCGCCGCGCGGCTCGGTGACGGTCGGCCCGGTCAGCCGGCACAACCTGCGCGAGGTGACCGCCCGGTTCCCGCTGGGCGCGCTCACCGCGGTGACGGGTGTGTCCGGCTCGGGGAAGTCGACGCTGATCGGCGAGATCACCGAGGAGCTGCCGGGGGTGCGTCGGCTGGTCTCCGTCGACCAGCGGCCGATCGGACGGACCCCGCGTTCCAACCTGGCCACCTACACGGGCCTGTTCGACGTGGTGCGCAAGGTCTTCGCGGCCACCGGCCAGGCGCGGGAACGGGGTTACGGCGTCGGCCGCTTCTCCTTCAACGTGTCCGGCGGGCGCTGCGAGACCTGCCAGGGCGAGGGGTTCGTCAGCGTGGAGCTGCTGTTTCTGCCCAGCACGTACGCGCCCTGCCCGGACTGCGGCGGGGCGCGGTACAACCCGGAGACGCTCGAAGTGACGTACCGGGGGCGGAACATCGCCGAAGTGCTGGACCTGACGGTGGAGGGCGCCGCGGAGTTCTTCGCGGACACGCCCGCGGTGGCCCGCAGTCTCGCCGCGCTGCTCGACGTGGGGCTCGGCTACCTCCGGCTCGGTCAGCCGGCGACCGAGCTGTCCGGCGGGGAGGCGCAGCGCATCAAGCTGGCGAGCGAACTGCAGCGGGGGCGGCGCGGCCACACCCTGTACCTCCTCGACGAGCCGACGACCGGTCTGCACCCGGCCGACGTCGAGGTGCTGATGCGCCAGCTGCACGGGTTGGTGGACGCCGGGCACACGGTGGTCGTCGTCGAGCACGACATGGCCGTGGTGGCGGGCGCCGACCACGTGATCGACCTGGGGCCGGGCGGCGGCGACGCGGGCGGCCGGATCGTGGCCGAGGGGTCGCCGGCCGACGTGGCACGGGCTGACGGAAGCGCCACGGCGCGGTATCTGGCCGAGGCGCTGCACGGCGCGGGGCGCCGGTGAAACCGGGTCACCGACGCCCCGCCCCGCGCTGAGGGGCGCGGAGGACTACTCGCGGCCCGGCCGCGTCTCGTCGTCGAAGCGCTCCGTCTCGGCCTCGATCCGCTCCTTGCGCACCCGGCCGCGCACGATCTCGTCCTCGGTGTGCTCCTCCGTGGTCATCCGGACGCGCTCCACCGGTACCGTCTCCGTCTCCACGACGGGGCGTTCCTCGTGCAGCGTGACCTCGTGCTCGGCCTCACTGATCTCCGGTCCGGCCAGCGCGTCACCGCGGTTGGCCTCGGTGATCGGTTCGCGCTCCACCCGGACTTCCTCGTGGCTCACCGGAACGGTCTGCTGGACCTCCTCCGTGACCACGTACTTGCGCAGCCTGGCCCGGCCCGACTCACGCCGTTCGACGCCGACGTGCATCTGCTCCTCGGAGCGGGTCATGGCGTCGTCGTCGCGCATGCCGGTGCGGTCCATGCCCGCCTGACGGCCGGCCATGCCGCCCGCCGTGCCGGCGGTACCCGCCATGCCGGCCGCGCCCGCGGCCCCCGCCGCTCCGGCGGTGCCCGCCGGTCCCGGGCCGGCGGCGAAGCGGCCGTCGTCGGTGCGCTCCGCCTCCGAGAGCACGCTGTCCCAGTTGATGCCGTAGTAGTCGTAGAGCCGGTGCTCCTCCGACTCGGACAGATGGCCGCCCGCATCGACGTCGACATTGGGTGCGTCCTTGACCTGGTCCTTGAGGTAGGGCACCTCGAGGTGGTCCTGCACCACGGCGGCGTCGCGGATGGGTATGAAGGACTCGCTGGAGCCGAACATCCCCGTCTTGACGCTCACCCACTCGGGGCGCCCGGTCATGTCGTCGAAGAAGACGTGCTTGGCGTCGCCGATCTTGTTGCCGTCCCCGTCGTAGACCGGATGGTCCAGGACGTTGGCGATCTCTTCACGGGTGATCATCTGGCATCACCCTCCTTCCGGAGTGCCTGCCTTCCGGATGTCCGCATCAGCCGTACGAAAACGGCACATACGTCACAAAGTGCGCATACTTTTCGAATGTGCTTTCCCGGGGTGGCCGTGTTCCGGCTCGGCGGCCGCGGCGAGGGCGCGACGGTCGTGGTGGCGGCCGGGCGGGAGCACGGGGCGCACCTCGACCTCGGCGGTCAGCCCCCGCGCCGACGCCACCCGCCACAGGGAGGCGAGCAGGGTGTCCTCGCCCACGAACGCGGCGGCCGTACCCACCGCCCGCTCCCCGCTGAGGTAGCGGATGCGGACCGGCTGGACCGGCACCCCCGCGTCCAGCGCGGCCTGGAACACGGCCCTGCGGAAACGGCCCCGGGCGCGTCCGCACCAGGTGCTGCCCTCGGGGTAGACGGCGACCGCGGCGCCCGCGCGCAGCTCCCGCGCGATCACGGCGACCGTGCCGGGCAGGGCCCGCAGCCGGTCCCGTTCCAGGAACAGCACGCCCGCACGCGCGGCCAGCGGGCCCGCCACCGGCCAGCGCCGCACCTCGCTCTTGGCCAGCATCCGGGCGGGCCGCACGGCGGCGAGGAGCGGGACGTCGAGCCAGGAGACGTGGTTGGCGACGAGGAGCAGCCCGCCCTCGGGCGGAGCGGCGCCCGAGACGCGCACCCGGACACCGGCCGCCCGCACGATCCAGCGGCACCAGCACCGCACCAGGACGGCCGGGACGCGGGTGCGCAGCGGCGTGCATACGACCGCGACGCCGGCGAGGAGCAGCACGGCGACCGCCGTGAGCCGCAGTACGGCACGCGGCAGGGCCCGCCCGGCCGGGAGCGGCTCCACGCAGGCCCCCGGGGTGCAGGGCGCGGTGGGCAGCCAGGCGCTCATCAGGCCGGGACGAGCGAGAGGAAGTGCCGCAGGTAGCGCGGGTCGACCCGGTTCATCGGCAGCAGCACGTACAGGTCGGCGACGCCGAAGTCCACGTCGTGCGCGGGCTCGCCGCAGACCCAGGCGCCGAGGCGGAGGTAGCCGCGCAGCAGCGCCGGGAGCTCGGTGCGGCCGGCCGGCGCCGCCGAGGTGCGCGGGACCCAGGGGAGGAGCGGCCGCACCCGGTACTCCTCGGGCGCCAGGTGCTTGGCCCGCACCCGGTCCCAGGTAGCGGCGGCGAGGGCGCCGCCGTCGGCGAGCGGGATGGAACAGCAGCCCGCCAGCCACTCGTGGCCCCGTTCGGTCATGTAGCGGGCTATGCCGGCCCAGATGAGCCCGACGACGGCGCCGTCGCGGTGGCCGGGGTGCACGCAGGAGCGGCCGACCTCGACCAGGCCGGGCCGGACGGCGTCCAGCGCCGTGAGGTCGAACTCGCTCTCCGCGTAGAGCCGTCCGGCGACGGCGGCGCGCTCGGGCGGCAGCAGCCGGTAGGTGCCGACGACCTGCCCGGTCGTCTCCTCGCGCACCAGCAGGTGGTCGCAGTACGCGTCGAAGGGGTCGATGTCGTGTCCGGGCTGCGGGCTCGCCAGCAGGGCGCCCATCTCCCCGGCGAAGACGTCGTGCCGCAGCCGCTGCGCGGCCCGCACGTCCTCCTCGTCCCGGGCGAGGCTGACGGTGTAGCGGTGGGGCGCGGCGGGCTTCGGGGGGCGGTCTGCGGTCAGTACGCCGGTCATGGGTGCTCTCCTGGTCGCGGGGCGGGTCCGCTGGACGCGGGCGGTCCGCCACAGTTCTTCCGACGCCGGCTGTACTGCGCGTGACCAGTGCCGGGAGAGCGGGTGTGCGCTTGCTGAATGCCGGGCACGCAAGCGAGACGGGGCCGGGATGAGCACCTCTCCCGGCCCCGCCCGTCCGCACCTTCCGGCGAACGTCCGTGGGGCTACTTCGCCACCTTCCGTGCGGCCCGCAGCCACTCCTTGTTCATGCTGGTGATGGAGACGAGCGGGATGCCCTTCGGGCAAGCGGTCGCGCATTCGCCGGCCAGTGTGCAGCCGCCGAAGCCCTCGTCGTCCATCTGCGCCACCATGTCCAGCACCCGCGTCTCCCGCTCGGGCGCACCCTGCGGCAGCACGTTCAGGTGGTTGACCTTCGCGGACGTGAAGAGCATCGCCGCGCCGTTCGGGCAGGCGGCTACGCACGCGCCGCAGCCGATGCACTCGGCGTGCTCGAAGGCGAAGTCCGCGTCCGGCTTCGGCACCGGCGCGGCGTGAGCCTCGGGGGCCGCACCGGTCGGCGCGGTGATGTAGCCGCCGGCCTGGATGATCCGGTCGAAGGCCGAGCGGTCGACGACCAGGTCCTTCACGACCGGGAACGCGGCGGCCCGCCACGGCTCGACGTCGATGGTGTCGCCGTCCTGGAAGGACCGCATGTGCAGCTGGCAGGTGGTGGTGCGCTCGGGTCCGTGGGCGTCGCCGTTGATGACGAGCGAGCAGGCGCCGCAGATTCCCTCGCGGCAGTCGTGGTCGAAGGCGACCGGCTCCTCGCCGCCCAGGATCAGCTCCTCGTTGAGGGTGTCGAGCATCTCCAGGAAGGACATGTCGGGCGAGATGCCGTCCACCTCGTACGTGGACATGGCGCCTTCGGCGTCGGCGTTCTTCTGCCGCCAGACGCGCAGGGTGAGCTTCATGCGTAGCTCCGCTGAGTGGGGTGGACGTACTCGAAGACCAGGTCTTCCTTGTGCAGGGTGGGGGCCTCGCCGGTCGCGGTGAACTCCCAGGCCGCCGCGTAGCCGAACTCGTCGTCCTTGCGGGCCGCCTCGCCGTCCGGGGTCTGGGACTCCTCGCGGAAGTGGCCGCCGCAGGACTCGGCGCGGTGCAGCGCGTCGAGGCACATCAGCTCGGCGAGCTCCAGGTAGTCGACGATGCGGTTGGCCTTCTCCAGGGACTGGTTGAACTCCTCGCCGGTACCCGGGACCTTGATGCGCCGCCAGAACTCCTCACGGATCTGCGGGATGCGCTCCAGGGCCTTGCGCAGCCCGGAGTCGGTGCGGGCCATGCCGCAGAACTCCCACATCAGCTCGCCGAGTTCGCGGTGGAAGGAGTCCGGGGTACGGTCGCCGTCGACGGAGAGGAGCAGATTGAGCCGGTCCTCGGTCTCGGCCAGCACCTCCTGCACCACCGGGTGACCGTCGTCGACCTCGTCCTTGTGGGGGTTGCGGGCGAGGTAGTCATTGATGGTGGCCGGCAGGACGAAGTAGCCGTCGGCCAGGCCCTGCATCAGGGCGGAGGCGCCGAGCCGGTTGGCTCCGTGGTCGGAGAAGTTGGCCTCGCCGATCGCGAACAGGCCGGGGACGGTGGTCTGGAGGTCGTAGTCGACCCACAGGCCGCCCATCGTGTAGTGCACGGCGGGATAGATCCGCATCGGCACCTGGTACGGATCCTCGTCGGTGATCCGCTGGTACATGTCGAAGAGGTTGCCGTACTTGGCCTCGACCGCCTTCCGTCCCATCCGCTTGATGGCGTCGGCGAAGTCCAGGTAGACGCCCTGCCCGCCGGGCCCCACTCCCCTGCCCTCGTCGCAGACGTTCTTCGCGGCGCGGGAGGCGATGTCACGCGGGACCAGGTTGCCGAAGGACGGGTAGACGCGCTCCAGGTAGTAGTCGCGCTCGTCCTCGGGGATCTTGTTCGGCGGCCGGTCGTCGCCCTTGGCCTTCGGCACCCAGATCCGGCCGTCGTTGCGCAGCGACTCACTCATCAGCGTCAGCTTGGACTGGTGGTCGCCGGTGCGCGGGATGCAGGTCGGGTGGATCTGCGTGAAGCAGGGGTTGGCGAAGTACGCGCCGCGCCGGTGCGCCCGCCACACGGCGGTCGCGTTGGAGTTCATGGCGTTGGTGGAGAGGTAGAAGACGTTGCCGTAACCACCGCTCGCCAGGACCACCGCGTCCGCGAAGTACGTGTCGATCTTCCCGGTGATCAGGTCCCGGGCGACGATGCCGCGCGCCCGGCCGTCCACGACGATCAGGTCGAGCATCTCGGTGCGCGGGTGCATCTCGATGTTGCCGGCCGCGATCTGCCTGCTGAGCGCCTGGTAGGCGCCGAGCAGCAGCTGCTGGCCCGTCTGGCCCCGGGCGTAGAAGGTGCGGGAGACCTGGACGCCGCCGAAGGAGCGGGTGTCGAGCAGGCCGCCGTACTCGCGGGCGAAGGGCACGCCCTGGGCCACGCACTGGTCGATGATCTCGACGGAGATCTGCGCGAGGCGGTGCACGTTGGACTCGCGGGAGCGGAAGTCGCCGCCCTTGACGGTGTCGTAGAAGAGCCGGTGGATCGAGTCGCCGTCGTTGCGGTAGTTCTTCGCGGCGTTGATGCCGCCCTGCGCGGCGATGGAGTGGGCCCGGCGCGGGGAGTCCTGGTAGCAGAACTGGACGACGCGGTAGCCCTGTTCGGCGAGGGTCGCGCCGGCCGAACCGCCCGCGAGACCGGTGCCGACGACGATGACGGTCTGCTTGCGCCGGTTGGCGGGGTTGACCAGCTTGGCCTCGAAACGGCGGGTGTCCCAGCGCTCGTTGACAGGTCCGGCGGGGGCCTTGGTGTCGGCGACCGGCTCACCGGTCGGGTAGTCGGCGTAGGTTGTCATGTCAGCTCACCACTCCGGTCATGACGCCCACGGGTACGGCGACGAAGCCGACCGTGAGCAGCAGCGCGAGGACGTTCGCGACGGTCTTCAGGGCGCGGTCGCGGGTGCGGCTGCCGGCGCCGAGGGTCTGCGCGGCGGACCAGAAGCCGTGCCGGATGTGCATGCCGACGGCGAGCACGGCGACGATGTAGATGACGTTGCCGTACCAGGTGGAGAAGGTGTCCACGACGTTCTGGTAGGGCTTGCCCGTCTCGAAGCCGCCGGGATGCACGGTGCCGGTGGTCAGGTCGAGGATGTGCCAGACGATGAACAGGGCGAGGATGATCCCGCCCCAGCGCATGGTGCGCGTCGCGTAGCTGGCCCGCTTCTTCTTGTGCACGTAATTGCTGGGCCGCGCCTTGATGTCGCGGCGGCTGAGCTGGTACGCGGAGACGGCGTGGGCGACGACGGCGACGACCAGCACCACGCGGATCAGCCACAGCGTCCACTCGTAGTGCATGAACGGCTCGCCGACCGTGCGCAGCCAGTGGGCGTACTCGTTGAACTCGCTCGTCCCGAAGAAGATCTTCAGGTTACCGATCATGTGGGCGACCAGGTAGAGCAGCATGACGAGACCGCTGACCGCCATCACTGTCTTCTTGCCGACGGTCGAGTCCCACACGGTGCGCGCCATGGACGGCCGTCGGTCCGTCCGCGTTGCCAGAGCCATGTCACAAGACGCTACGGGGGCGAGGTGCCATCGGTCCAAGACATGGTCCGCCTCGTTTCCATAGGCTGTGGCTATCACGGACGTATGGTGGTCGCATGCAGTTGCAGCAGCTCCAGTACTTCGTGGCGGTCGCCGAGACCCGGCACTTCACCCGGGCCGCCGAGACGGTCCACGTGGCGCAGCCCTCGCTGTCGCAGCAGATCAAGGCGCTGGAGCGGGAGCTGGGCGCCGATCTGTTCCAGCGCGCGCGGGGCAACATCACGCTCACCGACGCCGGGGAGGCCCTGCTCCCGCTGGCCCGGCGCATCCTCGCCGACGCGGACACCGCCCGGCACGAGGTGCTGGAGCTGGCGCAGCTGCGGCGCGGGCGGGTGCGGCTGGGCGCCACGCCGAGCCTGTGCACCGGGCTGCTGCCGGACGTGCTGCGCGCCTTCCACGACCGGTACCCCGGCATCCGGCTCATGATCGAGGAGGGCGGCTCGCACGACCTGGTGCGGGAGCTGGCGCGGGGCGCGCTGGACCTGGCGCTGGTGGTGCTTCCGCTGCCCACCGCGTCGCCGGCGCTGACGACGGTCGAGCTGCTGCGGGAGGACCTGGTGGTGGTGTCGTCCCCGGAGGCGCCCCGGCCGGGCGGCGGGCGGCGCGCCGTCCGCATCGCCGACCTGGAGGGCGAGCGCCTCGTGATGTTCCGGCACGGCTACGACCTGCGGGAACTGACGGTGGCGGCGTGCCGTGCGGAGGGCTTCGAGCCGGACTTCGCCGTGGAGGGCGGCGAGATGGACGCGGTGCTGGGGTTCGTGCGGGCGGGGCTGGGGATGGCGGTGGTGCCCCGGATGGTGGCGGCGCGGTCGGGGCGTGGTCTGCGGGTCACTCCGTTGGCTCGGCCGGGGTTGTACCGCACGATCGCGCTGGCGCACCGCAGTGATGTGGCTCCGCCTCGGGCTGCGCGGGAGTTGCAGCGGATGTTGTTGGAACGGTAGCGGCGCCTTCGGCGCACAGCCCCGGTGACGCCGCTGCAGATCAGCGCCGTCCGGGGGTGCGGGTTCGCCGTGGCTGGTCGCGCCCACGCGGCGGAGCCGCTCATTGAAACAGCCCCGCGCCCCTAGAGGCCTGCTGCATCCACCAGCGTCAAGTCGTGCAGCCGCTCCGGTGGCCCCGGCCGGGCGTAGTACCAGCCCTGGGCCGTGTCGCAGCCGAGTATGCGGAGTTGCTCGGCCTGGGCGCCGGTCTCGACGCCCTCGACGGTGACCTTGAGGTCGAGGCTGTGGGCCAGGGCGACGATGCCCTCGACGATCTTGAGGTCGACGGGGTCGGCCGGGAACCGCTGCATGCTCTGGGTGAAAGAGCGGTCCAGCTTGAGGACGCTCACCGGGAGCCGGCGCAGGTTGGCGAGGTTGGAATAGCCGGTGCCGAAGTCGTCCAGGGCGATGTCCACACCCAGCTCGGCCAGCCGGCGCAGCGGCTTCAGGAGGTCGTCGTCGGCGCCGATGAGGGCCGACTCCGTCACCTCCAGACAGAGCGCGTCCGGGGTGACGCCCGTGCGCTCCAGGATGTCGACGGTGTCCTGGACCAGGCCGGGGTGGGTGAGCTGGCAGGGCGAGAGGTTGACGTTGATGCGCAGCGGGCCGGCGGAGGTCGTCGCGCCGTACCGCTCCCGCCAGGCGCGGGCCTGCCGGACGGACTGCTCCAGCACCCAACGGCCCAGCGGCACGATCAGCCCGGTGTGCTCGGCGAGCGGGATGAAGCGGTCCGGGCCGAGGACGCCGTGCTGCGGGTGCAGCCAGCGCACCAGTGCCTCGGCCCCCTGCACGCTGCCGTCGCCGAGGTGGACCAGCGGCTGGTACTCGATGAAGAACTCGCCGCGCTCCAGGGCCGCGGGCAGCGCGGTCGTCAGACCGTGCCGGGTGATGACCCGGGCGTCGGCCTCCGGGTCGGCCAGCTCGAAGCGGTTGCCGCCCGCCGACTTGGCCCGGTACATGGTGATGTCGGCGCTGCGCAGCACCTCGGCCGGGCTGCGCTCGCCCGCCGGGCCCTCGACGACGCCGATGCTGCCGCGCACGGTCAGTTCGCGGCCGTCGACGCTGATCGGGGCGAGCAGCGCGTTCATGATGCGCCCGGCGAGTTCGTCGACCTCGTGCGGGGTGTCGGGGCCGGTGGTCAGCGCCACGAACTCGTCGCCGCCGAGCCGGGCGACCATCTCGCCGGGCGCGGTGGCGCAGGCCTGCAACCGGTCGGCCACCTCCACGAGGAGGCGGTCGCCGGCCGCGTGACCGAGGCTGTCGTTGACGGTCTTGAAGCCGTCGAGGTCGAGGTAGCACAGGCCGAAGCGCTGTCCGGGGCCCGCGTTCAGGGCCTTCTCCAGGCGTTCGAAGAAGAAGCTGCGGTTGGGCAGGCCGGTCAGCGCGTCGTGCGTGGCCTCGTAGCGCAGCCGGAGGTTGAGCAGCCGGCGCTCGGTGGTGTCCTCCATCAGCGCGAGCTGGTACTGCGGGGTGCCGTCGGCGTCGCGCAGGAGGGAGACCGTGAGGTTGGTCCACAGGACGGTGCCGTCGGGCCGGTAGAAGGCCTTCTCCACGTGGTAGTGCTCGCGCTCGCCGCGCACCAGCTCGTCGTAGAGCCGCCAGGTCTGGGGCGCGTCGTCGGGGTGCGACCACTCGCGGACCCTGCGGCCGCGCATCGTGCGGTCGGTGATGCCGAACATGCGCATCAGCGCCCCGTTGACCTGGAGGACGTTGCCGTCCAGGTCGGCGATGCCGATGCCTATGGCGGCGCCCTCGAAGACCGCGCGGAAGCGGGCCTCGCTGGCGTGCAGGGCCTCGGCGACCACGCCCTGCGCCTTCAGGGCGGCCTGCGCGATGGCCTCCTGCTCGGCCAGGGTCCTGGCGCGCAGGGCCCCGGCGAACCCGGCCGCCATGGCGTGCTGGAGCCGGGCCGAACGGGCCCGCAGGTCCTCGGGGTCGCCGTCCTCGCCGCAGTAGAGCACCAGGTAGGCGTCCACGCAGTCCAGGGTCCGGGTCAGCGCCTCGGGGTCGGTGCAGTGCGCGTCGACGAGCGCGGCGCCGACCGCCCTGGCCTCGTCGGCGTCGAAGCTCCGGGCCCGCAGCACCCCGCACAGCCTGCGGGCCAGCGGCAGCAGTTGCTCCTCGAACTCCGGCCGGGTCGACGACGTCGAGGTCACCGGGAAGACGGCCCGGCTCCAGATCGTCGCGAACCGGCGCAGTCTGTCCTCCGGCCCGCCCGGCTGTGCCGTCACGCCGTACGCCCCACGCCGGCGAACCCGGAGAAGGCGTACGGGTCCTCGTCCTCCGGTGCCCCCTCCGGCCGCCAGCGCGGCATCGGCACCAGTCCGGGTTCCACCATGTCGTACCCCTCGAAGAACCGCGCGATCTCGTCGCGCGAGCGCATGATCAGTGGATTGCGGATGTCCTTGTACACGTCCACCGCGCCCCCGGCCCGCTCGGCGGGCAGCGGGATTCCCTCGTACGAGGCATGCGTGAGGACGAGCATGCTGCCCGGCGCGAGCGCGTCGCTCAACTCGGCCACCGCGCCGTAGGGGTCGTCCGCGTCTTCCACGAAGTGCAGTATGGCAACCAGCAGCAGGGCCACCGGCCGATTCAGGTCGATCAGCCGCTCCACCTGGGGGCCGGCGAGGATCTCCCGCGGCTTGAGGAGGTCGGCGGCGACGACGCCCGCGTCGTCGTTGCCCGCCAGGACCGCCTCGCTGTGCGCGACCGCCACCGGGTCGTGGTCGACGTAGACGACGCGGGAGCCGGGGCGGCTCTTCGCGGCCACCTCGTGGACGTTGCCGAAGGTGGGGATGCCGGAGCCGATGTCCAGGAACTGGTCGATGCCCTCCGCGGCCGCGAAACGCACGGCGCGGCGCATGAACGCCCGGTTCGCCTGCATGATCTTGGAGAGTCCCGGCATGAACTCCATGGCCTTGCGGGCCGCTTCCCGGTCGACCTCGAAGTTGTGCGAACCGCCCAGGTAGAAGTCGTAGATCCGGGACACGCTGGGCACCGAGATGTCGATGCTGCGGGGGGCCCAGGCGGGACGCTCCATCTAGCTCTCCAAGGCATAGGCGATCCGGTGTTCGAGCAGAGGCTACTGATCGCCCGCCAAACGGGCGAGCCCAACCGGAAATTGACCGTCCGTTCCCGGTCACTGCCTGCGGCACGTGCCACGCGACAAGGCACGCGGAAGCACGCGAACGGGGCCGTCCCCTCCGCCTGGGTGCGGAGGGGACGGCCCTCGGGTCACGCGCGCCGGAGGTGGCGGGCGGGAGGCCGCTACTTCTTCGGCGCGCCGACCGGCTTTCCGTCGGGCGAGACGGCGTACCAGGTGCCGCCGACGCCCTGACCGTTGGTGTCGCCGGGCTTCTTGTCACCGGCGAAGGTGTAGATCGGCCAGCAGTCGACCGTCTGCTGCTCGGCTCCGTCGGGCCGGGTGAAGGTCATCAGGTCCTTCTTCACGACGCCCTCGGTGTCGTTCGGTTCCACGGGCGCCACGACGGGCCACTTCTCCAGGCACTCCCCGGTGCACGCCGACACGGGCTTCGGCCAGGCCTCGTCCTTCATGAAGCGGTAGACGGTCATCCCGTTCTCGTCGACGACGATCTCGCCGAGCTTCGGGTCGTCGCGGGTGGACAGTCCGGGCTGGTCGGCCGCCTCGGCCTTCTTGCCGTCGGCGGCGAGCGCGTACCACTTGCCGCCCACACCCTGGCCCTTGACGTCGCCCGCGGCGGTGTCCTTGGCATAGCGGTAGGCCGGCCAGCCGCCGATGGTGAGCTGCTTGGTGCCGTCGGGCCGGGTGACCTCGCCGAGCAGCTTCTCGTCGATGCCCTCGCCGGCCAGCGCGTCGTCGGCGGCCACGGGCGGCCAGGCGGTGGCGCAGTCGTTCTCGCAGGTCGTCTTGGGCGGCTTGGCGGTGTCCGCGTCGAAGCGGTAGAGGGTGCGGCCCGCTCCGTCGGTCACCAGTTCGCCGATCTCGGCGTTCGTGGAGACCGACAGCTTGCCCGCGGGCTCCGGCGCGTTCGCCGACGCCTGCGCGTTCGCGCCGGTGCCGGTGCCGAGTCCCTCGCCGGCTCCGGCGCCGATGTCGCCGACGTCTCCGGGCGCGGCCGTGGCGCCCACGTTCTGGCTGCCGGTGGCGCCGCCGCCGTCCTGGCCGCACGCCGTCGTCAGCGCCAGCACCACCGCAGCGCCCGCCACGAGTGAGGCGCTCCGCCAGGAGGTCTTCATCGTCAATCCCCGATCGTCACGAAGGTTCCGGGGCGGCTGCGCGCCGCCGCACGACACTGGGTACGCACGCGGGTGCCGGTCGTGTTCAATCGGGGCGCGGTTTTCTTCCGGGCCCGGTCAAGCGGGTGACCGTCCCGCGTACCCCTTTCGGGCCAATCGTCCGGTAATCGGGACTGTCCCGGCTCGCGCGGCCTTCATGATCTGCTCGTGCATGGACCCGAACCGACCCGATCCGCCTGTGCCGGACGGGTGTTGGCCCTGGTGACGCTGACGTTCACGCTCGTCGGCGCACCGGTCGGCCCGGCGCGGGCGGACGCCTGCGCGTACGCCTCGACGGGACCGGACGGCATCGACGCCGTGGCGGTCGCCGGGAGCGGCACCTGGCCCGCCTTCCCGGCGTGCCCCGAGCCCTCACCGACGCCTCCGCCCGCCCCGCCGCCGACGCCCGCGCCACCACCGCCGAAGCCCACTCCCCCGCCACCGCCCGAGCCGGAACCCGAACCGGAACCACCGGCGCCGCCCGCCCCGAGACCCGAGCCGCCGCCTCCCCCGCCGCCCCCGCGACCGGCACCGGAGCGGCCCACGCCGACCCCGACCCCTCCCCCACCCACCCCCGTACCGGACCGGCCGGCGCCTCCCGCGCCCTCCCCGTCCGTCACGTCCACGCCCCGGCCGTCGCTGAGTCCGGTGCACTACCCGCGCTACCGCGCCGCCCGTCCGCAGCAGCGGTCCTCGCGCGGGGCCACCTCGCCGCTCGTCTTCGTCCTGCTCATCACGGTGCCCGCGGTGGTCGCCGTCGCCGCGCTCCGTGCGCGCTGACCCTCTGGAGCCTGTCTTGCCGGAATGGCTTGTTCTCACCCTCGCGATGGTGGCCGCCGGTGTCGTGGTGGTCATCATCACCTTCGTGCGGCACCGCAGGGCGTCCGACGACGAGGACATCACCGAGACCCCGGACGTCATCGAGTACATGACGATGTGGATCGGTGTGGTGTACGCCATCGTCCTGGGCCTGGCCATCGCGGGTGTCTGGGAGGCGCGCAGCGCCGCCCAGGACCACGTCCAGGCGGAGGCGGTCGCGCTGCACGAGATCTCGGAACGCGTCCGCGTCTACCCGCCCGACGTCCGTGACCGCATCCGGGAGGATGTCAACGCCTATGTCGGACACGTCGTCACCACCGAGTGGGACGTGATGGCCGACCGGGGCGAGGTGACCGAGCGCGGCACCGAGCTCCTCGACCGCGTCCGCGCGGACGTCACGGACTACGAGCCGAGGACGGACTTC
Source organism: Streptomyces sp. AC602_WCS936 (assembly GCF_019049125.1). Classification (NCBI taxonomy): domain Bacteria; kingdom Bacillati; phylum Actinomycetota; class Actinomycetes; order Kitasatosporales; family Streptomycetaceae; genus Streptomyces; species Streptomyces sp. AC602_WCS936. The sequence goes on along the minus strand of NZ_JAGMUF010000040.1, from coordinate 37,403 downwards.
GAGGCCCAGGCGTACCAGCCGCTCGTCGACCAGGTGACCGCCGCGGACCAGGCCCGCATCGCCCGCGCGGAGTCGACCGGCGCGACGATGCCGGGCGTGGTGTGGTTCGGCCTCATCACGGGCGGTGTCGTCACGGTCGGGATGGTCTTCGCCCTGCAGATCCGGCGCACGGCACGCGAACTGATCCTGGCCGGGCTGTTCTCGGCGCTGATCGCCTTCCTGCTCTTCCTCATCTGGGACTTCGACGCACCGTTCAGCCGCGGTGTGGCGGCGTCGACGGACCCGTTCCTGAACCTGTTCCCCGGAGCACGGGACTGAGGTTCCCCGCGCCAGGGGGCGCCCGACACGCCGTCGGCGTCCCCTGAGCGGCCCACACGGCTGCCCCATTCGCACGACTGCGATCGCGGCGGACTCTCCGGGTTCCTAGCGTTTCGGACATCGAGGTGCATTCCTGGCGCGAGCGGAACAGGTCCGCCCGCTGCTCCTCGGGACCCGGAGGATTCACATGCGCGCGATACCCGCCGCCTCGGTCGCACTGCTGGGCGTCGCCGCCCTCTCCGCCTGTGTACCGGCCCACGGTTCGACGTTCGGCTTCACCCTCAGCCCCGCCACCGTCGCGCCCGGCGGGGAGGTGACGCTGGGGGTGGGCCGCGGGGCAGGCGGCTGCAAGGGCCGCGTCACCGTCTCGTCGGCGGTGTTCGACACGGTCACCATCCCGCGGCGCGAGCACTCGGCGACGGCGGAGGTCGACCGGGACGCCAGACGCGGGGCGGTCTACGAGGTGAAGTTCGCCTGCGAGGGCAGGACCGAGACCCTGGACCTGACCATCGCGGGCGGTCACTCCGGCCACCCCACGCACCAGCCCCGCCACCCCGACAAGGGCGTCCACGCCGGCGAGGGGGGCAGCGTCGCCGGGTTCGACGTGACGGAGATCGGGCTCGGCGCCCTGCTCGTCGCGGGCTCGGTCGGCGCCGCTTGGCACCTCTCGCGCCGCCGCTCCGGCGAGGACGCGGCCTGAGCCCGCGCTGACACAGGAGTTCGCCCCGGACCCTTCGCGGTCCGGGGCGAACTCCTGTGTCGGCTCAGTAGCGGCGCTCGGCGCGGCGGCGCATCCAGAACAGGCCGCCACCGGCGAGGGCCGCGGCGACGAGGCCGCCGCCGATCGCGATGTCGGTCGGGGTGGCCCCGCTGGTGCTGCTGCCGCCGATGCCGCCGCGGACACCGCCGATGACGGTGAAGGCGGCCGGACGGGTCAGGCGCCGGCCCGAGCAGTTGACGGTGATGTCGTACGAGCCCGGGCGGGCGTCCTCCTTGATGGTGGCGGTGCCCTTGGACGTCTCGTTGGCGCCCTTGACCGGGGTGAGGTGGGTCGTCCGGAAGGCGTCCGAGGTCATCGTGCCGCCCTGGGGGCAGCCGTCGACCGTGACGGTCATCTGGCCGCCGCGGGCGATCACACTGGGCAGGGCGACGATGTTGCTCGGCTGTTTGTGATCGCCGCCCGCGGTGGCCGTGGGGGCGGCCAGCCCGAGGACAGCGACCGCGGCGCCGGCGGCCGCGAGGGCACGAGTGTTGCGCATGTGATCCTCCGCGAAAGACGCCCCGGGACCCGTCCCCGGTCGATCGGCGAGAAAGCGTCTCCCAGAAAGACCCTCAGTTGCCCTGCCCGGGGCCGCATTTCGGGAATGGTCCGTCCTGGTGAGGGGCGTACCGGGCCGGAACCGCGCCGGCCGATATCGCCGCAGGTCACGGACCGTCAGACAATTCCGTTCGGCCGCATCCCGGATGGCTCACCGGGGGACGGCCCCGCCACCCGTTCGCCACCGCCCCGTCGCCGGTCGCCCGCGCGGCGCTTAGCGTGCCCGTATGCGCGAACGACACGGCGACGGCCGGGTCGAGAGGGGAAGGCCAATGGACGCGTCCGAGTGGGCCGAAGAGGAGGAGCGGCGCAGGAAGCGAGCTCCCTGGGGCGTGATAGCGCTGGTGCTGCTGACCGGGCTCGCGCTCATCCGGAACGGTTCGGGGGAGTTCGAGCAGGGCCCGCCGCAGCCTGCGTCGGCGGCCGCCTCCGACACCCGCGCCGCGGACGAGGCCGCAGCCGCCAAGGGTCTCGCCCCACTGTCGTACTCGGTGCCCGACCGGGTCGGCATCCCCGCCATCCAGGTCGACGCGCCCGTCATGCCGGTCGGCCTCGACGCCGAGGGCTGGGTCGACGCGCCGCCCCCCGAGGACCCGAACCTGGCCGGCTGGTTCACCGGCGCGGTCACCCCGGGCGAGAAGGGCACGGCGGTCGTGGTCGGCCACGTCGACAACCAGCAGGGCCCCGCCGTCTTCTACGGACTCGGTGCCCTCAAGAAGGGGAACACGGTCGAGGTGCACCGCCAGGACGGGAAGACGGCGGTCTTCGAGATCTACGGCATCGAGGTGTTCGCGAAGGACGACTTCCCCGGCGACCGGGTGTACGCGTCCAAGGGAAGCCCCGAACTGCGGGTCATCACCTGCGGCGGGGGCTTCTCCAAGCAGAACGGTTACGAGGGGAACGTCGTCGCATTCGCCCGCATGACCGAGGTCCGCTGAGCGGGCCCCGGTCCGCGGGCGCGGCGGGCGTCAGACGAACCGGCGGCGGGGGACGGTGAGGTGGTAGCCGGAGTCCAGCAGCTCGGGAAGGTACCTGCGCAGGGCCCGGACGCTCTGTGAGCGGTCGCCTCCGGCGTCGTGCGAGAGCACCACGACGCCGGGGGCGGCGCCCTCCTCGACCCGCTCGACGATGGTGCCGGTGCCGGGGGTGGTCCAGTCGAGGGTGTCCACGGTCCAGGCGAGCGGTTCCATGCCCAGCTCCGCGCCGAGCTGGAAGGCGGCGCGGTTCCACGCCCCGTAGGGGGCCCGGAACCAGCGGGGCGGCTCCCCGTAGGCCTGCTCGACGACCTCGCTCGTGCGCTCCATCTCGGAGCGGATGCGGCGCCGGGTCAGCCGGGTCAGCAGCGGGTGCGACCAGGTGTGGTTGCCGACGACGTGCCCCTCGTCGGCCATCCGGGTCAGCAGGTCCCGGTTGTAGTCGGCCATCTCCCCGCAGACGAAGAACGTCGCGCGCACGTCGTACTCGGCCAGCGTGTCCAGGATGTCCGGGGTGTAGCGGGGGTCGGGTCCGTCGTCGAAGGTGAGCATCATGATCCGGCCCCGGCCCGACACCCGCAGGATCGGCTCGCTGCGCACCGGGGGCTGCCGGGGCGCGTCCCCGGGCGCGCCGTATCCGGTCAGGGGCTGGAGGCGGTAGGCGGAGGGCTTGAGCGGGCGGCGTGCCGCGGGGCCCGGGGCGGGCGCGGTCGGCGGGGCCGATCCGCCGCCCGGGCCCACCGCCAGTACGCCGGCGGTGCCGGCCGCTCCGACGGCCGCGGCGCCGGCCAGCAGTGCGCGGCGCCGGGTGAGCAACTGATCCTTCTGCATGACTCATCAGTCGCCCGGCAGCGGTCCGGCGCACCTGAGAAACACCGGGGCGGCGGCACGGAACCACCCGCACGGAGCAGGATCGGGAGCCACTCCGATAGCCTCGCCGCGTGACGGAACAGCACGCCCAGCAGTTCGAGCGGGGCACGGACGGGCCCAAGGTCATCGTCGTCGGGGTGGACGGCTCCGACTCCTCGCTGCGGGCGGCGGCCTACGCCGGCGGCCTGGCCCGGCGGCAGCGCGCGCTGCTCGCCGTGGTGTACGTGCAGCCGGTGCTGGCGGCGGGTGCGGCGCTCGGGGCTCCGGTGGCGGAGACGACCGACGAGATCGCAGAGGACCTGGTGGCCCAGATCCGAGAGGCGACCGAGCGGTCCAAGGGGATATTCGACGTGCGCTGGGAGTTCCACACCTTCCGCGGTGATCCGTACAACGGTCTGGTGAAGGCGGCCGACGAGCTGAAGGCCGACGCCGTCGTCGTCGGCGCGTCCGAGCAGGCCGGGCACCGGATCGTGGGGTCGGTCGCGGTGCGGCTGGTGAAGGCGGGGCGCTGGCCGGTGACCGTGGTGCCGTAGCGCCGGTCTTCGTGGCGTGTGCGTCGTGCTTCCGTCGCGGGCGTGTGTGAGTCATCATGATCCACCGTCAGCCGTTTGCCGTTCACAAAGAGGTGAGGCGCATGGCCGGGTTCCGTATGGGCGAAGGCGTTCTCCGTCGCAAACCCATCGAGCAGATCGAGGACACGGAGGGCGGCGAGGGCGCCGGCCTTCAGCGGACGCTGGGGCTGTGGCAGCTGACCGCGATCGGTGTGGGCGGCATCATCGGGGCGGGGATCTTCACCCTGGCCGGCACGGTGGCCAACGGCACGGCGGGCCCGGCGGTCCTCGTCTCCTTCCTCATCGCGGGCGTCGCGAGCGCGGCGGCGGCCCTGTCGTACGCCGAGTTCGCCGGCATGATCCCGAAGGCGGGCTCCGCCTACACCTACGGGTACGCGGTCCTCGGTGAGCTGGCGGGCTGGTTCATCGGCTGGGACCTGCTGCTGGAGTACACGGCGATCGTGGCGGTGGTCGCGATCGGCATCTCCGGCTACTTCAGCTTCCTGGTCGGGGAGATGGGCGCCGACATCCCGAACTGGATGCTGGGCGCGCCCGGTACCGGCGACGGCCACCGGGTCGACCTGTTCGCCGCGCTGCTGTGCCTGCTCATCGCGTACCTGCTGAACCTGGGCATCAAGAACGCGGCCCGGTTCGAGATGGTCGTGGTGGTCCTGAAGGTGCTGGTGGTGCTGCTGGTGATCGCGGTCGGCGTCTTCCACATCGACACCTCGAACTACAACCCGTTCTTCCCGTACGGGGTCGGCGGGGCGTTCACCGGCGCGGCGACGGTCTTCTTCGCGGTCTTCGGCTACGACGCCATGTCGACGGCCGCCGAGGAGTCCAAGGACGCCCAGCGGCACATGCCGAAGGCGATCATCTACTCGCTGATCATCTCGATGGTGCTGTACGTGGCGGCCTGCTTGGTGCTGACCGGCATGCAGAACTACCCGGACATCGACCCGGAGAGCGGCTTCTCGACGGCCTTCAAGTCGGTGGGCCTGAGCGGTCTGGCCGACGTGATCGCGGTGGGCGCGATCATCGGCATCCTGACCGTGATGTTCACGTTCATGCTGGGCGTGACCCGGGTGTGGTTCTCCATGTCGCGTGACGGACTGCTGCCCAAGTGGTTCGCCAAGACGCATCCGACGCGGCACGTGCCGACCCGGGTGACCTGGATCGTCGGTGTCGCGTCGGCGCTGATCGCCGGGTTCCTGCCGATCGGCGAGGCGGCCGAGCTGACCAACATCGGCATCCTGCTGGCGTTCGTGGTGGTGTGCGCGGCGGTGATCGTGCTGCGCTACCGGCAGCCGGACCTGCCGCGCACCTTCCGGACGCCGTTCATGCCGTTCGTGCCGGCGCTGGGCATCGTCTTCTCGATCTGGCTGATCACGTTCCTGCAGTGGCAGACGTGGGCGCGGTTCGCCGTGTGGTTCGCGCTCGGCCTGGTGATCTACTTCGGGTACTCGTACCGGAAGTCGGAGCTGGCGCGGCGGGGTTAGAGGGTGTCCAGGTAGCCGGAGACGATCTCGTTGAAGGCTTCCGGCCGCTCCATGTTGGGGTAGTGGGCCGTGCCCTCGACGACGACGGAACGGCCGTCCGGGACCGTACGGGCGAGCCGTTCCGCCTCGGCGATCAGGTCGGGCGCGTCCAGGGCGCCGTTGACCGTGAGGACCGGTACGTCGATCTTCGGGACGCGGGACCAGGTGCCGGTCATCGGCACGTGGTGGTTCTCCTCGTCCGGGGTGTGCTTGGCGAGGGTGCCGAGGGCCATCTCCCGCAGCCGTGCCAGGACGGCTGGGTCGACGTCGTCGAGGGTGCGGTGCTCGCCGGGCACGAAGCGCAGGAACGCGGCGAGCCAGCCCTCGACGTCGCCCGCACCGAGGGCGCGGGCCTGGTCGGCCTGCACCTGCCGCACCCAGGGGTCGGTGTACTCGAACTCACTGGTGGCCGCGCCCGAGACCACCACCGCGCGGACCAGCTCCGGGTACTCCAGCACCGTGTCGGTGGCGATGGCCCCGCCCATGGAGACACCGACGAGCACCGCGGGCCCGGCGTCGAGGTGGCGCAGCAGGGCGGCGAGGTCGTCGGCCCAGCGGAACGGCCGGGTGGCGTTGGCCGAGGCGCCGTGACCGCGGACGTCCGGCGCGATCACCCGGTGTCCGGCGGCCAGGGCCGGGATCTGGGCGTCGAAGACCCGGTGGTCGACGAACCCGGAGTGCAGCAGGACGACCGGGTCCCCGGTCCCGGTGTCGCGGTAGGCGAGGTCACCGTCCGAGGAGGCGAAGAAACGCATGTCCGAAGCAGCCTTCATGACAACCAAGGTGTCATCTTGCCGCCCATTTTGGCAACCCGGGTGTCATCATGGCGGAGTGAAGGACACCGACACACCTCTCCCGCCGGGCGCGCTGGCCAGGCGGCTCACCGAGGTCTACGACCTGGTCGGCCCCCTCTACCGGCGTGCGCAGCGCAGCGTCGAGCAGGGCCTGGCCGCCCACGGCCTGTCCGTCGGCGTTCGCGCCGTGCTGACGCTGCTGCACCGCAACGGGCCGATGACCGTGCCGCAGATGGGCCGGGCCCAGGCGATCAGCCGGCAGTTCGTGCAGCGCATGGTCAACGAAGCGGCCGCGCAGGACCTGGTCGAGAGCATCCCGAACCCGGCGCACCGGCGGTCGTCGCTGATCCGGCTGACCGGGCCGGGCCAGGACGCCGTCACCGCCGTACTGGACCGGGAGCACCGGCTGCTGCGCGACGTCGGCGGCGGCCTCACCGACACCGACGTCGCCACCTGCCTGCGGGTGCTCGGGGCGATGCTGACGGCCCTGGACCATGTGGACGACGCCTGACCTCCGCGCTACTTCCCCATCACCAGCCCGTCCTCGGCCGCGCCGCGGCTGAGCACGACGTCGCGGATGCGGTCGCGTACGGCCTTCACCTCGGCGCCCTTCTCCAGTGCGCGGTTGAGGTTCACCACCCGGCCGGCGTCGACGTCGAACAGCTGCGGGACGAACTCGGCCTTCGTCACCCGCCAGCGCTCGCCGGGCCGGTCGGGCGGGGCGAAGGTGAAGCGGCCGATGGACGACTGGTTGCCGCGCGGGTCGCGTTCGCTGTCGCCGTTGATCATCTCGCCCGCGATCTGGTCGCCCATCCCGTAGACCACCCAGGTACCGTTGACCTTCTCGTACGCCTGGGGCACATGGGCGTGGGTGCCGAGGATCAGGTCGATGGCGGGGCGGTCGCCGGCGCGGGCGGCGGTCAGGCTCCGGGCCAGCGTCAACTGGTCCTGGTCGGGCTCGTCCTGCCATTCGGTCCCCCAGTGCAGGGACACGACGACGACGTCCGCGCCGTCCTCCCGGGCGGCCCGGGAGTCCGCGACGATCTGCCCCTCGTCGATCAGGTCCACCGCCCAGGGCTGCCCGTCGGGCAGCGGGTGGCCGTTGGTGTGGAGGGTGTAGGCGAGGTGGGCGACCTCGGCCCGGCCCGCGCGCAGGACGGTCGTGGTGCGCGCCTCGGCCTCGGAGCGCGCGGTTCCGGCGTGCCGCACGCCGGCGCGGTCCAGGGCGTCCAGGGTGCGGCGGATGCCGTCGGCGCCGTCGTCGACGCTGTGGTTGGAGGCGGTGGAGCAACCGTCGTAGCCGGTGGCGGCCAGCGCCTTGGCCACTTCCGGCGGGGACTTGAACAGGGGATAGCCGCTGTAGTCGCCGTTCGCGCCGTACACGGTCTCCATGTGGCACAGGGCGAGGTCGGCGCCGGAGACCACGGGCCGGGCGCCCGCCAGCATGGGGCGGAAGTCGTAGCCCGTGCCGCCCGCGTCGAAGCGGGCCCGGTCGATGATCGAGTCGTGCGGCAGCACGTCGCCGGAGGCGACCAGGGTGAAGGCGCCGTTGTCGGCGGCGGACGGGGCCGGGGCCGGCGGTTTCGGCTTCGGCGGTTCGTGGTCGCGGGCCTGGCAGGCCGCGCCCACGGTGAGGAGGGCGGTCAGGGCCAGGGCCACCTGCCGACTGCGTGTGATCATCCGTTCACTCCGCTGAGGTCGCACACACCGAGGAAAAGTCACATTTACGTACAAACAGGTAATGGCTCTCCTGTGGTCCCGGGCGGCTCCGACACGCTCATTAGCCCGTCCGGCGTGCGCGAACGGGGTGCGCCGACCGTTCGTCGAACCGTTCGTCGACGCGATCGACCGTCCGTCGCACACCCGTGCGCGCGCCCTGTCCCCCGACGGCCCCCTGCGGTGCCATACGGCCATGACGGCCGGAATCACCCTGATGGACAGGACCAGCGAGACGACCGCCGAGCACGAGCTCGCCGCACTGCAGCGCGAGCACGGCCGGCCGCTCTTCGCGCTGCTGCTGCGGCTCAGCGACGGGGACCGGCAACGCGCCGAGGACCTCGTGCAGGAGACCCTGGTGCGCGCCTGGCAGCACCCCGAGGCACTGCGCGCCGACGACTTCGACTCCGTACGGCCCTGGCTGCTCACCGTGGGCAGGCGCCTGGCGATCGACGCGCGCCGGGCCCGGCAGGCGCGCCCCGCCGAGGTCGGCGACGCCGTGCTGGAGAACGCGCGGGTCTGCGCCGATCACGCCGAACGGGCCGCCGCCGCCCTGGACGTGCGCGAGGCTGTGAAGACTCTCACCCCCGAGCACCGTGAAGTCCTGGTGCTGGTGTACTTCCAGGGGGCGAGTGTGGCGGAAGCCGCGGCAGCCCTCGGCATCCCACCCGGTACCGTGAAGTCCCGCGCGTACTACGCGCTGCGCGCCCTGCGCAGGGTGCTACCGGGATACGCCGCCGACCTGCGGTGAAACCGACCGTATGGTCAAACCTCCGTAAAGCGCCTTGCCCAGGACCCCGGTTGAGTAATCGGCTGTCCTCATCCGTGTTCCGGACGGGGGCCCATGACCCGGGTCGGGCGACGCGCACGCACCGGAGGAAGGCAGGAAGGGATGCTGCACAGAGGTCAAGAGAGCACGGACGGCACCGGTGGGGGCGAACTGAGCGTCCCCATGGCGTGGTTGTACGCCGAGTACATCGCCGACGAGCTGCTGCGGACCGGCGACCTGATGCCGCCGACGTCCTTCGAGTTCCGCGCCGGACGCGACGCGCTGGCGCTGACCGTCTTCCTGTCCGACACCGAGGACGAGCTGAGCGGCATCCGGGTCATCACCCGGCTGGAGACCTGGCTGTCGCTGACCGCCTACGACCAGCCGTGGCAGGAGTGGGTGCGCGTGCGCCTCGCCGAGGTCACGGCCGACGCCGTCGCCGCCGGCCGGCACTCGCCGGACCTGGACATGGCCCGGGCGGCCTGGCGGTGGCTCGAGGAGACCGAACTGCTCGCCCCGGACCTGAACGCGGTGCCCGGCGGGGCGCCGGTGACCGGCGAGGACGAGGGACCGAAGGTGTGGACGCCGGCCTGGCAGCTGGGTCTGCCGCTCGGCCACCTCGCCATCCACCTCTTCTGATTTCTTCGGGCACGGACCAATCCGCCGACTCCGCCGCTCCGAACCCCTTGGTTGCGATTCTGTACGTGGCTTGAGTGATTCGGCTGTCCGGTGCGTACGGGTGGGAGCACGGAGTAACCCCACCCGCACCCAACGGCACGAGGATTCGGCATGAGGTCCCTGGAAAGGCATCGTGACGTCGGCGCCTACGCGCTCGGCGTGCTGGACGAGGCGGACGCGTTCCGCTTCGAGGACCACCTCATGGAATGCCCGCGGTGCGCGACGCAGGTGACCGAATTCGCTCCCGCCACACGCCAGTTGATGCTGTACCGGCAGGCGACGCCCCGTCCCGTCCACCCCGTGACCAGGCCCGGTCCGCGCCTGCTGGACCGGCTGCTGACCGAGGTCGCCGCGCTCCGCCGGTCGGGCCGCAGGCGGGTGCTGTACGCCGTGGCCGCCGCGGTCGTGTGCGCCGTGGCCGGTCCCGGCGCCGTCCTCTACGCGGGCCCGGCGGACGCGCCCGCGGTACGGCTCACCGCGACCGACGAACGGTCCGGAGTGTGGGCGCAGGTCTCGGCCGAGGACCGGGCCTGGGGCACCGGAGTGGAACTCACGGTCAAGGACGCGGCGGGCCCGCGGCCCTGCCGGCTGGTCGCCGTCGGCCGCGACGGCACCGAGCAGACGGTCACCAGCTGGATGGTCCCCGGGCACGACGCCCGGCCGAACACCATGCGCGGCGGGGCCGCCCTGCACCCCGACCAGATCGCCCGCTACGAGGTGCGGACCGCGGACGGGGAGCGTCTGGTGACGCTGCCCGCCGGGTGACGTCGCGCCGGGTGACGGTCACTTCAGCAGCCGGGACATCCTCCGGTCGGCCAGTGGCTTGCCGCCGGTCTGGCAGGTCGGGCAGTACTGGAGCGAGGAGTCGCTGAAGGACACCTCGCGGACGGTGTCGCCGCACACCGGGCAGGGTTCGCCGGTGCGGCCGTGGACACGCAGCCCGCTCTTCTTCTCGGACTTCAGCCGGCCCGCCGCGACGCCCCGGGAGCGCTCGACGGCCCCGGTGAGCGTGGTGCGCAGGGCCGCGTACAGCCGTGCGGTCTCCTCGTCGGTGAGCGAGGCGGCCAGTTTGAACGGGGACATCCTCGCCGCGTGCAGGATCTCGTCGCTGTACGCGTTGCCCACGCCCGCGATCAGGCTCTGGTCGCGCAGGGCGCCCTTGACCTGCCGCCGCTCGCCCCGGAGGAGGGCGGCGAAGCGCGCCTCGTCGAATCCGTCGGCGAGCGGGTCGGGACCGAGCCGGGCCACGCCCGGTACTTCCCGCGGGTCGGCCACGACATACACGGCGAGCCGCTTCTGCGTGCCCGCCTCCGTCAGGTCGAAGCCGGCGCCCGTCTCCAGGGCGACGCGCAGCGCAAGGGGGCCCTTGCCGGGCCGGAGCAGACCGCTGGGCAGGCTGTCCTTCCAGTGCAGCCATCCCGCGCGGGCCAGGTGGGTCACCAGATGCGGGCCGTCGGCGGTCTCGACGTCGAGGAACTTGCCGTGGCGGTGCACGGCGGCCACCTGGTGGCCCTCCAGGGCGGTGAGCGGCGGGTCGTACGTCTTCAGGACGCTGATCGCCACCGGCAGTACCCGGACGATCTCGCGGCCGGTCAGGTGTTCGGTCAGGAAGTCCCTGAGCGCCTCGACCTCGGGCAGTTCTGGCATACGTCCAGAGTGCCACCGGGGTCCGACAGTGCCAGTGGGGCGGCCGGGACTCAGCCCGTGCGGTGGGAGACCAGGAACTCGGACCACACGCACTTGCCGCCGCCCCGGGCCTCCACACCCCACACGTCGGCGAGCGTCTCGACCAGGAGCAGTCCGCGTCCGGAGACGCCGTCGTCCCCGGCCTCGCGGCGGCGCGGCAGCGCGCTGGAGGAGTCCTCGACCTCGACCCGCAGCTTGCGGTCCGTGCCGGTGAGCAGCCGCAGGGTGACGATCGCGGAGCCCTCGGTGTGCATGAGGGCGTTGGTGACCAGTTCGTCGGCGACCAATTCGATCTCGTCGCTCTGGCCTGAAGCGCCCCAGGCACGGACGGCGGCGCGGATCATGTGCCGGGCCTCCGTCAGCGCCTCGGGGTCGCCCGGCGACACGTGCTGCTGGAGCCGGCCGAAGGTTCTCGGGGCGCCGGTACCGTGGCGGCGCAGCAGGAGCAGCGCCACGTCGTCGTCGCCGCGGCGCTCGTCGGCCACGTCGATGAGCCGGTCCGCCAGGTCCCGTACGTCCTGCGGGCCGGAGGCGACCAGCGCGGTCAGGACCTGGACGCCCTCGTCGAGGTCGGCGCCGGGCTGCTCGACCAGGCCGTCGGTGCACAGCAGCAGGGTGTTGCCCGGGTCCAGCTCCACGGTGGAGACCGGGTAGGCGAGGCGACCGAACTCGGCGGACAGGCCGAGCGGCAGCCCGCCCTCGACCGGGACGCGGCGGCAGCTTCCGTCGCCGGAGCGCAGCAGCGGGTCGATGTGCCCGGCGCGGACCACCTGCACCACTCCGGTGGCCAGGTCAGCCTCCGCGTACAGGCAGGTCGCGAAGCGGTCGGTGTCGAGTTCGTGGAGGAAGACGGAGGCCCGCGCCATCACGGTGGCCGGGGGGTGGCCCTCGGCGGCGTAGGCGCGCAGCACGATGCGGAGCTGGCCCATGACGGCGGCGGCGTGCGTGTCGTGCCCCTGGACGTCGCCGATGACGGCGCCGACCCGGCCGCCGGGCAGCGGGATCAGGTCGTACCAGTCGCCGCCGATGTCACGGCCGAGGGCGCCGCCGATGGAAGCCGCGCGGTAGCGGACGGCGACGTCGCAGCCGGGCACGCTGGGGATGGTGCGCGGCAGCATCGCCTGCTGCAGGCCCTCGGCGAGGTCCATCTCCTGCTCGTAGAGCATGGCCCGTTGCAGGCTCTGCGCGATGCCGCTGCCGAGCGCGACGAGGACGTTGCGGTCCTCCGGGGAGAAGCCGTGCCGGTCGCTGTAGAGCAGCCCGATCGCGCCGATCGGCCGGGCCTGGGCGATCAGCGGCAGGTAGGCGGCCGCGGTGATGTTCAGGTGGGTGATGCTCTGCCAGAGCAGGGGGTAACGCTCGGCGAACTCCTGAGGCGACTCGATGAAGCGGGGGCTGAGGGTCCGTACCGCCTCGCTCATCGGGTAGGGCTCGTCGATCCGGGTGACGCGGGTGCCGGGGACGAAGCTGTTGTCGGGGCCGTCGGCGACCAGCCGGATGCGGCCGGCCTCGACCAGGCCCATGACGAGGCTGGTGGCGCCCAGCCGGGTGAGGCCGTGGGTGTCGCGGAGCACCTCGATGACCTCGTCCACCGTGCGGGCGTGCGCGAGGGCGGCCGTGGCGAGCTGGACGACGTTGGTGAGCCTGCGTCGGGCCTCGTCCTGGGCGGCCTGCTCGCGGCGGGCCTCGATGTCGGCGACCTCCTGGGTGGCGTCGCGGACGATGCCGATGATCCGGCGGGGGCGGCCGCTCTCGTCCCGGCGGATGTAGCCCTGGGTGCGGGTCCAGCGCAGGGTGCCGTCGCGGCGGCGCAGGCGGAAGTAGGTGCCGTAGTTCTCGCTGCCGTCCTTCATGGCCCGGGCGACGATGGCGTCCAGGCGGCTGCCCTCGGCCGCGGGAACGCGCACCGACAGCGACTCGGGCCGCCCGTCGTACTCGTCGGGGCGCAGGTCGAACACCTCGTGGGCCTGGGCGTCCATGTGGAACAGTCCCGTGTCCAGGTCCCAGTCGAAGCTGCCCATGCGGTTGAGCGCCAGGATCGGGTCCGGGTGGGCGGGCCAGTCCTCCGGGAGTGACGGGGCACTCGCTCCCCGATCAGCCATGGGCCCTACCTTGCCAGGATTCGCCCGATTCTTCGACTCCTGTTCCGCCTCCCGGGGCGTCGGGCCGGGGACCCGGGGCCGACCGGGGTACACAGGGCGTGACCGTACGAGAGGAGCGCGGCCGTGGAGTGGTTCACCGCACCCGACTACTGGACGGCCCGACTGGTCTTCCAGCGGGGCCTGGCGGTCATGTACCTCGTCGCGTTCCTGACGGCGGCCCTCCAGTTCCGCCCGCTGCTGGGCGAACGCGGTCTGACGCCGGTGCCGCGCTTCGTGGAGCGGGTGCCGTTCAAGCGGGCGCCGAGCCTGTTCCAGCTGAGCTACTCGGACGGTCTCTTCGCGGTCGTGGCGTGGGCGGGCTGCGCGGTGTCGGCGGCGCTGGTGGCGGGGCTGGACTCGCTGCTGCCGCTGTGGGGCGCGATGCTGCTGTGGCTGGTGCCGTGGGTGCTGTACCTGTCGATCGTCAACGTCGGGCAGACCTGGTACTCGTTCGGCTGGGAGTCGCTGCTGCTGGAGACGGGGTTCGTCGCCGTGTTCCTGGGCAACGACGAGGTGGCCCCGCCGATCGTGGTCCTCTTTCTGCTGCGCTGGCTGCTGTTCCGGGTGGAGTTCGGGGCGGGGCTGATCAAGATGCGGGGCGACGAGTGCTGGCGGAAGCTGACGTGCCTCGACCACCATCACGAGACCCAGCCGATGCCGGGCCCGCTGAGCTGGTTCTTCCACCACCTCCCCCGGCCGCTGCACCGCGCCGAGGTGGCCGCGAACCACGTCACGCAGCTCGTGGTGCCCTTCCTGCTGTTCACCCCGCAGCCCGTCGCCTCGGCAGCCGCGGCCCTGATGATCGTCACCCAGCTGTGGCTGGTGCTCTCCGGCAACTTCTCCTGGCTGAACTGGATCACCATCGTGCTGGCCCTGTCGGCGGTGCGGTTCCCGGCCGATCCGCCGTCCGTGGCGGCCGCTCCGCTCTGGTACGAGGTCGTGGTGCCGGCGGTGGCGGCGCTGCTGCTCTTCCTCAGCCACCGCCCGGTCCGCAACATGATCTCCCGCAGCCAGGTGATGAACCGCTCCTTCGACTCCCTCCACCTGGTCAACACCTACGGCGCCTTCGGCTCGGTCAGCCGGGTGCGCTACGAGGTGGTGATCGAGGGCACCGCCGACGAGGTGGCCCGCGAGGACGGGGACTGGCGGGAGTACGAGTTCAAGGGCAAACCCGGTGATCCACGCCGCTGGCCGCGCCAGTTCGCCCCGTACCACCTGCGGCTGGACTGGCTGATGTGGTTCGCCGCGCTGTCGCCCGCGTACGCCGGTGCGTGGTTCGGCACCTTCGTGGAGCGGCTGCTGGAGAACGACCGCGCGACGCTGAGGCTGCTGCGCCGCTCCCCGTTCCCCTCGGACGCGCCGCCGCGCTTCGTGCGCGCCCGGCTGTACCGCTACCGGTACACGACGTGGCGCGAGCTGCGGGAGACGGGCGCCTGCTGGGAGCGGACGTACGTGCGGGAGTACCTGCCGCCGACCCGGCTCACCCCGTCCCAGTGAGCCGGGCCCGTCGGAAGCGCTAGGCGCGCTTCAGCCGCAGGGTCATCAGCTGGAACGGACGCAGGCTTACGGCGATCCGGTCGCCGTCCGGCCGGGGGGCCTCCGCGTCCGCGATCGGGCGTTCCAGCAGGTCGGTCACCTGCACGTCCGTGACCGCGAAGCCGGTGGTGAGCGTGGCGCGGGCCCGGCCGCCGTGGGCCTCGTGGAAGCGGACCACGACGTCGCCGCTGCCGTCGTCGGCGAGCTTGACGGCGGTGATCACGACCGCGTCCCGGTCGGCGGAGACCAGCGGCGCGACCTCCCCGGCGCCCGTCACGCGCCGCTCCGGCAGGTTGATCCGCCAGCCCTCGCGCACGGCGTCGCCGATGCCCGCGCCCGGCACCAGCGCGTGCCGGAAGCAGTGCACGCCCTGGTCGGTCTCGGGGTCGGGGAAGCGCGGGGCGCGCAGGAGGGAGACCCGCACGGTGGTCGTCGTGCCCTGGTCGCCCTCGCCGCGGACGGTACGGGTCACGTCGTGGCCGTACGTCGAGTCGTTGACGACGGCCACGCCCCAGCCGGGCTCCTCCAGGTGCAGGAAGCGGTGGTTGCAGGCCTCGAACTTCGCCGCCTCCCAGCTGGTGTTGGTGTGCGTGGGCCGGTGGAAGTGCCCGAACTGGGTCTCCGACGCGTACCGCTCGGCGTGCACGTCGAGCGGGAAGGCGAGCTTGAGGAACTTCTCCGTCTCGTGCCAGTCGACCTCGGTGTCCACCTCCAGCCGCCGCTCCCCGGGCGCCAGCGTCAGCACCTGGGTGACGCGGGAGGAGCCGAAGGAGCGGGTGATCCGCACCGAGGCACCGTCGTCGCCGGGGGCGACCTCGTCGGCGTCGGTGAGGTCGGTGACCGTGTTGCGGTAGAACTCGTCGACGTCCCAGGCGTCCCACATGTTCGGGAAGTCGGGGTGGAGCTGGAGCAGGTTGCCCGCCGCGCCGGGGGCGATGGTCTCGCGGTCGGCGGCGAGGTCGTACGCCGACACGACCAGGCCGCGTCCGTCGACCTCGACGCGGAGCAGGCCGTTGTCGAGGACGTGCCCGCCGCCCGGGCGCGGGGTCAGGTCGGTACGGCCGTCGGTGGCGGGAGCGGCGGCGGCGCCCGCCCGGACGCCGGCCCGGGTGTGCGGGGCCGAGTTGAAGACCAGCGGGGTGTCGCCCTCGCCGGCCAGGGCGCGCTGGGCTGCGTCGATGATGGTGTTCAGCTCGTCGGCGACCTTGTCGTAGGTGGCGCGGGCCTCGCGGTGCACCCAGGCGATGGAGGAGCCGGGCAGGATGTCGTGGAACTGGTGCAGCAGCACCGTCTTCCAGATGCGGTCCAGGTCGTCGTACGGGTAGGGGAACCCGGCGCGGACGGCTGCCGTCGCCGCCCACAGTTCGGCCTCGCGCAGGAGGTGTTCGCTGCGGCGGTTGCCCTGCTTGGTCTTGGCCTGGCTGGTGAGGGTGGCGCGGTGCAGTTCGAGGTAGAGCTCGCCGACCCAGACGGGCGGCTGCGGGTTCTCGGCCTCGGCCTTCTCGAAGAAGGCGTGCGGGGTCTCCCACTCGACCGTCGCCGAGCCTTCGAGGTCGCGCATCCTGGCCGCCTTGGCGACCATCTCGCGGGTGGTGCCGCCGCCTCCGTCGCCCCAGCCGGTGGGGGCGAGGGAGTGCCGGGCGACGCCCTTGTCCTTGAAGTTCCTCGCCGCGTGGGCGATCTCGCTGCCCTTCATCGAGCAGTTGTAGGTGTCGACGGGCGGGAAGTGGGTGAAGATCCGGGTGCCGTCGATGCCCTCCCAGCGGAAGGTGTGGTGCGGGAACTTGTTCGTCTGCGACCAGGAGATCTTCTGCGTCAGCAGGTACTTGGCGCCGGCCGCCTTGATGATCTGCGGGAGTCCGGCCGCGAAGCCGAACGTGTCCGGCAGCCACGCCTCGTCGTTCTCGACGCCGAACTCGTCGAGGAAGAACCGCTTGCCGTGCACGAACTGCCGGGCCATCGCCTCCGAGCCGGGCATGTTGGTGTCCGACTCGACCCACATGCCGCCGGTGGGCACGAACCGCCCGTCCGCCACGGCCTTCTTCACCCGCGCCCACACCTCGGGCCGGTGGTCGCGCACCCACGCCCACTGCTGGGCCTGCGACATGGCGAAGACGAAGTCCGGCTCGTCCTCCAGGAGGGCGGTCATGTTGGAGGTGGTGCGGGCCACCTTGCGCACGGTCTCGCGCAGCGGCCACAGCCACGCCGAGTCGATGTGCGCGTGGCCGACGGCGCTGATCCGGTGCGCGGAGGGGACGGCCGGGGCGGACAGCACCTCGGTGAGGCGGGAACGGGCCTGCTCCGCCGTGCCGTTCACGTTCTGGAGGTCGACGGCGTCCAGGGCCTTGTCGACCGCGCGCAGGATCTCCCAGCGGCGCGGCGACTCCACGGGCAGCTCGGCCATCAGCTCGCCCAGCACCTCCAGGTCGAGCACCAGGTTCCACACCGTCTCGTCGAGGACGGCGAGGTCCATGCGGGCGAGGGTGTACTGCGGTTCGCTGCCCGCGGTGTCCTTGTCGCCGAGCCGGGTGGGCACGAAGGGGTGGTAGTCGAGGATGACCGGGTTGGAGGCCGCCTCGACGTGCAGGCACACCTCCTCGCCGCCCTCGGCGGGGGCGCCGATCCGCACCCACTGGTTGCGCGGGTTGAGGCCCTTCACGGGGGTGCCGTCGGGGCGGTAGACCAGGCCCTCGCACTGGAAGCCGGGCATGTTCTCGTCGAAGCCGAGGTCGAGGATCGCCTCGACGGTCCGGCCGGCCCACTCCTTCGGCACGGTGCCGGTGACGCGGAACCAGCTGGTGCCCCAGGGCGCGCCCCAGCGGGCGCCCACCGCGATCGGC
The DNA here is from genome assembly GCF_019049125.1 of Streptomyces sp. AC602_WCS936. Taxonomy (NCBI): domain Bacteria; kingdom Bacillati; phylum Actinomycetota; class Actinomycetes; order Kitasatosporales; family Streptomycetaceae; genus Streptomyces; species Streptomyces sp. AC602_WCS936. The sequence goes on along the minus strand of NZ_JAGMUF010000040.1, from coordinate 19,674 downwards.
TCGGGGTCGGCCGCGAGTCCCTCCTCGACCGGCACGGGCTCGCCGGGCGCGTTCCAGACCGCCACGTCCAGTGGCACGGACTCGGGGTAGAGGGCGGGGCGGATGCGCTCGTCGAGGACGCGCTTGAGGCGGGCTTCGACCAGGTTGCGGTCGTCATGCATGCGGGTGCTCCGGGGTCGGTGGGGCGGGTGGTTACCAGGGGTGGGTCACGGTGACGGGGGCCGACGTGGTGTACAGCTCCCCCACGGCGCGGACTTCGAATCGTGCGGCGCGCTCGCTCTGCTCGGGGCGCAGACCGCCGGCGAACCAGGCACGTTGGCAGGTGCCGCCGAGGAAGCGGCGGGTGCCGTCGGGCAGGACGCGGTGGAGGGTGTAGTGCCGTACGCCGTCGCCGTGGGGGTGGTTCCAGGCGAACCGGAGGTCGCCGCCGTGCGCTGCGGTGACGCGGGCGGCGGTGGGGGCGGCGGGTGGCGTCGCGGCGCCGGTGCGGACGGCGAGACCGCCGGCCCGCCAGCGCACCGGGCGGCCGTCGGAGGCCGTGAGCCGTACGCCGATCGCGTGGACGGTGTCGCAGGGGCCTGCGAGGCCGGTGAGGGGCACGGTGGCCGTCTGCCAGCCGTTGACCGGGTTCACAGTCCTCGCGGCCGTTACCGGGAGCCAGTGGTACGGCGGCGCCTCCCCCGGTTCACGCGCCTCGGCGGTGGCGACGGCGAGTTCGACGTTCACAGCGCCCGCGTCCGTGCGGTGCGTCAGCTCGACAACCGTGTCAACGTCCAGTGGCAGCCGTGTCGCGTACAGGTCCAGGACCGCCGGCCGGTCGAGTTCACCCTCGACCAGCACGCTGTTGCCGCCACGCCAGGCGTCTGCGAAGTCGAAGGAGACCGCCGGGCGCTCGCCCTCCGTGTGGACCACCCATCGCCGGGACGGCAGCCGGTCCTGGAGACCGAGGTGGTTCCAGGGCGTGTCCGAGGTGACGCTCCCCTCCTCGTACCACCGCAGCCCGTGCCCGGTGTTGAACGCGCTCGCGAACGGCAGCGACGTCACCGTCGACCGGTCGGCGACCGACTCGGCGGGCGCCCGCCATCCGTCCGCGCCGTCTCCGCTGTCTCCGCCGTCTCCGCCGTCCGGTCGTGCCGGGTCGAGGGACGCTCCCGTCCAGAACCGGTCGTCGGCGGCGTGGAAGTCGCCCGGGGCCCGGCGGTCCTCGGGCAGGTGGTTGCGGGTCCACTCGGGCCGGTACAGGCCGATCGACGTGATGTGCGCGGCGTCCCGCGGCACGATCGCGTCCCAGTTCTCGGACGTGTTCCAGCCGTTCGCCTCCACGTCCACGCCGGCCCACAGCTCGTAGCGGCTGCGGCCGAGCCGTTCGGCGCGCTCGCGGGAGGCGGCGAGGCGGTCGGCCGTCCAGCGGAAGTCGACGAACATGTCGTCGGCCGCCTCGAAGAACGCCTGGTTCCGGTCGTTCAGCGCGCCCTGCCAGCTCACCGCCCCGTCCACGGTCATCGAGTCGTACCAGGTCACGCGTTGTCCCTTGGCCGTGGCGAGGGACTTCAGCGCCCGCAGGAAGCCCCGCATGTCGGCGCCGAGCGCGGGGTCCCCTCCCCCGGTCTCCGCGTTGACGAACCAGCCGTCGAAGCCGTACGCCTCGGCGACGGCGACCAGCCGTTCGGCGAGCGGGAAGCGTCCGGCGGCGTCCTTCCGCACCAGGTCGCGGGTCCAGCGCAGTTGTCCGCCGTAGGCGGCGGGCGGCAGGAAGACGTTGCCGAGGACGGGCACGCCGTGGCGGTGGGCGGCGTCGACGACCGGCGCGTTCGGGGCGAGGATCAGTCCCTCGCCCGAGGAGCCGCCCCAGAAGACGAGTTCGTCGACGTACGCCCAGTGGGTCAGGGCGTAGTAGTCGGCGGTGGCGGAGCCCTGGGAGGGGTTGCCCGCGGTGGTGCCGAAGGAGACCAGGGACTGGATGCGGGCCTGTCCCACGCGGGCCGTGGTGTTCGCGGGCGTCGGGGTGAAGCGGTCGGCGAGGGGTACGGAGGCCCGGTTGAAGGCGAGGTCGGGGTCGTCGGCCGCGCGCCACTCCTTCAGGCTGCGCCAGGTGATGCCGTCCCCCGGGGTGCCGCTGGGCAGCGAGTCCGGGAACCAGTAGGAGGCGTACGGCTGGAGGGGCGCGGCAGCCCGGCCGGTGCCTCCGGGCGCGGCGGTCGCCGACCGGCCGGACCACAGGGCGGCGGCCGTGCCCGCGCCGGCGAGCAGGACGGTGCGTCGGGTGGGGTTCACGAGCGGGTTCCTCCTGGGCGGACGTGGGGGCCGGGCGAAGTGGGGAGTACCTGGTCGGGGGTGACGACCTCGGTGATGCCCCGCGCCGCGAGGTGCTCGGTGTCCGCGGCGCGCGTGTCGAGGACGGTGGTCGGGCGGGCGCCGTCGGCGACCAGCCGGAAGTAGGCGTCGAAGACGGTGCCGCCGGGCGCGCAGGCCGAGCGCGCGGCGGGGTCGGCCGGGACGGCCAGCGCGGTGGTGCGCGGGGCGGGGGCCGGGTGAGCGCCCCCGGCTGTCGTGCGGGCCGAACGGGCCGCCCGGGCCAGGACCCGGGCCGTGTCCTTGGGCCGTCGGTCGTTGGTCAGCAGCCCGAGCCCGTACTCCAGCTCGGGGAAGTCGGCCAGCGCCCGGGACACGTCGTGCGAGCACCACCAGGTGACGCCCCACAGGCCGGGGCAGTCCAGCGCGTTGGTGATGGTCGCCTCGGTGAAGGCGGCGGCGTGCTCGGCGGGGACGAGGGGTGCGGGGGCGCCGACCTCCTGGAGCCAGACCGGGCGGTGCGGGTCGTCGGCCCAGGCCTTGCTCAGCTCGATCAGGTAGGCGGCGTGGTGCTCGCTGGGCACGGAGGTGCGGCCGTGGCGCTGGGCGGTCCCGTTGAAGACCCAGGAGTGCACGGCCGTCACGGCACCCCGCCGGGCGGCCTGGGCCGGAGTGAAGGGCTGGTCGTCCTGGTACCAGGTCGCGTCGTACTCGGCGTGCAGGTGCATCCGGCCCGGGGCGCCCTCCTCACAGGCGGCGAGCATTCGCTCCAGCCAGGCGTCGATCTGGTCGGCGCTCGCCCGGTCCGGGTCGGGGTGGGGCCCGGCGGAGAACTGGTTGACCTCGTTGCCGAGGGTCATGCCGAGGAAGTTGGACCGGCCGGCCAGGGCGGCGGCGAGGGTGCGCAGGTAGGTGGCCTGGCCGTCGATGACGTCGGGGTCGGTGAAGAGGTTGCGTCGGTGCCAGGTGCGGGTCCAGGCCGGCAGGTAGTCGAAGCTGCTCAGGTGGCCCTGGAGGCCGTCCACGTTGACGTCGAGGCCGCGTTCGCCGGCCGCGTCGGCCAGCGCCACCAGGTGCTCGACCGCCCGCTCACGGATCAGGGAGCGGTTGGGCTGGAAGTAGGGCCACAGCGGGAAGACGCGGATGTGGTCCACGTCCAGTGCGGCGATGGAGTCGAGGTCGGCGCGTACGGAGTCCAGGTCGAAGTCGAGCCAGTGGTGGAACCACCCGACGCTCGGGGTGTAGTTGACGCCGAAGCGCACGGGAGCAGGCATGCAGTGTCCTTCAGTGTCCTTGTGAGGGGGAAGTGGGTGGATCAGCCCTTGACCGCGCCCTCGCCGACCCCGCGGAAGAAGTACCGCTGGAGGCAGGCGAAGAGGACGATCAGCGGCGCGACGGCGATGATCGTGCCCGCGGCGACGAGGCGTTCGTCGTTGGCGAAGGTGCCGTGCAGGTAGTTGAGGCCGATGGTGAGCGTGAAGTTGGACGGGTCGCTCAGCACGATCAGCGGCCACAGGAAGTCGTCCCAGGCGCCCATGAAGGCGAAGATCGCGACGACCGCGAGGGTGCCCTTCACGGCGGGCAGGGCGATGCGGAGGAACCGCTGCCAGACGTTGGCGCCGTCGACGAAGGCCGCTTCCTCGATCTCGTAGGGCAGGTTGAGGAAGGCGTTGCGCATCAGCAGCACGTTGAGGGCGCTGATGCAGCCGGGCAGCAGGACGCCGACCAGGGTGTTGTTGAGGCCGAGCTCCCGCATGGTGGTGAACTGGGCGATGATGATGCCCTCCACCGGGACGAGCATGGTCAGGATGAAGACCAGGGTGGCGACGCGGCGGCCGCGGTAGCGCAGCCGGGCCAGGGCGTAGCCCGCGAGCGCGGCGCCGACGCAGTTGGTCACGACGTTGGCGAGGGCGACCTTCAGCGAGTTCAGCGCGTAGTCCCAGACGGGGATGGTCTCGGCGACCCGCTGGTAGTTGTGCAGGGTGGGGTCGGAGGGCAGGAACTTCGGCGGGGAGCTGAAGATGTCCTCCGTCGGGCCCTTCAGGGAGGTCGACAGCTGCCACAGGAACGGGCCGATGGTCAGGGCGAGTACGCCGAGCAGGAGCAGGTAGCGCAGGACGAGTTCCCAGACGCGTACCCGTCGGCCGTTCTCGTCGGTGATCCGGGGTTCCCGGGTGCGGGCCGGGGACGGAGCCGGCTGCTCCGCGGCGGGCCGGACCTTCTCCGTGACGCTCACGACTCCTCCTTCCGGTCGGCGCGCAGCACGAGCAGCATCAGGACGACGGTGACGGCGAAGACGACGACGGAGATGGCCGAGGCGTAGCCGACGCGGCCGGTCAGGCCGGTGCCGGTGCGCTGCACGAGCATGACGAGGGTGGTGTCCTCGCCCGCCGGGCCGCCGTCCGGGCCCGCCATCAGGTACACCTCGGAGAACACCTTGAAGGCGGCGACCGAGGCGAGGGCCGCGACCAGGACCATGGTGGAGCGCACGGCGGGCATGGTGACGGTGAGGAAGCGGCGGACCGGGCCCGCGCCGTCCACGGCGGCCGCCTCGTGCAGTTCGCGGGGCACGTTGGCCAGCGCGGCCAAGTAGATGATCATGTAGTAGCCGAGGCCCTTCCAGACCGTGACGGCCATGGCGCTGAGCAGGATCAGCCACTGGTCGCTGAGGAAGCCGATCCGGCCGACGCCGATGGTCTCCAGCACCGAGTTGACGAGGCCGCGTTCGTCCAGCATCCACACCCAGATCAGCCCGACGACGACGATCGAGGCGACGACCGGAGTGTAGAAGGCGGACCGGAAGAAGGTGATGCCGGGGATGCTCTTCTGCACCAGCAGCGCGAGCAGCAGCGGCAGCAGGACGAGGGCGGGCACGACGCCGAGGACGTACAGGGTGCTGTTGCGCAGGCCGATCCAGAACATGTCGTCGTGGAGCAGCTCGCGGAAGTTGGCCAGGCCCACGAACTCGCCCGGGACCAGGGTCCGGCGGTCGGTGAAGGAGTTGACCAGCGTCGAGACGAACGGGTAGAGGATGAACGCGCCGGCGATCAGCAGTCCGGGTGCCGCGAAAAGCCAGGGACTGGTGGGCAGTTGGCGCCGGACCCGGCGCGGGCCGGAGGAGACTGTGGAACTCGCCATGACGGTCAGCCCTGCTGCTTCAGGAGCCGGTCACAGGCCTTGACAGCGTTGTCAAGAGCTTCCTTCGGGCTCTGCTTGCCCTGGAGCGCCTTGGCGACCTCGTTGCGCAGCTCGGTCTTCATCTGCTCGCTGAACAGCACGGGCGTGTAGTTGACGGCGGTCTTCAGCGACTTGGCGGCGGCCACCCGGACCCGGGTCTCGTCGGTCCCGTCCTCCTTGGTGAAGTACGGGTCGTCCAGCGAACCGGCGCTGCTGGGGAAGACGGCGACCTGCTTCGCGAACGACATCTGGTGGGCGGCGTCGGTGACGAAGCGGGCGAAGGCGACCGCGGCGGGCTTGCGGTCGCTCTGGGAGTTCACCAGCAGCCCCATGACGTACATGTTGACGTGGCCGGTGCTGGTGATCTGGTCGGTGATGCCGATGTTCTCGTACAGGCTCGGGGCCTGCTTCTTGAAGTTGGCGAGGTCGAGCGCGCTGCCGGGGTTCATGGCGACGGCGCCGGTCAGGAACTTCTTGCCGGACGACTCGGGGGTGGCCGTGAGCGCCTGCGAGTCCAGGCCTCCGGCGTCGTACAGCTCCTTGTAGCGGGTGAGGAGTTCGACGCCCTTGGCGTCGTTGAAGGCGAAGGCCGTGCCCTCCTCGTTCATGAGCGGGACGCCGTAGCGGCCGAAGTCCTCGATGGTGGGCACGTTGGCGAGCGTGGCCACCTCGCCGTCGGTCTTCCGGGCGAGCTCCAGCGCGGTGTCGAAGAGTTCGTCGTAGGTCGTCGGGGGCTTCTCGGGGTCGAGACCGGCCTTCTCGAACAGGGACTTGTTGTAGAACAGCGGGCCGGTGTTGAGGTACCAGGGGAACGCGTAGGTCCCCTCCATGCCCGGTATCTGCTGGCTGGCCCAGGCGGCCTCCAGATAGTCCTTCTTGTACTGCCCCGCGGCCTTGTCCAGATCGAGGGCGAGTCCGGCCTGGGCGAGCGGGGCGGCGAGGTCCGGTGAGACGTTGACGACGTCGGCCAGGGTGCCGCCGGCGGCGTCGGCGCTGATCTTGTCGGCGTAGCCCTCAGCGGGCTGGTCGACCCACTTGACGTCGGTGCCGGGGTACTTCTTCTCGAAGTCGGCGATCAGGCCCTCGAAGTAGTCCTTGAAGTTGGCCCGCAGGTTCCAGGTCTGGAAGGTGATGTCGCCCTCGACCTTGCCGGAGGCGTCGGACGAACCGCCGTCCCCGCCCGACCCGCAGGCGCTGAGCGGCAGGACGAGGGCGGCTACGGCTGCGACAGCGAGGCTTCTGCGCGATGTGGGCACGGTGACACGTCTCCCTGGAGGACGTCGGAGGTGGGATGCCGATGACCATGCACGCCGCGTTCGGAAAAAGTCAATGGATTCACGGAAACTAATGCGGCGAGTACGACATCAGTCCAGGTCAGAGCTGGTTCAGGCAGCCACTTGCCAGGTCCGCTAATGCGCTTTAGGATCTTTCCACTCAAGCGCTTTAGCTTACGCATTGGAGAAAGGAACGCGCATGCCGGCCAGACGGCCCGCCGCGCGCCGGCCGACGATGAAGGACATCGCACGGCGGGCCGGGGTCTCCGAAAGCGCGGTCTCCTTCGCGCTGAACGACCGGCCGGGGGTCTCCGAGATCACCCGTGACCGGGTGCGCCGGGTCGCCGAGCAGCTGGGCTGGCGGCCCAGTACGGCGGCCCGCGCGCTGTCCGGCGAGGGCGCGGCGACGGTCGGCTTCGTGCTGGCCCGCCCCGCGCACACGCTCGGCGTGGACTCGTTCTTCCTGCAACTGGTCTCCGGCATCCAGGAGGTGCTGGCGCGGCGCCATCTGGGGCTGCTGTTCCAGGTGGCCGAGGACGTCGACGAGGAGTGCGGGGTCTACCGGCGCTGGTGGGCCGAGCATCGCGTGGACGGCGTCCTGGTGGTCGACCCGCGCACGGACGACCCGCGTCCGGACCTGCTCGACGAACTCGGGCTGCCGGCCGTGGTGATCGGCGGCGCCCCGGACGAGCGCCACCCCGGGCTGTCGACGGTGTGGGCGGACGACGCGGGCGCGATGGCCGCGCTGGTGGACGGGCTCTTCGCGCTCGGCCACCGGCGGATCGCGCACATCGCCGGGCTGCCGGGGCTCGCGCACACCGAGCGCCGGATCCGGGCCCTGCGCGCCGAGGCGGAGCGGCGGGGCCTCACCGAGGTGCAGTCGGTGACCACCGACTACTCCGACGCGGAGGGCGCCGCCGTCACCCGCCGTGTCCTGGAGACCGTCGCTCCCCCGACCGCCCTGGTCTACGACAACGACGTGATGGCCGTCGCCGGGGTCGCCGCGGCGGCGGAACTCGGCTTCTCGGTGCCGGCGGACGTGTCGGTGGTGGCCTGGGAGGACTCGGCGCTGTGCCGGATGGTCAAACCGTGGCTGTCCGCGCTGTCCCGGGACAGCGTGGAGTTCGGCCGTACGGCGGCGACGGAACTGACCGCCCTCCTGGACGGCGGCCCGGCCCGGACGGTCCGGGTTCCGGTGCCTCGGCTGATCGAGCGGGACAGTACGGGGCCGGCGGTCCGGCGGATCTGAACGGGACCGCGGCTCCCGCACTCTCGACGCGGGGCTGTCCGGGCGGGCAGAGTGCCTCCTGCGTACTCGCCAGTAATACCGTCCCACCGCACCCCGAGGAGCCCCCTGTGACCGACTGGGCCGGCCGGACCGCCGCCGAGATCGCCGCCGCCGTACGCGAGAAGCGGGCCACGCCCCGTGAGGTGGTGGCGGAGCATCTGGCCCGGATCGAGCGGCTCGACGGCCGCGTCGGCGCCTTCCGCGCGGTGCGCGCCGAGGCCGCGCTCGCCGAGGCCGACGAGGTCGGCGCCCGGGGCGATCTGAGCGAACTCCCGCTGGCCGGCGTGCCGGTGGCGGTCAAGGACAACCTCACCGTGCGGGGCGAGTCCGTCCGGGTCGGCTCGGCCGCGACGCCGGACACGCCGGCCGGGGCCGACCACGTCACCGTGGCCCGGCTGCGGGCGGCGGGCGCGGTGGTAGTGGGGCTGACCAACGTGCCCGAACTGTGCGTGTTCGGCACCACCGAGGGCGTGCACGGCACCGCCCGCAATCCGTGGGACCCGGCCCGCTCGGCGGGCGGTTCCTCGGGCGGCAGCGCGGCGGCGGTGGCCGCCGGGATGGTGCCGGTCGCGCTCGGCAACGACGGCATGGGCTCGCTGCGCATACCGGCGGCCACCTGCGGCCTGGTCTCCATCAAGCCGGGGCTCGGCGTGGTACCGGCCGGGATCGGCGACGGCGCCTGGTTCGGCATGTCCGAGAACGGGCCGCTGGCCACGACGGTCGAGGACGCGCGGGTGCTGCTCGCGGTCCTCGCGGACACGCCCCTGCCGCCCCGTGAGGACGCCGGCGCCCTCCGCGTCGCCGCGTCCCTGCGCAGCCCGCTCGCCGGGGTCACCGTCTCCCGCCCGTACGCCGACGCCGTCCGGGAGGCGGCCGGGGTGCTGATGCGGACGGGGCACCAGGTGCGGCGGGCGGACCCGCCCTATCCGGCGTCGCTGGGCATGACCGCCCTGACCCACTGGACCGCCGGTACATCCGTGGACGCGCGGGACCTGGACCGGCGGCTGCTGGCCCGGCGCACGCGCGTCCACGCGGCCCTGGGGCGGCCCTTCGTGCGTACCGCCGCCTCCGGTGCCGCCCGGCAGGCACTGCGCGCCCGTCTGGAGCCGTTCTTCGCCGAGCACGACGTCCTGCTCACCCCTGCGCTGGCCCGCCGCTCCCCCAGGGCCGCCCCCTGGCACGAGCGCGGCTGGCTGCGCAACATCGCGGCCGGCTCCGCGTACTCGCCCTTCACTCCGCCGTGGAACCTGACCGGCTGGCCCGCGATGGCGGTGCCGGTCGGCGCCCTGCCCTCGGGCGCCCCCGCGGCCGTGCAACTGGTGGGGCGCCCGGGGTCGGAGGCGGCGCTGCTGGAGCTGGCGGAGCGGATCGAGGCGCTGCGTCCCTGGCGGCGGACGGCGCCCGTGGGCTGACCGGCGTTCTACAGCGCCCGGTACATGATGTGCAGGCCCACCCGTCCGTGCCGGGGGTGCTCGAAGGCGTCCGGCACGGTGCCGAGGACCGTGAAGCCGAGGGACGTCCAGAGGCGGACGGCGGGGTTGGTCTCGACGACGGCGTTGAAGACCATGCCCCGGTATCCGTCGGCCTCGGCGGCGGTCAGGATGTGCTCGGCGAGGGCGCGTCCGGTGCCGCGGCCGGCCCGGTCGGGGTCGACCATGAAGCCGGCGTTGGCGATGCGGGCGGCGGGGCCGCCGTAGTTGGGGGTGACGTAGGCGGAGGCGACGACGGTGCCGGTGTCGTCCTCGGTGACGTAGACGCGTTTGGCGGGGTTCATCCACAAAGCCCGGGCGTCCTCCTCGGAGGTGTCCGGGTCCCAGGCGTAGGTCTCGCCGGCGGCGACGATGCGGTGCCAGAAGGGCCAGATGTGCGGCCAGTCGCCGGCCGACGCTTCCCTGATCAGCATGGGCGTGAGTCTCGCACGCCCATGCTCGGGGCGGGCCCCGCGGGTCAGTCCACGCTGGGCAGGATGTGCGGCTCGGCGAGGTCCTCCTCGTAGCCCGCGAGGCGGATGGGGGCGGACCTCGCCCACACGTCGAGGCTGCCGATCTCGCCGGGCCGGCGGCCCGCGCGCTCGGCGCGTTCCTCGGGGCGTTGCTCTGGACTCGTCGTCGTCTCCGGTGTCACCGCGCACTCCTTATGTGTCGGGTCACCCTCGGGGCCTGTCGGCCAGTCTGCCGTCCGGCACCTCGGCGTCCGCTCGGGTGTGGGTCGAATGCAGTTCGGACGCGGTGGCGCCGGTAACTCGTGCGAGAGCGGGCCGCTGTGAACGGGCTCGTCCCGTGACGGACCTTGGGTGTGGGCCTCGGGTGTGAGTAGGACCCTGTACTGCCGCCCGTCCGCTCCAGATTAACCAAATGAGCGGGGGTGCGCTCTATGGGGCTCAAAACATGGGGGAACCATTGCCCTTCATTCTCCGGACAGTTGGCCCGACTCTGCCCCGTTTCGCCCTCTTGTGCACCGCAGGTAACTCACCCGTTCGGCCCACGTCGGCGACCACACCTTCGAATGCCGACGGCGGTGGGTCGCGCAGTTCAGTTGCCGTTGGCTGCGGCGCAAGCTCGCCATGGTCTGCTGCCGGTCGGCAACGGCTGTCTCGTGGGAGGACCGAGGCATGGAACTGCGCAGCGTCGAGGAGCTGATGGACCTGCTGTACGCCTGCCGGGGCGAACGGCCCGTCGCGGGGTACGGCAGCGGGCCGGTGGACCCGTACGGGCACGCGCTGCGCACCGCCGCACTGCTGCGTCGACGCCGCCCCGCCGACAAGGAACTCCAGGTGGCCGGTCTGGTCTCACCCGTGGGCCGGCTGCTGTGGCCCGGCAGCCCGGCCGGACGGACCGCCGAGGTGGTCCGCCCCCTGCTCGGCGCCCGCGTCGCCCGTCTGCTGCGCCGTCGTGCCCATCCGGAGGCCTGGGGCCACGACGACGACGTGGTCAGTCTGCGCCAGGCGGACGACGAGGCCCGCACGGCGGTGTTCGACGCCGGGGTCCTGGAGGACTGGCGCACGGTGCTGGAGCTGACGGCGGCGCGGAACTCGCGGCTGAGGGCCGTCGACTGAGACGCGCACGGAGCCGGGCGCGCGGTGTGCCCGAGATCCAGGAGGCCGCGCGGTGCCCCCGACGGGCGCAGGCCCCCGAGTGGGCCTGTGAGGGATCGAACCACGAAGTACGCGTGACCGGCGCACCGGGCACACCGGCGCTCGCCCCACGGTAGCCGCGGCCGGGGCGAACGGGCCAGGCAATTGACGCCGCCCGCCCGTCACCTCGGCCGCCCGCCCGCCGCCGCGCTCACCACTTGCCGGGCGCGTAGTCCTTCAGGAAAACCCCGTACAGGTCCTCGCCCGCCTCGCCGCGCACGACCGGGTCGTAGACGCGGGCGGCGCCGTCGACCAGGTCGAGCGGGGCGTGGAAGCCCTCGTCGGCCAGCCGCAGCTTGTCGTAGTGGGGTCGCTCGTCGGTGATCCAGCCGGTGTCGACCGAGGTCATCAGGATGCGGTCGGTGTCGAACATCTCCTGGGCGCTGGTCCGCGTCACCATGTTCATCGCGGCCTTGGCGGCGTTGGTGTTCGGGTGGCCGGCGCCCTTGTAGCCGCGGGCGAACACGCCCTCCATCGCCGAGACGTTGACGACGTAGGCGCGTCCCGAGGCGGCCCGGCGCGCGGCCTCGGCCATCGCCGGGCGCAGCTTGCTGATGAGGATGAAGGGCGAGGTGTAGTTGCACAGCTGGGTCTCGAGCAGCTCGACCGGGGAGATCTGCTCGATGGTCTGCACCCAGGTGTTGGTGTCGACGACGTCGGGAACGAGGCCGCCCGCGTCGATCGCGGTGCCCTCGCGGTGCCGGACCACACTGGCGTTGCCGGCGACCAGGGCGAGGTCGGCCACCTTCTGCGCGTCCAGGCCCGAGGTGCCGACGGGCAGCGCGGCCAGGCCGTCCACCGCGCCGGAGTTGAAGGCGCCGATGACGTGGTGGGCGGGCAGTTCGCCGGCCGGCAGCGGGGCGCCCTCGCCGTCGACGAGCGCGGCGTAGGCGGAGGGCAGCCGCCGTACGGTCTGGGTGGCGTTGTTGATCAGGATGTCCAGCGGGCCCTGCTCGGTCACCTGGTCGGCCAGGGCCACGGCCTGGGCCGGGTCGCGCAGGTCGATGCCGACGACCTCCAGGCGGTGGATCCACTCCGCGGAGTCGTCCATGGCCTTGAAGCGGCGGATGGCGTCCTTGGGGAAGCGGGTCGTGACGGTGGTGTGCGCGCCGTCGCGCAGCAGCCGCAGCGCGATGTACATGCCGATCTTGGCCCGGCCGCCGGTGAGCAGCGCGCGCTTGCCGGTGAGGTCGGCGCGGGCGTCGCGGCGGGACCGGTTCTCGGCGGCGCAGTCCTGGCAGAGCTGGTGGTAGAAGTAGTCGACCTCGACGTAGCGCTGCTTGCAGACGTAGCAGGAGCGGGGGCGCTGGAGTATCCCCGCGATCGTGCCCTCCTCCGTCCGGGAGGAGGGCAGGATGCCCTCGGTCTCGTCGTCGATGCGCTGGGCGGAGCCGGTGGCGGTGGCCTCGGTGACCGCCTTGTCGTTGGCGGTCTTGGCGGCCCGGCGCTCCTGGCGGCGGCGCTGCTTGACCATGCGGTAGATGTGCGAGGTGGCCCGGCGGACCGTGATCGCGTCGGGGTGGTCGACGTCCAGCTCGTCGAGTTCCTTCAGTACGTCGAGGCAGACCGCGAGCCGTTCGGGGTCGATGCCGGGGCCGTACGCGGACGCCGCCACCTCGTCCGTGGTCGCCGAACCGTCCTGTGTCACCGTCATCGCCGTCGCCGTTCCCTGATCACCGTCGCGGCGCTCCGGGAGGCGACCGCTGTCGAACAGCGGATTTTATTCAGCGCCGGGCCCGGATCCAAACCCGTCGGGGTCAGGGACGGCAGGCCGTGAGCAACGTCTCCACCTCCTCGGTCAGCGCCCGGGCGAACCGGTCGAGGTCCGGCACGGCCTTCGCGTCGGCGACCAGGCCGTAGTGGACCTGTCCCCGGTACGTCGAGACGGCCACGGCGAGGGCGTGGCCACGGGCCAGCGGCGCCAGCGGGTAGACCTCGGTGAGCGGGTGGCCGCCCAGGCGCAGGCCGAGACTGGGCAGGGGCACGCTGGTGACCAGGATGTCGAACCAGAGCCGCGCGGCCCCCGAGACCAGCGGCCCGCCGAGCCGGTGGCCGAGCGCCGGGACGTGGTCGGCGAGCAGGGCGACGGCACCGGCGCCCCGGCCGGGCCCGGCGTCCTTGTTGCGGTCCATGGCCGCGCGGACCGTGCCGAGGCGGGAGAGGGGGTCGGGGTCGCCGACCGGAAGCCGTATCAGGTAGCCGGAGAGCCGGTTGCCCTGTGGGTGGGCGGTGCGCGGGCGGCGTTTGGAGACGGGGATCAGGGCGCGGGGCGCGACGCCCTCGCTGCCGTCGCCGCGCTCGTCCAGCCAGCGGCGCAGGGCGCCGGCGACCACCGCGATCAGTACGTCGTTGACGGTGCCGCCGGTGGTCTTGCGCACGTGGTGCACGTCGTCGAGGTCCACGGCGACGCCCGCGGTGCGGCGGGTGCCGGAGGAGGAGGCGGTGAGCGCGGGCGAGGAGCGCACGTCGAGGGTGGACAGGGCCGCGGCGGCGCCGATGTCGAGGGCGCGGCCCGCGTCGGACAGGGCGCCGCGCAGCCGCTCGGGCAGGGCGCGCACGTCCGGCAGGAGGCCGCGCGGCGGCGCCTCGGGACGGGACCGGGGGGCGGGCAGGTCCATCGGGTCGAGGACGCCGGCGGCGAGGGTGAGGGCGCGCAGGCCGTCGGCCAGGGCGTGGTGGAACTTGAACAGCACGGCGAAGCGGTCCCCGTCCGCGCCCGGCAGCACGTGCGCCTCCCACGGCGGCCGGCCGCGTTCCAGCGGGCGTTCCATGAGACGGCCCGCGCGGGCGTGGAAGTCCGTCGTCGGGGCGTGCAGCCGGACGTGGTCGAGCGGGTCGAAGTGGGGGTCGGGCTCGCGGGTGGCACCGCCGAAGGCGAACGGGCGGCGCAGCGCGAGCGGCGGCTGCCAGGTGTCCCGGATCCGCATCCGCAGCCCGGGCACCGCGGGGGCGCGGGCCGCGAGCAGGTCCGCGGCGTGGGCGCCCGCGGTGGGCGAGTGCGCCGTGAAGACCCCGAGCGCGCCGAGGTGCATGGGGTGCTCGGCGGACTCGATGTTCCAGAACGCCAGGTCGAGGGGAGCGAGCGGATCGGAAGTCAAGGGCGTGCCTCGCAAGGACGTCGGGTGGACAAGCAGTCAATCGCCCTTCGCCGATTACGGTCAAGTACGATCAAGCTACGCACAGTTAACAGCAGATTAAAGTCCCGCCCCGGTGTGAGGGGCGGGACTGCGGTGACACATGGGGCGGCTGTGCTCATGCGGGTGCGGGTGGCGCCGCCCGTCGCGAACTTCCCCACCCGGACGGCTGCGGGCCGACCGTGGACCGAGCGCGCCGGTCCACGGCCGGGTTCCGCTCGCCGCTCAGGCGGTCGGGCACCCCGCGGGGGTGGGCTGGGACGCGTCGTGGATCAGGGCCTCGTGGGCGGCCTTCACCCGCTCGACGTCCGGCTTGAGAACCTTGCGGTCATAGGTGGTCAGGCCGTTCAGCTCGCCCTCGACGTCGGAGATCTGGGTGTAGACGGCGCCGTTGCTGCCCCGGCAGACCAGCGCCCGGACCTCGTCGAGCTTGGTGAGGTAGTCGTCGGTGTACGTCTCGGGATCGACGTCGACGTACGACTGCTGCACCGACCAGGCGTGTCCGGGCACCGCGAGCCCGAGGCCGCCGTACTCGCCGGTGACCAGGGCGCGTTCACCGTCCGGGGAGGGCGGCAGGGCGGGGCTCGGGTAGCCGTGCTCGTCCATGATGTCGCCGGCGCCGCCGTCCGCCCCGAGGTTCAGGCCGGACTGGTTGTTGACCAGGCGGGTCGGGTCCCAGGCCTTGGCCTGCTCGGCGACGCGCTTGATGTCGTACTGGCCCCAGCCCTCGTTGAAGGTGACCCACATGATGATCGACGGGTGACTGACGTGCTCGTCGATCATCTCCTTCATCTCACGCTCGAACTCGGCCCGGGAGGCGGCGCCCGGGTTCACCCCCGGAGTCATGGAGGGCATGTCCTGCCACACCAGCAGGCCCAGCTTGTCGGCCCAGTAGAACCAGCGGTCCGGCTCGACCTTGATGTGTTTGCGCACGGAGTTGAAGCCGAGCTGCTTGTGCAGCTTCAAGTCGTGTGCGAGTGCCTCGTCGGTGGGCGCGGTGTGCAGGCCGTCCGGCCAGAAGCCCTGGTCGAGGGTGGCCATCAGGAAGACCGGTTCGCCGTTGAGGACCGTGCGCGGAACGCCGTTCACCTTCTCGACGGCGATGGAACGCATCCCGAAGTAGCTCTCGACGCGGTCGCGGCCGACGGTGACCTTCAAGTCGTACAGGAAGGGGTCGTCGGGCGACCACAGGCGCGGGTCGTGGATCCTCAGGGTCAGCGGCTCACCGGTGCGTCCGCTCGCCGTGGCGACCTTGCGGTGTCCGGCGTACGCCGTCGCCCTGACCCGTACGCCGTCCCGCACGCCCTTCGGCTCGACGGTCAGCGTGCCGGCGTCGACGTCCGGCGTCAGCTTCAGGGAGTCGACGTGGTTCCGGGCGACCGGCTCCATCCACACCGTCTGCCAGATGCCGGAGCTGGGCGTGTACCAGATGCCGCTCGGGTCCAGGCTCTGCTTGCCGACCGGCGGATTCTCGCCGCCCCGCGCGTCGGTCGGGTCGTAGACGCCGACGATCAGCTCCTGGGTGCGGCCGGGCTTCAGCGCGTCGGTGACGTCTGCGCTGAACTTGTCGTAACCGCCCTTGTGGCCGGCGACCTTGACGCCGTTGACGTACACCTCGGACTGCCAGTCGACGGCGCCGAAGTTGAGCCTGAGGCGCTGGCCGTGGCCGATGTGCCAGTCGCGGGGCACGGTGAAGGTGCGGCGGTACCACATGCGGTCCTCGTGCCGCTGGATGCCGGAGAGCTGGGACTCCACCGGGTACGGGACGAGGATGCGCTCCTTCAGGTCCTTGCCGACCGGGGGCTGCTCGCCGGCCTCGGCGGCGGCGAACTGCCAGCGGCCGTTGAGGTTTTGCCAGTCGTCGCGGGACAGCTGCGGGCGCGGGTACTCCGGGAGGGCGTTGTCCGGGCCCACCTCGTCGGCCCACTCGGTGCTCAGCTCGTAGGTGGACTCGTTGCCGCCGCTGCTCCAGAAGGCGCTGACAACGTTGCCCTCGGCGTCGGAGAGGCCGCCCTCGCCGTCGTAGCGGACGTCGGCCGTGCCGGGTGCGTCACCGTCCTTGTTGCCGACGACCGGCTGGTCGAGGCCGACGAGGAGGGCGGTCGGGTCGGCGGGGTCGACCTTCGCCTCGCCGAGCGGCCACCGGGCGCCGCCGATCACCGCTTCGAGGTGGTCGGTGAGACCGGCGGGCGCTGCCGCGAGCGGGCGGGGGAAGTCGAGCTTGAGGGTCCGGCCGGTGCCGAGGACGGTCGTCGCGGTGGCGCCGTCGTAGTCGAAGCCGTCGGGCAGGCGGAACGCGGACTGCGGGACGGGTTCCTTGTCGCCGCCGGGTTCGGTCCAGCGCAGGTGGAGGTTGGAGCCGCCGTAGTGCTCGAAGTACTCCAGCTTGATGTCGTAGGACTGGCCCGCCGTCAGCTCGACGGGTTCGGCGAACTGTTCGCGGTCCCAGTCGTCGACCCAGTGGTCGATGGCGAGGCGTCCGTCGATCCAGAGGCGGAAGCCGTTGTCGCCGATGATCGAGAAGGTGTGGGCGCCGGTCGTCTCCGGCACCAGCTTGCCGGTCCAGCGGACGCTGACGTCGTCCGACTGCCCGGTGGCGAAGCTCAGGCGCGGCTCCAGGGTGTCGAAGTCGAGCCGCGGGTCGAAACCGGTCGCCTTGAGTTCGTGGAAGTCGAAGGCGCCGGGGGCGGACTGGGTGTAGTACTCGCCCTTCAGGCCGTGGATCTCGGCGGCGTCGTCGGCGGCCGCGCTCGCGTTCGGCACGGCGGCGAGTGAGCCGACGCCGAGTGCGGCGGCGAGCAGTAACGCCAGTCGGTCTCTGAGTCGTTTGGTGCGCACGGACCCTCTCCTCGAGAACGGGTGGTGGCTCTGATGGCTCAGGACATCGATGTCATACATCGATGTAACACAGAGGTGCAGAGGCATGACAGCACGGATTCCCCCTGGCCGTCCAGGGACATGACAACGACCCCGGGACTCAACGCGCGTCACACGAGGTCCAGGGGCCACCGTCCGTCCGTCACGGCACCCGCTGTCCCTTCCCCAGCGCGATCACGCCGCCCTTGGAGACGGTGTACAGCTCGGCGTCCCGTTCCGGGTTGACGCCGATCGTCGCGCCCGGCGGCACGTCCACGTTCTTGTCCAGCACCGCCCCGCGCACCACCGCGCCCCGCCCGATGTGCACGTTGTCGTGCAGCACCGATCCCTGCACGACGGCTCCGGGGTCGACCACCACACCCGGCGACAGCACGGACCGGGTGACCTGTCCCCGCACCAGGCAGCCGGCACTGATGATCGACTCACTGGCGATGCCGCCCGCGTTGAAGCGGGCCGGGGAGAGCTGAGCGGAGTGCGTGTAGATCGGCCAGTCGCGGTTGTAGAGGTTGAAGGCGGGCCGCTCGGCGATCAGGTCCATGTGGGCGTCGTAGTAGGCGGCGAGGGTGCCGACGTCCCGCCAGTAGCCCTGGTCCCTTGTGGTCTCCCCCGGCACGTGGTTGTCACTGAAGTCGTACAGCGCGGCCTCTCCCCGGTCGGTGAGCCGCGGCAGGATCGAGCCGCCCATGTCGTGCACGGAGCGCTCGTCCTCGGCGTCCCGGTGCAGGGCCTCGACGAGGGCCTTGGTGGTGAAGACGTAGTTGCCCATCGAGGCGAAGACGCACTCGGGGTCGTCGGCCAGCCCGGGAGGGTCGGCGGGCTTCTCCAGGAAACCGGCGACGGTCCGGCCGTCGGAGCCCGGGGTGATCACACCGAAGGACGAGGACTCGCCGCGCGGGACCCGTATCCCGGCGACGGTCACGCCCGCGCCGGACTCGATGTGCTGGGCGAGCATCTGGCGCGGGTCCATCCGGTACACGTGGTCGGCGCCGAAGACCGCGACGTACTCGGGCTGTTCGTCGTGGACCAGGTTCAGGGACTGCAGGATCGCGTCGGCGCTGCCCAGGTACCAGCGCGGGCCCAGGCGCTGCTGGGCGGGGACCGGGGTGACGTAGTTGCCGAGCAGGCTGGACATCCGCCAGGTGGTGGTGATGTGCCGGTCCAGGGAGTGCGACTTGTACTGGGTGAGGACGCAGATCCGCAGGACGTCGCCGTTGACCAGGTTGGACAGCACGAAGTCGACCAGCCGGTAGGTGCCGCCGAAGGTGACCGCGGGTTTGGCGCGGTCCGCGGTCAGGGGCATCAGGCGCTTGCCCTCCCCGCCCGCCAGCACGATCCCGAGCACCGAAGGACCTCCACGACGCATGGCCGCTCCCCTCACCCTCGTTCACCCCGGCCGCCCCGGGCGGGGCGGCCTAAGCCTGCTTGAGGATCTCCTCGTAGAGCCGGACGGTGCGACGGGCGACCGCGTCCCAGCCGAACTCCTCCACCGCGCGCGTCCGGCCCGCCTCGCCCATCCGCCGGGCGGCCTCCGGGTCGCCGAGGACGGAGTCCAGGGCCCGGACGAGACCCGCCTCGAAGTCGCGGTCCCCGTCCTCGCCGTCCTCCCTGGGGACGAGCACTCCCGTCTCACCGTCCGCCACGACCTCGGGGATGCCGCCGACCCGGGAGGCCACCACGGGCGTGCCGCAGGCCATCGCCTCCAGGTTCACGATGCCCAGGGGCTCGTAGACGGACGGGCAGACGAAGACGGCGGCGTGGGTCAGCAACTGGATCACGTCGGGGCGCGGCAGCATGCGCGGAATCCAGTGCACGCCCTCGCGGGCCCGGCTCAGCACGGCGAACAGATCCCGGAACTCCTGGTCGATCTCGGGAGTGTCCGGGGCGCCGGCGCACAGCACGACCTGCGCGGCCGGGTCGATGGCGCGGGCGGCGCGCAGCAGGTGGGGCACGCCCTTCTGGCGGGTGATGCGGCCGACGAACAGGACATACGGGCGGGAGCGGTCGAGGCCGATCCGGTCGAGGGCGTCGGTGGCGGGGTCGGGCCGGTAGAGGGCGGTGTCGATGCCGTTGTGCACGACGTGGACCCGGTCCGCGGTGATCGCCGGGTAGCAGGCGAGGACGTCCTCGCGCATGGCGCCGGAGACGGCGATCACGGCGTCGGCGGCCTCGACCGCGGTGCGCTCGGCCCAGCTCGACAGGGCGTAACCGCCGCCCAGCTGCTCGGCCTTCCAGGGGCGCAGGGGCTCCAGCGAGTGCGCGGTCACCACATGCGGCACGCCGTACAGCAGCTTGGCGAGGTGGCCGCCGAGGTTGGCGTACCAGGTGTGGGAGTGGACCAGCTCGCGGCCCTGGAGGGCGGCGGTCATGGCGAGGTCCACGGAGAAGGTGCGCAGCGCGTCGTTGGCGCCGTCCAGCGCGGGCCAGGAGCGGTGGCGCAGCACGCTTTCGGTGCGGCCCTCTCCCCAGCAGTGCACGTCCAGGTCGACCAGGCGGCCGAGT
>NZ_JAGMUF010000039.1:0-134589 GCF_019049125.1 Streptomyces sp. AC602_WCS936 | reverse complement strand
GCCCACGCCCACGCCCTCGCCCCAGCCGCCCCGCCCACGCCCACCGGTGGCCGCCCCCGAGCCGACCCCGACGCCGACACCCACCCCCAGCCCGACGCCCGAGCCGTCACCGCCCCCTGCCCCCACGCCGACGCCCACCCCGGAACCGACGCCGACCCCGACGCCCACGCCGACCCCACCGCCCGCCCCGGCCGTCTACCGGTGGAGCGAGCTGGCGTACGACGTCACCGGCGACGGCAGCGGCCCGGAGATGCGGCTGAGCGAGAGCGGCTGGGTGTGGCAGCGCTCGGCACTCTCGATCGGCGGCGAGCGGTACGCGCACGGCGTCACGGTGCACGGGCGCTCCAGCGCCGTCATCGACCTCAACCGCTCCTGCTCGTCCTACGACGCCCTGGTCGGCGTGGACGACCTGACGATGAAGCTGGGCAAGGTCCATTTCGCGGTGTACGCCGACGGCGTCCGGCTGTGGAGGTCGGGGATGGTCAAGGGCGGCGACCCGGCCGTGCCCGTCCACGTGGACCTCACGGGACGCGAGAGCGTGACGCTGGCCGTGGAGCCCCACAACCACCTCGACCGCGTGGCACTGGCCGACTGGGCGCAGTCCCGGTTCACGTGCGCGTAGGGATCAACGAGCAGGGCGACGGGGTCGTCCTGGACCACACACCCGCGGTCCGGTCGAGAGGCGCCCCGCGCCCCTGCGCCGCTGCCAGGGACACACTCCCCACGGCCTGGGACGCTCCTGCGAAGCCCCCGCGTCACCCCCGCCGCACAACCGCCCCCGCCCCGCCCAGCGCCCCCCGCTGCGGGGCGATCCCCGCGGGCACCGCCCGCTGCCGCGCGGGCGTGCCCGTCCAGCACGTGCCGCGCCGGGCGAGCAGGCGGCCGAGCCACAGCTCCAGGGAGACCAGGTCGGCCAGCCCGTCCAGCGGCAGTGCCTCACCCGCCGCGGCGGCCCGCACCGCCTTGCGCACGACCCGGGCCTCCACCAGCCCCGCCTCCGCGAGCAGCGGCGTGTCGAACAGCCCCAGCAGGGAGTCCGCCGCGACCCGCAGCCCGGTCCGCGCGGTCGAAGCGGCCACCGCCTGCGTCGGCGCCCCCCACCCGCTCGGCAGCTCGCTCACCCCCGCCCCTTCCAGCACCGTCCGCAGGATCGACGCCCGCGCCCCCGGCTGCACCCGCAGCGCCTCCGGCAGGGCCCGGCACGCGCGGACGACCTGGTTGTCGAGGAACGGCGTGTGCAGCCGCTGGAAGCGGATCTCGGCGGCCTGCTCCAGCACCCGCACGTCCGCCGCCTGCCGCGCCAGCGCCGCCCGCGCCCGGAAGTCGCCCGGCCGCTGCCCCGGCCCCACGCCGGACCGCTGCGACGACGTCTGCAGGCGAACCGATACTTCAGCCAGCGCCTCCCCGGTCAGCCACCGCGCCGCCGGCCCCGGCCCCGCCCAGGTCAGCACGGCCAGCGACGCGTCCATCGCCCCGTCGCCGGGCGCGTCGAAGCGGCGCCGCAGCAGCCGCTCGGAGAGCACCTCGAGCCCGGTCCGGTACGGCGTCCGCGCCAGCCGCCGCGCCGCGCCGTACACCCGCGCGGGGACCAGTACCGAGCCGTCCGCCTTGGCCATCGCGGCGACCGGCCGCACGAGGTGGCGCCGCTTGCGGTCCATGAGCAGGTCGGCGAGGCGGGCCGGGTGGGCGTCCAGCACCTGCCGCGCCCCGTACCCCGTGAAGTGGTCGGCGCTGCCCGCCGCGAGCCGCGCCCGGTGCCGTGCCGCCGCGATCAGGGAGGAGCCCGGTTCGTCGGTCAGCGGCCCGTCCAGGACGCCGTACGGCAGCATGTCCTCGCCGCCCGTGACGACGACGTGGTGCAGACGCGGGTTGGCCGCCAGTGCCCCCGCCCGCTCCACCTCGGCCTCCTGCCCGCCGACGGCGAGGTCGTTGAAGGTGACGGCCAGCAGCCGCTCCCCCGCCCCGGTGCCGTGCCCGAGCACGGTCCCCGGCATCCCCGGCAGCCCGGCGGCCAGCAGCGCCAGCGTCCCCGAGGCCGGTCCGCCGGACAGGTCGGCGCCGATGCCCGGTACCGGCATTCCGCGCGCGGCACGCCGTTCCGCGGGGCCCATGCCCGGGACCGGTCCGGGGTCGATGCCGTCGCCGGGGACGTGCCGGGGCGCGGCGAGACGTGTGCGCACGGCTTCCACCAGGGCGTCCCGTACGCCGTCCACCGCGCGGTCGGGGTCGGCGGCGGGCGCCGCGACGGCGAGGGAGGCCACCGGTTCGTACCCGGCGATCTCGCGCGCCCCGGCGCGCAGGATCAGCGCATGCCCCGGCGGAATGCGCTTCACGCCGTCGTACGGGGTGGAGTCGTCCAGCGCGGCCGGCACGTCGGGCGCGGCAAGCAGCGCGGCGAGGTGTCCGAAGTCGAGGTTGGCCTCGACGAGGTCGGCCAGGGGCAGCGCGGCGGTCGCGTAGGCGGTGCCGCCCGCCCAGGGGGTGTGGAACACCGGCCGCGCGCCCGCGAGGTCGCCGCAGACGGTGATGCGCCTGCCCACCTGGACCACGGCGGTGTAACTGCCCGGCCACGCGGTCAGGTGCCGAAGGGCCCCGCCCCGCGCGGCGAACAGCGCGACCCGCAACTGCTCGTCGCTCGCACCGCAGATGCCGAGCACGGCGATCCGGGTCTGCGGGTCGGCGGAGACGACGCGGACCTCGTCGGGGCGCCAGTCACCGACCGCCCACAGGGGATCGGGGTCGCCCCACAACAGCTGCGAACCGACGGGCTGCACGGTCTCACCGTCGTACCCGGTGGCCCCCGCCGAGCCGGCCGCACCGGCGATTCCACCGGCCCCCACGGCGGCGCTGCTCCACCCCACCAACCACCGCATCGACGCCTCCACAGGCTGGGGACAACCAGTGCACCGTACGAACTGGTCCCATGCTGCCATGAAGGGCGCGCCGCAGAGCAGCGGCGGAGCCGCATGTGCTCCCATGAATGCGCCCCCGCGGGTGTCCACCCGCGAAGGCCGACGGCCTGCTCGGAGGGCGTGAAGACGACGCGAATGCGCCCCCGCAACGCGCCCCTTGGCTACCCAACGCGCCCTCAATTTCCATGGTGAGGGCGGTGACACCCCGGAAACGCCGGGGTCGATTTTCAGCCAATTCGACGTTACGAAAGCACGCTCGGACACGCTCCGTACAGGCTCTGCGCACCATCCGGCGACGGGCGGTCCGCGCGCAGTCCGGGAGGCGAGGCACACCCCCCGGACCGGTCCGCCGCCCGCGGGGATGTAGGCGGCGGTGTCCCCCAGCCCACTGGATCCAGTACAGCGGGCCGACCCACGCACCGCCCATGGAACCGCTCCCGGTATGGCCGGAGAAGAGCGCACGGCCGGGCGCACGGCCACACAGCGGGAGCACGCGGCAACGGACCGTGCTGGAGCCGCACTTGAGTACGGGCCACAATCCCGCCATCCGGAACAATGCCTCTTAACGCATGGGATGCGGCGAACTACGCTGGGTTTACGAATGCCGCGTGGTTATGCCAGCGCGGCAGCCGTCTGTGTCGAGGGGTGGCGCATGTCCAGGGAGCAACGCGGGCCGAACGAAAAGCTCGGCGCCGTTCTCGCCCTCGCGGGAATCAGCAACGCAGGTCTCGCCCGGCGCGTCAACGACCTCGGCGCCCAACGCGGGTTGACGCTGCGCTACGACAAGACGTCGGTGGCGCGCTGGGTGTCGAAGGGCATGGTGCCGCAGGGTGCGGCGCCGCACCTCATCGCCGCCGCCATCGGCCAGAAGCTCGGCCGCCCGGTGCCGCTGCACGAGATCGGCCTGGCGGACGCGGACCCCGCCCCCGAAGTGGGCCTCGCCTTCCCCCGGGACGTCGGCCAGGCGGTCCGGTCGGCCACCGAGCTGTACCGCCTCGACCTCGCCGGCCGCCGCTCCGGCGCCGGCGGCATCTGGCAGTCGCTGGCCGGTTCGTTCGCGGTGAGCGCGTACGCGACGCCCGCCTCACGGTGGCTGATAACCCCGGCCGACAGCTCGGTGGCGCGCGAGCCGGGCCCGGCCGAGGACTCCGGCGCACCGCTCAAAGTCGGCCACAGCGATGTGCAGAAGCTGCGGGAGGCCGCCGAGGACGCCCGGCGCTGGGACTCCAAGTACGGCGGCGGCGACTGGCGTTCGTCGATGGTCCCCGAGTGTTTACGCGTCGAGGCGGCACCGCTCCTCCTCGGCTCCTACTCCGACGAGGTCGGCCGCGCCCTGTTCGGCGCCTCGGCCGAACTGACCCGCCTGGCCGGCTGGATGGCCTTCGACACCGGCCAGCAGGAGGCGGCCCAGCGGTACTACATCCAGGCCCTGCGCCTGGCCCGCGCGGCGGCCGACGTCCCGCTGGGCGGCTACGTGCTGGCCTCCATGTCCCTCCAGGCGACCTACCGCGGTTTCGGCGACGAGGGCGTGGACCTCGCCCAGGCCGCGCTGGAGCGCAACCGGGGCCTGGCCACGGCACGCACCATGAGCTTCTTCCGGCTGGTCGAGGCCCGCGCCCACGCGCGCGCGGGTGACGCCCCGGCGGCCGGCGCCGCCCTAAAGGCCGCCGAGAGCTGGCTGGAGCGCGCCCGGCCGGGCGACAGCGACCCGACGTGGCTGGGTTTCTACTCCTACGACCGGTTCGCCGCCGACGCGGCCGAGTGCTACCGCGACCTGAAGGCACCACGCCAGGTCCGCCGCTTCACCGAGCAGGCCCTGTCGAAACCGACGGAGGAGTTCGTACGCTCGCACGGACTCAGGCTCGTCGTCTCGGCGGTGGCCGAGCTGGAGTCCGGCAACCTGGACGCGGCCTGCGAACAGGGCGTGCGGGCGGTCGAGGTGGCCGGCCGCATCTCCTCGGCCCGCACCACCGAGTACGTGAAGGACCTCCTGCACCGCCTGGAGCCGTACGGCGACGAGCCGCGCGTGGTCGAGCTGCGCGAGCGCGCCCGGCCGCTGCTGATGACCACGGCCTGACGACCGCTGCCTGACGACCGCTGCCTGACGACCGCTGCCTGACGACCGCTGCCTGACCGACATCACGCCCGGCCCGGGTTTGAAGGCATTGTCAGTGGCGCAGTGCACTATCGGAACCGGGAGGTGGGCCGGGAGATGGCACAAGTACGGACCGTGACCGGGCACGACTGCGACGTGCTGGTGATCGGCGGCGGGATCGTCGGCCTGTCGACGGCGTACGCGATCACGCGCGCGGCGCCGGGCACCCGGGTGACGGTGCTGGAGAAGGAGCCGGGACCGGCCCGGCACCAGACGGGCCGCAACAGCGGCGTCATCCACAGCGGCGTCTACTACCGCCCGGGCTCGCTGAAGGCCCGCTTCGCGGTGCGGGGCGCGGCGGAGATGGTGAAGTTCTGCGCGGAGTACGGCATCCCGCACGCCGTCACCGGCAAGCTGATCGTCGCCACCGACCGCGCCGAGCTGCCCCGCCTGCACGCCCTGGTGCAGCGCGCCCGGGAGAACGGCATACCGGTGCGCGAGCTGGGCGCCGCCCAGATCCCGGAGTACGAGCCGGAGGTCACGGGCCTGGCCGCCATACACGTCGGCACGACCGGCGTCTGCGACTACGTGGCCGTGGCCCGGCAGCTGGCGCACGCCTCCGGCGCGGAGATCCGCTACGGAGCCCAGGTCCGGCACGTCGACCGCCGCCCCGGCCGCGGGGTCGCCGTCCGCACCCGCTCGGGAGACGTGCTCCGCGCCCGGGTCATGGTCAACTGCGCGGGACTGCACTGCGACGAGATCGCCCGCCTGACCGGCGACGACCCCGGCATGCGGATCGTGCCCTTCCGGGGCGAGTACTACGAGCTGGCGCGTCCGGAGCTGGTGCGGGGCCTGGTGTACCCGGTGCCGGACCCGGCGTTCCCGTTCCTCGGGGTGCATCTGACCCGGGGGATCGACGGCGGTGTGCACGTCGGGCCCAACGCGGTGCCGGCCCTCGCCCGGGAGGGGTACGGCTGGGGCGTGGTGCACCCCCGCGAGCTGGGCGGGACGCTGGCCTGGCCGGGCTCGTGGCGGATAGCCCGGCGGCACTGGAGGTACGGAGCGGGCGAGCTGCGACGGTCGCTGTCCAAGGCGGCGTTCACCACGGCCGTGCGCAGGCTGCTGCCCGCGGTGACGGAGGACGACCTGGTGGCGGCGCCCGCGGGGGTGCGGGCACAGGCGGTACTGGCGGACGGGACGCTGGTGGACGACTTCCTGATCCACGAGGGCGCCCACGCGGTACACGTCCTCAACGCCCCGTCCCCCGCCGCGACGGCCTCCCTCCCCATCGGCCGCGAGGTGGGCCGGCGGGCCCTGGCCATGCTGGGCGCCACCTGACCGGGCGGCCCCCGGCCCGGGGAGGCCCCGCCCACCGCACACCCCGCCGTAAAATCGATAGCACTGTGTCTGATTTCCGCAGCGCTTCCGACGCCCCCCAGCCAGCCGCACCGCATCCCGGCGCCTCCGTCCGGCACACCCGGGCCAAGGGTGAGCCCCGGTTCCCCGACGGGCCGAAGGCCGACCCGGCCGGGTCGCACTTCGAGCGGCGGATCCGGAGTTTCCAGCCCCGCCGGAGCCGGGTGACCGCCGGGCAGGCGGACGCGCTGCAGCGGCTGTGGCCGCTGTGGGGGCTGGACATCGACGGGCAGCGGGTCATCGACCTCGGTGAGCTGTTCGGCAACGACCACCCCGTCGTCCTGGAGATCGGCTTCGGCATGGGCGAGGCCACCGCGCAGATGGCCGCCGCCGACCCGGGCACCAACATCCTCGCCGTGGACGTCCACACCCCCGGCCAGGGCAACCTGCTGGCTCTCGCGGAACGGAACGAGCTGTCCAACATCCGGGTGGGCAACGGCGACGCGATCATCCTCCTGCGCGAGATGCTCGCCCCCGACTCCCTCGCCGGACTGCGCGTCTACTTCCCCGACCCCTGGCCCAAGAAGCGCCACCACAAGCGCCGCCTGATCCAGCCGGAGCTCCTGACGCTGGCCGCGGCCCGGCTCGCGCCGGGGGCCGTCCTGCACTGCGCCACCGACTGGGAGCCGTACGCCGAGCAGATGCTCGAGGTGCTCACCGCGCACTCCGACTTCGAGAACACCGCGCCCGGCGGCGGATTCGCGCCGCGTCCCGCCCACCGGCCGCTGACCCGTTTCGAGGGCCAGGGGCTGGACAAGGGTCATGTGGTGAACGACTTGCTCTTCCGCCGCGTACCGCACACCGAATAGCCCCGCGACCAGCACCCGGAGCAGCCCCCACCGGTTAGGGTCCATGCCGTGGCCACCTGTCCCCCGTACCCGACGAATCCGCCGCGTCCGCACTGGTGGCAGCGCGCCTGGGTGCGTTACGGGGCAGTGGCCACGTTGCTGGCGACATCCGGCCTGGTGATCCTGGCCCTGGTGCGTGAACAGACCGGCACCCAGGGCTTCCTGGTCGGACTCGGCCTCGCGGTGCTGCCGGTGCCGCTGCTCATAGCCGCGTTCCGCTGGCTGGACCGGGTCGAGCCCGGCCCCTGGCGGAACCTGCTGTTCTGCTTCGCCTGGGGCGCCTGCGCCGCCGCCCTGATAGCGATCATCGCCAACAGTTTCGCGACGAGATGGATCGCCACGGCCACCGCCGACCCGGCCGGGGCCGACACCCTGGGCGCCACGGTCATAGCGCCCGTCGTCGAGGAGTCCGCCAAGGCCGCCGCCGTCCTGCTGGTCTTCCTCTTCCGCAGGCGGGACTTCACCGGCATCGTCGACGGCGTGGTCGTCGCCGGCGTCACCGCCACCGGCTTCGCCTTCACCGAGAACATCCTCTACCTGGGCAACGCCTTCGGCACCGACCAGCTCACCGGCGACAGCGGCTTCGCCTCGGTCACCGCCGCGACCTTCTTCGTCCGCGTCGTGATGTCGCCCTTCGCCCACCCGCTGTTCACCGTGCTCACCGGCATCGGTTTCGGCATCGCCGCCCTCTCCACCGGCCGGCACCGCCTGCGCCGCGCCCTGCTCCCGCCGGCCGGCCTGCTGCTCGCGATGGGCGTGCACGCGCTGTGGAACGGTTCGGCCGCGTTCGGCGAGTACGGCTTCCTCGCCGTGTACGGGGCGTTCATGGTGCCCTGCTTCGGCCTGCTGACCTGGCTGGTGATCTGGACCCGGCAGCGCGAACTGCGCACGGTGCGCACCGAGCTGCCCGCGTACGTCATGGCCGGCTGGCTGGCCCCGGCGGAGCCGCACGCGCTCGGCTCGATGCACGCCCGCCGCCTCGCCCGGCAGTACGCCCGCCGGCACGCCGGGAAGCAGGCCGCGCGGGCGGTGGCGCAGTACGAGGCGTACGCGACCTCGCTGGCGTTCCTGCGGCGGCGGGGGCGAGAGGGCCGCGCGGGCGCCGACTTCGCCCTGCGGGAACGGGAACTGCTGGGCGCCCTGTGGCAACGCCGCGAGGTGGCGCGCCCGGCGCTGGACCACGCGGCCCGCGTCACGGCTCCGCCACCGGTCGCCGCCTGGCCGGGGCACGGGGCGTACGGGGCGCAGGGGATGTACGGCGCCCGCGCCGGGCACGGCACGTACGGCAGCGCTTACGGATACGCGGGCCCGTGGGCTCCGGCCTTCGCAGCGGCCCCGTCACCGACCCCGTACCCCGTGTCCGTCCGGCCCCCGTACCCGTAGGCGCCGTACCCCCGGCCCCACCCCCACCGGCCGTAGCGTGCCTCAGGCCGACGCCTCCGTCAGCCGCCCGGTCTCGTCCTCAGTCAGGGTCAGCTCCGCCACTCCCAGCAGCGCCGGCAGCTGCTCCACCGTGCGCGCGGACGCGATCGGCGCGGCCACCGTCGGCTGTGCGGCCAGCCAGGCCAGGGCGACCGTGGCGACGGGGGCGTCGTGGGCTTCGGCGATCTCGTCCAGGACCGTGAGGACCCGCTGCCCGCGCTCGCTCTCCAGGTGCTTGGCGGCGCCGCCCGCGCGCGGGCTGTCGACCCTCGCGCCGGGCCGGTACTTGCCGGTGAGGAAGCCGGACGCGAGGGCGTAGTAGGGCACGGCGGCCAGCCCGGCCCGCTCGGCGAGGTCGCGCAGTCCGCCCTCGTAGGTGTCGCGCGAGACCAGGTTGTAGTGGGGCTGGAGTGCCACGTACCGGGCGAGGCCCTCGCGGTCGGAGAAGTCCAGGGAGGCGGCGAGCCGCTCGGCGGAGATGTTGGAGGCGGCGATGTGCCGGACCTTGCCCGCCCGCACCAGTTCGTCGAGCGCGCCGATGATCTCCTCGACCGGCACCTCGGGCTTGTCGAAGTGGGTGTAGTAGAGGTCGATGTGGTCGGTGCCAAGGCGGCGCAGGGAGGCGTCGGCGGCGGCCTTGATGTTCGCGGCGCTCAGTCCCGGGTACTCGGGGTGCTGGCTGACCTTGGTGGCGAGGACGACGTCGTCACGGTTGCCGCGGGCCTCGAGCCACTTGCCGAGGAGGGTCTCGGACTCGCCGCCGCTGTTGCCGTCGACCCATGCGGAGTATGAGTCGGCGGTGTCGACGAAGTTGCCGCCCGCCGCGGTGTAGGCGTCGAGGACGGCGAAGGAGGTGTCCTGGTCGGCGGTCCAGCCGAAGACGTTGCCGCCGAGGGCGAGGGGGAAGACCTCCAGGTCGGAGGAGCCGAGCTTGCGCAGAGAAGTCATGTACTGCGTCAACGAGCCCGACGGATCCCGGGATTCCGGCAGCGGGGCAAAGATCCCGCAAACCGGCAGCCCTGACGTCGGGGGGTCGCCGTCAGGACCGCCGGGGATCAGGAGTGACGACCGGCGTGTGCGGTGCGGTGCGGCTCAGGGGGTGAGGCCCTTGCTCTGCAGCCATGCCATCGGGTCGAGGCTGCCGCCGCCGGCCGTGTGGACCTCCATGTGGAGGTGGGCGCCGGTGACGTTGCCGGTGGCGCCGACGCGGCCGATGACGTCGCCGGTGGTGACCTCCTGGCCGACGCTGACGTTGATCGAGGACTGGTGGGCGTACCAGATCTCGGTGCCGTCATCGAGGGTGAGCACGGTCTTGTAGCCGTACGACCCGTCCCAGCCGGCCGATGTGATCGTGCCGCTGTGCACCGCCTTGAGCAGCGTGCCCGTGGGGGCGGCGAAGTCGAGGCCGGTGTGGTGGCCGGACGACCAGTAGGGGCCCGCCTGCCCGAAGGTGGAGGAGATCGTGTACGAGGAGGTGGGCAGCGTGTACTGCTTGGCCAGCTTCGCGAGCCGCTCGGCCTCGGCCTTCTTCGCGGCTTCCTCCTCCGCCTTCTTCTTGGCGGCGGCGGCCTTGGCCTCGGCCTCCTTCTCCGCCTTGGCGGCGGCTTCCGCGGCCTTCTTCTCGGCGGCGGCCGCGGCCTCGGCGGCGGCCTTGCTCTCGACCTGGGCCTGCTGCTGCTCGGCCTGCGCCATGATCCGCGCACGCAGCGACTCGCCGGCGTCGGCGGTGGTCTCCTGGCCGGTGCCGGCGGAGGCGGCGGCGATACCGCTGAGCGGGGTGGCGGAACCCTCGGGCTCGGGCTCCTCGTCGGAGAGGATCGAGCCGACGTTCGGCAGGTCCGGCATGGAGATGGACACCGGCGGCTTGCCGGTCTGCGCGCTGGCCATGCCGCCCGCGCCGACGGCGGCTATGACACCGACACCGAGGACGGTGGAGCTGCGGGCGAGTCCGCCGCGCTGCTTGGCGACGCGGTGCCGGCCGCGCACGGGGCGGATGGACTCCGCGGTGGGGTTCCACTCCTCCCAGGGGCCCTCTTCGGCGCGGTGGACGTCGTAGCCGAAGGTGTCGGTGTCGTGCCCGCTGGGCACGAACGGGGCCTCGGGGGCAGGCCGGTTGGACGCCACGTGGGCGTACTCCTTTCCTTCCTTTCGCCTACCGGGTTAGCTGACGGGTTCGGAGCAGGAAGGTCTCCTACGCGCGTATATCCGCCGTGACTGGCACGGCGTCATACGCCCGATTCACCCCAAGTGGTGGTTCCCCGGTTCCCTTGCGGGATTCGGCGCGTGCGCACGGAGCCGCCTTCTGTGACGGCTGGGACGACCGCGCTGCGTTATCGAACGTTAATAGACGCGGGCCTCGGATTCCAAGCCGTTCCGCTTGATCATTAACGAAACCCGGGTGGACACAGGCCTCATGGATGGTTAAATCCGGGCGAGTTGACCACTCCTCAGTGCCCCTTCGGCACCACTTTCCGCAAGCACCTCACCTGACGGTATGTCAGTTGTTATGCGGAGGGCGCTCGCTTCATCACGGGCGGTGATCAGGGCCGTCGTACGGCGAGCAGCGCCATGTCGTCGGCCATGCCGCCCCCGGAGTGCCTGCGCACGTCCTCGGCGAGGGTGCCGAGCAGTTCTTCCGGGTGCCGGAACACGCAGCCGGCGAGCCGCTCGTGCGGGTCGTAGAACTCGCCCCGGTCGTCGCGGGCTTCCGACAGTCCGTCGGTGTACAGCAGCAGCGTGGCCCCGCCGGGGAACGGGGCCTGTTCCGCCCGGTCGGGCCACACGCCCAGTTCCCCCATCCCGAGCGGCAGCGCCGACTCCCGGGCGGGCAGCGGGCGCAGGGTGCCGTCGGCGTAGAGCAGCAGCGGTGGCGGATGCCCCCGGTTGAGGACGCGGACGACCCCGTCGCCGTGCGGGAGTTCGGCGAGTACGGCGGTGGTGAACCCCTCGAAGGCGTCCAGCCCGTCGCGCCGGGTGCCCTCGCGGGCCAGCGCCCGCTCCAGCCGCTGGGCCACCGCCTCCAGCGTCGTCTCCTGTTCGGCGGCCTCCCGGAATGCGCCGATCACGACGGCGACGGCGGCGACCGCGCCCATGCCCTTGCCCCGCACGTCGCCGACGATGAGCCGGATGCCGCGCGGGCTGTCCTGCACCGCGTACAGGTCGCCGCCGATGAACGCGTCGGCCTGCGCCGCCTCGTAGCAGGCGGCGATCTCGAAGCCGCCGATCCGCTCGGCGGGTTCGGGCAGCACGGCCCGCTGGGCGGCCTCGGCGATCTCGCGGACGGAGACGAGCCGCTCGCCGGTGCGGCGGACGAAGGCGTTGACGAGGACGGCGAGCGCGGCCACCGTCGTGATGGTGATCAGCTCCGTGAGGGAGTCGACGTAGTGGATGACGTCCTTGCTCAGCTGGAGCCCGACGACGGCGGCGACCACGGCGGCACTGGTGAGCGCCGTGCCGCGCCGCGAGTACACCGCGGCGGCGACCAGGGGCGCGGCCGTGTAGAGGGGGCCCGCGGTGAAGTAGCGGGGGGTGAAGATGTCGTACAGGACGGCGACGACGATCAGCAGGACGGGCAGCAGGCGCACGAGGACCCGCCCGTACGAGCGGCGGCGGTGCTGCTCGGCCTCGGACGGCAGGACCTCGACGGTGTCGCCCAGTCCGGGGTCGGGCACGGGATCGCCGGGGAGCCGGCCGTCGGCCCTGGCGTACGCCCCCTCGTCGTCCACGTCACCTGGCCGCACCACTCGTCTCCCGCCACCCCGCACGTCCACGCCGCTTGCCGCCTGGTCCTCCAGGTTTCCGGGAGTGGAGGCGGGGGGCGAGTCGTGAGGGCCGACCGGGTGAACGCACCGAGGGCCGGAATCCTCATGGATTCCGGCCCTCGGCCTTCAGTAGCGGGGACAGGATTTGAACCTGCGACCTCTGGGTTATGAGCCCAGCGAGCTACCGAGCTGCTCCACCCCGCGTCGTTGTGTCTCCACTGTACGTCATCCGGGGGGCGGAATGCACATCCGTATCTCCCTACCTCTCCAGATGGCGGTTCGGCGCCTTCGCCCGCCCCTCGTAATCGGGCAGTACGACGACGGTGGCGCCCTGCGCGGCGAGCACCCCGCTGCCGTCCGCGCCCGGCACGAAGGTGTCCGGCTCACGCCAGGCCGTGACCACCCGGCGCACCCCCGCGTCGAGGATCAGCCGGGCGCACGGGGCCGGCCGGGAGGCGCGGCGGGCGCACGGTTCCAGGCTGGAGTACACGGTGGCGGTGGCGAGCCGCGGATCGCCGGGGTCGGTCTTGGCCAGCGCGGCCTCCTCCGCGTGCACCACGGCGTCCCCGCCCTCCCGTGAGTGCCCCCGCGCCAGCTCCGTCCCGTCGGCGGCGACCACGACCGCCCCCACGCTGAACGCCGTCGCCGACGGCGGGCACAGCTCGGCCAGCTCGCAGGCGAGCGCCAGCCAGTGCCGGTCGGCGGCGGTCACCCGGTCGCCGGTGCCGGGCGCGGTCGGCAGGTACCGCGTCAGTACGACGTCCTCGATGCGCCGCGCCTCCACGAGCCTGAGCCGCCCGCTCTGATAGCCGCCGGGCCCGAACAGCCGGGGCGCGTCCGGGTCGCCCACGAGGAGCGGCGCGAGCACGAGCTGCAGCTCGTCGGCGAGCTCCCGCCGCAGCAGCTGGGTGTGGACCGTCCCGCCGCCCTCGACCATCAGCCGCCCCACACCTCGCCGGTCGTGCAGATACTCCAGCGCCGTCCGCCAGTCGAGCACGGCACCGAGCGGCACGATGTCGGCCGCGATCCCGAGCGCGTGGGCCCGCCGGGCGCCCTCGTCCGTGGTCAGCAGCACCTTCTCCCCGCCCGTGTGCCAGAACCTGGCCTCCGGGTCCAGCTCGCCGGTGGCGCTGACGGTGACCTTGAGGGGGTACTCCGCCCGCCCCGCCGCGACCCGGGCGGCCCGCCGCTCGGCCGAGTTCACCAGCAGCCGTGGATTGTCGGCCCGGATCGTGCCGGCGCCGACGAGGATCGCGTCCACGGAGGCCCGTACCTCGTCGACCCGGTCGAAGTCGGCGGGCGAGGAGAGCAGGAGCCGTTCGGGGCCGGTGTCGTCCAGGTAGCCGTCGAGGGAGACGGCGGCGGAGAGGAGGACGTAGGGGAGGGACATGGGGCGTACTCCGGGGACGGACGGGTGGGGCGGGCCTCGATCATCGCCACTCCCACCATGATCTGCGATGGTCACTCGAAGTCGCCGTTGACCCACGCGAGAAGGCGGGCGCGCTTCTTGTAGGAACAGGCGGTGTAGTCCGTGCCGGACGTCACGGGCGTTCCGGCCTCGGCCCGCAACTCGTAGCCGTGGTCGCTGGGGCCGTACTCGCCGTCACGGCGACCGTCCAGGTCGTCGGCCCAGTCGAGGAGACCGAAGTCCAGGTCGAGGCCCATGTTCTCGAGGTAGCGGCCGGGGTCGGCCGGCTCCACCGGCGCGAGGCGGGCGTCGTCCCCGGCGGTGGCCCGGTCCTCGAGGCAGCCGTCGGACCGCACGGGCTGGCCGAGCCACCATCCGGCCAGGAACACGGCGTACAGAGTGGTGACGACGCCGATGCGGCGGAGGGTTATCCAGGTGGGCATCCCGTCTAGCCCCACTCGCCCCCGAACCAGGCCCGGAGGCGTGGGCGTTCGCTCGTGTCGTTGGTGCAGGCGACGGCGTAGGAGGTGATCGCGATGCTCATCGTGGCACGGCCGGCCTCGACCGAGAAGTCCGGGGGGATGCCGGTGGGGCCGGCTGTGGGCGTGGGCGTGGGCGTGGGGGACGGTTCGGGGCCGTACCGTTCGGCGGCCCGGTCGAGGGCGGCCTGGTCGGTATGGCACTCGGGAGTCACCGGCTGCCCCAGGTACCAGCCCGCGACGAAGACGCCGTAGACCACGGCGGCGGCGCCGAGGCGGCGCGGGGTGACGACCCTGCGGGGGCGGAGGTCAACCCCGTCTAAGCCGGGGGGTGTTGTACGCATGTCGAAGGACTTTACCGCCGGGCCACGGTGCGCATGACAAAGACCCCAGCTCGTTGACTCTGTGAGCTGGGGTCCGGCCGGTAGGCCCTGTGGGACTCGAACCCACAACCAATGGATTAAAAGTCCACTGCTCTGCCAATTGAGCTAAGGGCCCAGGGGGTGCCGCGCGGTGTTGCGTGATGTTGCCATACCGAGCATAGCCCGACGCGGCCGGGACTCCGATCGGGTATCCGGGTCACGGCCGCGTCGGGCTCGTCGTACTCGTCGTGCGCGGCGGTGTTACGGGTCCACCGGCTCCGGTGCGTTCGCGCGGGCCGCCAGGCGGGCCCGGGTGCGTTCGTGGTCGGGGTTGAGGAACCAGTGGCGGGCCGAGGCCAGCCACCAGGTCGCGGCGAAGCCGAGGACGACCAGGACGGCGATCGGCGCGTAGTTGAAGGTCTCCCAGGTCACCGGGGAGACCTGCGGCAGCATGAACAGGACCGTGATGACGCAGACCCACGTCACCGCGATCACGCCCACCGCGCCGGACCAGCGGCCCAGGTGCCACGGTCCGCGTTCGAAGGCCGCCCCCTTGCGGACGCGCAGCAGGGTCGGGATGACGTAGGCGATGTAGAGGCCGATGACGGCGATCGACGTCACCGCCGCGTACGCCGTGACGTTGATCAGGTAGGGCAGGCCCAGGGCGAGTGCGCCCAGGGCGGCCAGCCAGACGGCCGCGACCGGCGTGCGGGTGCGAGGGTTCACCGTGTGCCAGACGTGCGAGAAGGGCAGCGCCCCGTCGCGCGAGAAGGCGTAGATCATGCGGCTGTTGGCCGTCACCGAGGCCATCCCGCAGAACAGCTGGGCTCCGATGACGACGAGGAGGAGCAGTTTGCCCGCGGTGGCGCCGAGGGCGTCGAGCAGGATCTGCGCGGGCGGTGCGCCGGTGGGCGACGTCAGGGCGCCCTCGTAGGACTGGATGGCGAAGGTGAAGCCGAGGAGGAGGACGAAGCCGGCGATCCAGGACGTCCAGATGGAGCGGACGATGCCCTTGGGGCCCGCCGTCGACGCGTCGTGCGTCTCCTCGGTCATGTGGGCGGAGGCGTCGTAGCCCGTGAAGGTGTACTGGGCCATCAGCAGGCCGATGAGGACCACGTAGACGCCGCTGCCCCAGCCCGTGTTGTTGACGAACTCCCCGAAGACGAAGGACGCCGACTGGTGCTGGTCCGGCGCGAAGGTCAGCGCGCCGACGATCACCGCCACGCCGACGACGTGCCACCACACGCTGATGCTGTTCAGGAGGCCGACGATGCGGACGCCGAAGGTGTTCAGCAGGCCGTGGAGGACCAGGATGGCCGCGAAGAGCAGGATCGTGCGGCCCGGTGTGACCTCGAAGCCGAACTGGAGGTTCAGGTAGGCGCCCAGGAAGGACGCGGCGCCGAAGTCGATACCGGCGGTGACCGCGACCTGGCCGAGCACGTTGAACCAGCCCGTGAACCAGGCCCAGGCGGCGGCCGTACGGGGCGGTGCCAGGCGGTGCGCCCAGAAGTACAGGCCCGCCGAGGTCGGGTACGCCGAGCAGATCTCGGCCATCGCCAGGCCTACGAAGAGGGTCATCAGGCCGACGGCGACCCAGCCCCACGTGATGACGGCGGGGCCGCCCGTGTTCATGCCGAACAGGTAGAGGGTCAGGCAGCCGGAGAGGACCGAGATGATGGTGAAGGAAACCGCGTAGTTGGAGAACGCCGACATGCGGCGGGCCAGAACCTGGGTGTAGCCGAGCTGGGCCAGCCGTTCCTCGTCCGAGAGCCCGCTCACCTTGGCGTCATCTGTCATGCCCCCAGCAATTCCCCTGTGGAGGACGTGACATGCGTCACTCCGTGGCCGAAAACTGGTCCGGGGAGCGGGAAGCCGAAACGCCGTGGCCTCCGCCCGGTGAGGGGCGGAGGCCACGGCTCTCGGTACTACTCGGCGTCAGCGGTTACGTCAGCCGTTGCGTCAGCCGTTGCGCTTCCAGCGCGGCTTGTCGTCACGGCGGCCGAAGGAGGAACCGCGGTGGTCGTCCCGGCGGCCGTACGGGCGGTCGTGCCCGCCGGAGCGGAAGCCGGGACGGTCGCCCTGGCGGTCGCGGTTGAACGGACGGTCGCTGCCGCGGTGGCCGCCGCGGTCGTCGCGGCGGTCGTCACGACGGAAGCCGCCACGGTCGTCACGACGCTCGAAGGAACGGCCACCACGGTCGTCACGACGGTCGTTCCGGTCGTCACGGCGGAAGCCGCCACGGTCGCCGCGGTCGTCACGACGGTCGTCACGACGGAAGCCGCCACGGTCGTCGCGGCGGTCGAAGGAACGGCCACCACGGTCACCGCGGTCGTCGCGACGCTCGAAGGAGCGACCACCACGGTCGTCACGACGGTCGTCACGACGGAAGCCACCGCGGTCGTCGCGGCGGTCGAAGGAACGGCCACCACGGTCACCGCGGTCGTCACGACGCTCGAAAGAGCGACCACCACGGTCGTCACGACGCTCGAAGGAGCGACCACCACGGTCGTCACGACGGTCGTCACGACGGAAGCCGCCACGGTCGTCACGGCGCTCGAAGGAACGGTCCCGGCCGTTGCCGCCGCTCCGCTCCGGCCGCTCCGTCTTCTCCACGTCCCGCGCGCCCGGCTGCTCGGGCACCACGACCTCGGCCTGGGCCTCCGTCGCGGCGGCCACCTCGGCCAGGACCGTCTCCGGGTCCTCGCCACGCTCCCGCGCGACCCTGGCGACCAGGCGGTCCGCCTCCTCGCGCAGCTCGGTGGCGCGGCGCTGGGCCCGCTCCAGCTCCTTGGTGAGCTGGGTGACCTCGCGCTCGGCCTGCTGCGCCGCGTTGCCCGCGGACTCGGCCTGGACCTCGGTCATCGACCGGGCGCCGGTGATCTCGGCGACCTCCGGGTCGAAGGCCGCGCCGCCCTGGATGATGTGGCGCGTGGCGTCGACGCCCGCGTCCTCCATCAGCCGGAAGATCTGGCGGCGCTGGTGCGGCAGGGAGAGCGAGACGACCGTGCCGGTGCGGCCCGCGCGCGCCGTACGGCCGGCGCGGTGCAGGTAGTCCTTGTGGTCGCCGGCCGGGTCCACGTTCAGGACCAGGTCGATGCCGTCGACGTGGATGCCGCGCGCGGCGACGTCGGTGGCGACCAGGACGTTGACGTAGCCGTCCTTGAAGTCGGCCAGCGTGCGGGTGCGCGCGCCCTGGGTCATGCCGCCGTGCAGCGCGTCCGCCTTGGCGCCGGCGTCCCGCAGCTGCTCGGC
Source organism: Streptomyces sp. AC602_WCS936 (assembly GCF_019049125.1). Lineage (NCBI taxonomy): Bacteria > Bacillati > Actinomycetota > Actinomycetes > Kitasatosporales > Streptomycetaceae > Streptomyces > Streptomyces sp. AC602_WCS936. Next base: position 116,634 of record NZ_JAGMUF010000039.1, on the reverse strand, counting down.
GACGCGGTCGGCGCCCAGCTGGGTGCGGACGAAGATGATGGTGCGGCCCTTGCGGGAGGCGATGGCCGCGGTGACCGGCGCCTTGTCCTTGGGCTTCACGACCAGGATGTGGTGCGACATGGTCGTCACCGCGCCCTGGGCCGCGTCGACCTCGTGGCTGACCGGGTCCTTCAGGTACCGGTCGACGAGGGTCTTGATCTCGTTCTCCATCGTGGCGGAGAACAGCATCCGCTGACCGCCCGCCGGGACCTGGTCGAGCAGCTCGGTGACCTCGGGCATAAAGCCCAGGTCGGACATCTGGTCGGCCTCGTCGAGGACCGCGATCTGCACGTTCTCCAGGGAGCAGGCGCCGCGGTTGATGATGTCGCGCAGACGGCCCGGGGTGGCGACCAGGATGTCGACGCCCTTCTCCAGGGCGTAGATCTGGTTGCCCATCGAGGTGCCGCCGCAGACGACCTTCATCCGCAGGCCGACGACGTCGCCGTACGGCTGGAGCGCGTCGGCCACCTGCATGGCCAGCTCGCGGGTCGGGGTGAGGATGACGGCGCGGGGCTTGTGCTTCTCGGTGCGGCCGCCGGCGAGCTGCGCCAGGGTCGGCAGACCGAAGGAGAGGGTCTTGCCGGAGCCGGTGCGGCCCCGGCCGAGGATGTCCTTGCCGGCCAGGGCGTCCGGGATGGTCGCGGCCTGGATCGGGAAGGGGGTGGTCACGCCGTTCTGCGCGAGCTTGCGCACGACGCCCTCGGGGAGACCGAGGTCCGCGAAGGTGACCTCGGGGGCCTGCGGGGTCTCGGGGGTCGTGGAGGCCTCGACGGCCTCCGGGGTGCCCTCGACGCCCTCGGCGTTCTCGGGCACGACGACGTGATCAGTACTGGTCATGGACATGCGAATGCGAAACCTTCCGGAGTCTCTCGTCGGCACGCGCCCGTCAACTCCGTGAATCGCGATTCGCAATACGACCGCCTCGATGCGGTCCACCACGGCAGGGGGAGAGAACGCGCCACACGGCGCGCTCTGCGGTGGCGCCGGGCAAATGGGATCAAACGATCTACCACCATACGCACCTCACACCCCCGAAGGCAAACCGATCAGCGGCCGAGTAGCACATGCCCTGCTCAGCCCGGCTGCCGGGCCCCGCTAGGCCACTGCCCCGGCCACTGTCCCGGCCGCTATGCCGGTGCCCCGGCCGTCGGCGCCGGCTCCCGTTGCGCCAGCTGCGTTCCCGGCGGCTCGTGCGCCGACGACGACGGCTCCGCCGTCGAGGGCTCCGGCGACGGCGAGGCGGGCGGCTCCTCGGTCGGCGTCGGCTCGGGCTCGGGCGTCCGCGTCGGCTCCGCGGGCGGCGTCCGGGTCGGCGCGGGTTCGTCGTCCCCGTCCTTCACCGGCGGCGGCTGCGTCACACCGGCGGGCGGCTCGGCGGCGGGGGACTCGCCCTTCCGCTTCCCGCCCTCACCACCGCCCTTCTTCTCGTCCTCGCCCTTGCCCTTCTTCCCCTTGCTCTTGCCACGTCCGCGCTTCTCGTCGGCCGCCGCCGCTCCGTAGCCGACGTTGCCGCCCGACACCGCGGGCCCGCCGTCCGGCGCCGCACCGCCCTGCTCCCCGGCGGAGTGCGACGGCCTGGCGCCCCCGCCGGACGCGTCGTCGCCGACGCTCATGCAGCCGGCGGCAGCGGCGACGGCCACGGCGGTGGCGGCCAGACGGACGGGTACGTACAAGGGGCGCACGGGCGGCCACCTCCGGGGATCAGGAGTCGCCGTGCCCAACTCCCGTCACCCACAAGAGGACACGCGCCGCGCCCCGCGGACCTTGACCCGAGCGCGTCAGCCGTACCCGGTCGGCCGAAGACGACCACCGAACCCGCGACGCTCACCCGAACCCGGCGACGCTCACCCGAACCCGGCGGCGCTCACCCGTACCCGAGGGCGTGCAGCCGCGCGTCGTCGATCCCGAAGTGGTGCGCGATCTCGTGCACCACCGTCACCTCGGTCTCCGCGACCACGTCCTCGCGCGTCTCGCAGAACCGCAGCGTCGGCCCCCGGTAGATGGTGATCCGGTCCGGCAGCACCCCCGCGTACCACTCCCCGCGCTCCGTCAGCGGCGTCCCCTCGTACAGCCCGAGCAGCTCGGGATCGTCGGCCGGCGGCTCGTCCTCGACGAACACCGCGACGTTGTCCATCAGCCGCGTCAGCTCCGGCGGAATCCGGTCCAGGGCCTCTGCGACCAGTTCCTCGAACTCCTCGCGCGTCATCTCCAGCACAGGCCCATTGTCGGGTACGACCGTGGGGTACGACACAGACCGCACCGAAGCACGACACAGCCCGCACCGAAGCCCACCGCATACCCGCCCCGGGCCTTGGGCATACGGGACCAATGGCCCGCGTCCCCGCCGCCGTCCTGCACGTCCTGGCCGAGGTGATGAACCCCATCCGCAACGCGCCGCGCGCCCTCATCCACCGCCACCGCCACCGCACCCGCCGGACGTCCACGGCGGTCGGACTCGCCCCCCGGTCCCGCCCCTGGACCCGCGCCGTCGGCCTCGTCGCCGTCGTCCTGCTCGGGGCCTGGCTCGGCCTGCTGGTCGTGGGCGACGTCCGTGTGCCCGTCGGCCCCATGGACACCACGATGACGCTGCGCCCGTCCGTCAGCGGCGGCACGAAGATCAACGTCTCACCGCTGGGCGCCCTCCAGCTCGACAGCCACGTCGCCCCCGTCCGCCTCGACGTCAACGTCGACCAGCTCGACCCCGACCGCGCCGCCGCACTGGTCGACCACCCCGAACGCCTCTCCGGCCTCCAGGACGAGGTCGCCCAGGACATCGAACGCGGCACCCTCGACCTCGCCGTCCGCTCCTGCGTCGCCGTCGTCACCGGCGCCACCGCCCTCGGCCTCGCCGTCTACCGCCGCCCCCGGCGCGCCCTCGCCGCCGGCGGACTCGCGCTCACCCTCCTGGTCGCCTCCGGCGGCACCGCCTACGCCACCTGGAACCCCGACTCCGTCCTGGAGCCGAAGTTCTCCGGCCTGCTCTCCTCCGCGCCCTCGCTGGTCGGCGACGCACGCAGCATCGTCACCGAGTTCGACGTCTACCAGAAGGAGCTGGCCCGCCTGGTCACGAACGTGACCAAGCTCTACGACGCCACCTCCACGCTCCCCACCTACCAGCCCGACCCGACCACGATCCGCGTCCTGCACGTCTCCGACATCCACCTGAACCCGGCGAGCTGGAAGATCATCGCCTCGCTGGTGGAGCAGTACCAGGTGAACGTGATCGTCGACTCCGGCGACACCATGGACCACGGCACGGCCGCGGAGAACGGCTTCCTGGACCCCATCGAGGACCTCGGCGCCCCCTACGTCTGGGTCCGCGGCAACCACGACTCCCGCGTCACCCAGAAGTACCTCCAGGGCCTGAAGAACGTGCACGTCCTCGACGACGGCCGCGCCAAGACCGTCGCGGGCCTGCGCTTCGCCGGCATCGGCGACCCGCAGTACACCCCCGACCGCTCCAAGCCGGACGGCGCCGAGGCGTCCCAGGAACTCGCCGGCGCCCGCCTCGCCTCCGCCCTGCGCGACCAGCGCACGGCCGGCACCCCCGTCGACATCGCCGTCGCCCACGAGCCGTCGGCCGCCCGCGAGGTCGACGGCGAGGTGCCGCTGGTCCTCGCCGGTCACCTGCACCGCGAGGACATGGAGGTCATGGAGTACGGCACCCGGCTGCGCGTCGAGGGCTCCACCGGCGGCAGCGGTCTGCGCGCGGTCGAGGGCGAGTACCCCGACCCGATCCAGGCGTCGATCCTCTACTTCGACCGCGACAGCCGGCGCCTCCAGGCCTGGGACGAGATCGAGCTCGGCGGCCTGGGCCTGACGACGGCCGAGGTCAGCCGACATCTCCCCAAGGAGAACCAGCCCGGCGCGACCCCGTCCCCGACGGTGGAGCCCCCCTCCGGGGCAGGACCCGCCCCGTCCCCTCGGTGACCCGCGATTATTCGGTTTGGTGACGCCCCGAAAGCCGTAGTACAGTCTCGTCGTGCCCAAGGGCAGCGGTCAGGGCTTGACCGTCCCGAACTCCATCAGGGGCCAGGGAGAAGCGGAACCTTTCGAGGGGAAGCGGAGTCACATGCTTCTCACGTCCCCTAATGGGGGCGACAAGCGAAGCAAGCAGTAACAGCTTGTCCGCCCTCATCGTCTAGCGGCCTAGGACGCCGCCCTTTCAAGGCGGTAGCACGGGTTCGAATCCCGTTGGGGGCACGCAGTACATGTGCGACACTGTCGTACGTAGCTTGGTCCTGTGGAGCAGTTTGGAGTGCTCGCCACCCTGTCAAGGTGGAGGCCGCGGGTTCAAATCCCGTCAGGACCGCTGAGGTTTCACGTGAAACCTCGCGGCTGGGTAGCTCAGTTGGTACGAGCGATCGCCTGAAAAGCGATAGGTCGCCGGTTCGACCCCGGCCCCAGCCACAGCAAAGGCCCCGATCTTCGGATCGGGGCCTTGTTGTGTCCGGCACGTGCCGCCCGCTGTCCGGCGGACAAAAGCGTTCGCCAGGTTTTTCCGTCGGATGAGATCCTGGAAGCCGTATGTCTACGCATCCCGCCCCCACTCTCGGCACTCTCGCCCCCCGGCTGACCGAGCTGTCGCTGCGCGACGCGCACCGGCTCGGCCGGAGGCTGGAGGGTGCGCGGAAGATCCGTAAGCCGGAGGCCCGGGCCGCCGTTCTCGCCGAGATCGACGCGGAGGTGGCCAAGGCCGAGCAGCGCGTCGGTGAGCGCCGGGCGCGGGTGCCCGCGGTCACCTACCCCGAGCAGCTGCCCGTCAGCCAGAAGAAGGAAGAGATCGCGGCCGCCATCCGTGATCACCAGGTCGTCATCGTCGCCGGTGAGACCGGGTCCGGCAAGACCACGCAGATCCCGAAGATCTGCGTGGAGCTGGGGCGCGGCGTGCGCGGCATGATCGGGCACACCCAGCCCCGGCGGATCGCCGCACGCACCGTCGCCGAACGGGTGGCCGACGAGCTGGACACGCCGCTCGGTGAGGCCGTGGGCTGGAAGGTGCGGTTCACCGACCAGGTGAACCCGGACGCCACCTTCATCAAGCTGATGACGGACGGCATCCTGCTCGCCGAGATCCAGACCGACCGCGAGCTGCGCGCCTACGACACGATCATCATCGACGAGGCGCACGAGCGGTCCCTCAACATCGACTTCCTGCTGGGGTACCTGGCGCAGCTGCTGCCGAAGCGGCCGGACCTGAAGGTCGTCATCACCTCGGCGACCATCGACCCGGAGCGGTTCTCCCGGCACTTCGGCGACGCGCCGATCGTCGAGGTCAGCGGGCGGACGTACCCCGTGGAGGTGCGGTACCGGCCGCTCCTCGAAGAGGACGGGGACGACGCCGACCGGGACCAGATCACCGCGATCACCGATGCCGTCGAGGAGCTGATGGGCGAGGGGAAGGGCGACATCCTCGTCTTCCTCTCCGGTGAGCGCGAGATCCGGGACACGGCGGACGCGCTGGAGAAGAAGAAGTACAGATTCACGGAAGTACTGCCGCTGTACGCGCGGCTCTCGCACGCCGAGCAGCACCGGGTCTTCCAGCAGCACACCGGGCGCAGGATCGTTCTGGCGACCAACGTCGCCGAGACCTCCCTCACCGTCCCCGGCATCAAGTACGTCATCGACCCCGGCTTCGCCCGGATCTCCCGGTACAGCCACCGCACCAAGGTCCAGCGGCTGCCGATCGAGCCGGTCTCGCAGGCCAGCGCCAACCAGCGCAAGGGCCGCTGCGGCCGTACGTCCGACGGCATCTGCATCCGGCTGTACTCCGAGGACGACTTCGAGGCGCGGCCGGAGTTCACGGACGCGGAGATCCTGCGGACCAACCTGGCCTCCGTCATCCTGCAGATGACCGCGGCCGGCCTCGGCGACATCGAGAAGTTCCCCTTCATCGACCCGCCGGACCATCGCAACATCCGCGACGGTGTGCAGCTCCTCCAGGAGCTGGGCGCGCTCGACCCCGCGCAGAAGGACGTACGCAAGCGGCTCACCGACACCGGGCGCAAGCTGGCGCAGCTGCCCGTGGACCCGCGGCTGGCCCGGATGGTGCTGGAGGCCGACAAGAACGGCTGTGTCCGCGAGGTCATGGTCATAGCGGCGGCGCTGTCCATCCAGGACCCCCGGGAGCGGCCGGCGGAGAAGCAGGCGCAGGCGGACCAGCAGCACGCCCGCTTCAAGGACGAGACCAGCGACTTCCTGGCGTTCCTGAACCTGTGGCGGTACGTCCGCGAGCAGCAGAAGGAGCGCGGCTCGTCGTCCTTCCGCCGGATGTGCAAGCAGGAGTACCTGAACTTCCTGCGCATCCGCGAGTGGCAGGACATCTACACACAGCTGCGCACGGTCGCCAAGCAGATGGGCATCCACCTCGACGAGCAGGACGCACCCGAGGACCGCGTGCACGTGTCGCTGCTGGCGGGGCTGCTCTCCCACGTCGGCATGAAGGACGTGAAGGAGGGCGCGAAGAACGAGTACTTGGGCGCGCGGAACGCCAAGTTCGCGATCTTCCCGGGCTCGGCGCTCTTCAAGAAGCCGCCGCGGTTCGTGATGTCCGCGGAGCTGGTGGAGACCTCCCGGCTCTGGGCCCGCGTCAACGCGAAGATCGAGCCGGAGTGGGTCGAGCCGCTCGCCGGGCACCTGCTCAAGCGGACGTACAGCGAGCCGCACTGGGAGAAGGACCAGGCGGCCGTGATGGCGTACGAGAAGGTGACGCTGTACGGCGTGCCGATCGTGGCGCAGCGCAAGGTGAACTACGGGCGGATCGACCCGGAGGTCAGCCGTGAGCTGTTCATCCGCAACGCCCTGGTCGAGGGCGACTGGCGTACGCATCACAAGTTCTTCGCGGACAACCGCAGGCTGCTGACCGAGGTCGAGGAGCTGGAGCACCGCGCCCGGCGCCGGGACATCCTGGTCGACGACGAGACGCTGTACGACTTCTACGACCAGCGGGTGCCCGAACACGTCGTCTCGGGCGCGCACTTCGACTCGTGGTGGAAGCACAAGCGGCACGAGCAGCCCGACTTCCTCGACTTCGAGCGCGAGATGCTCATCAACGAGAAGGCGGGCGCGGTCACCAAGGACGACTATCCGGACTCCTGGCGGCAGGGGCCGCTGAAGTTCCGGGTGACGTACCAGTTCGAGCCGGGCGCGGACGCGGACGGCGTGACCGTCCACGTGCCGCTCCAGGTGCTGAACCAGGTGACGGACGAGGGCTTCGACTGGCAGATCCCGGGGCTGCGGGAGCAGGTGGTCACGGAGCTGATCCGCTCCCTGCCCAAGCCGATCCGCCGCAACTACGTCCCGGCCCCGAACTACGCGCAGAAGTTCCTGGAGCGGGCGGTACCGCTCCAGGAGCCGCTGACGGTCACCATGGCGCGGGAGCTGAAGCGCATGGTGGGGGTGCCGTTCGACGCGGAGGACTTCGACTGGGCGAAGGTCCCCGACCACCTCAGGATCACGTTCCGGATCGTCGACGAGCGGCGGCGCAAGCTGGCGGAGGACAAGGACCTGGAGGCGCTGCGGCTCCGGCTGAAGCCGAAGGCGCGCAAGGCGCTGTCGCAGGCCGCGGCGGCCACCGCCGTGCGCAGTGGCGGCGAGTCGCTGGAGCGCTCCGGTCTGACCGACTGGACGATCGGCACCCTGTCCCGGGTCTTCGAGACGCGCCGGGCGGGCCAGCCGGTGAAGGCCTATCCGGCGCTGGTCGACGACGGCGACACCGTGTCCGTGCGGCTCTTCGACACCGAGGCCGAGCAGGCGCAGGCGATGTGGAAGGGCACGCGCCGGCTGATCCTGCGCAACATCCCGGTCAACCCGGCGAAGTTCGCGTCCGAGAAGCTCACCAACCAGCAGAAGCTGAACCTGTCCGCGAATCCGCACGGTTCCATCCAGGCGCTGTTCGACGACTGCGCCATGGCGGCGGCGGACAAGCTGATCGCCGACTTCGGCGGTCCGGCGTGGGACGAGGAGTCGTACCGGAAGCTCTACGACAAGGTCCGCGCGGAGATCGTCGACACGACCGTCCGCACGGTGGGGCAGGTGCAGCAGGTGCTGGCGGCCTGGCAGGCGTGCGAGCGGCGCCTGAAGGGCGTACGGAGCCCCGCGCTGCTGGCGAACCTCCAGGACGTGCGGGGGCAGCTGGACGCGCTGGTGAAGCCCGGCTTCGTGACGGAGGCGGGGATCAGGCGGCTGCCCGACCTGATGCGCTACCTGGTCGCCGCGGACCGGAGGCTGCAGCAGATGCCGACCGGCGTCCAGCGGGACACGTCCCGGATGGAGAAGGTCCACGAGATGCGGGACGAGTACGCCTGGCTGCTGGAGCAGATGCCGCGGGGCCGGCCGGTGCCGCAGCAGGTCCTGGACGTGCGGTGGATGATCGAGGAGCTGCGGGTCAGCTACTTCGCCCACGCGCTGGGCACGGCGTATCCCGTCTCGGACAAGCGGATCGTGAAGGCGATCGACGCGCTGGCGCCGTAGCCGACAGGTGTGACGAGGCGTGCACGGAGGGTGAGTTCGACCCGGGGCTCCCCCTCCTGTACAGTCTCTTCTCGCAGCGCAACGCAAGGAAAGCGCCGCGAAACCTGGTCCTGTGGAGCAGTTTGGAGTGCTCGCCACCCTGTCAAGGTGGAGGCCGCGGGTTCAAATCCCGTCAGGACCGCAGCAGAAGGACCCGCATCCATCGATGCGGGTCTTTCCTCGTCTTCCCGTCCGAAAGCGCTCGCCACCCTGTCAAGGTGGAGGCCGCGCCCGCGGCGCAGCCGCTGCCGGGTACAGCAAATCCCGTCAGGACCGCAGCAGAAGAGGCCCGTACCTACCGGTACGGGCCTCTTTCTCGTGCCCTCGGGCACGCACCGATTGGTGTGGGCCTCTTCTTGTGCTCCCGCGTCGCGTTCCGCCCCACGCTCCCCAGAAAGCCCTCAGCGCCCCTCTCCCGGCCTTGACGGCGTCACATTCGCTCGGTACTCCAAAGAACAGGGAACGTCCCTGTACGGCCCCGGAGGTGGCGTATGGCGGCATCGGTCAGGCACGAGACGCGGGCCCTGCTCCGCGCGCATCTGTCGGCCGCGTCGTCCTACCGTCATCTGACGCGCCACTGTCCGATCTGCCACCGGTTGCTGCGGCTGGCGCTGGACTCGCCCGTCCCACAGTCCCCGACGGGCCGTCAAGACGGCGTCGAGAGCGAGACGGCGTCCCCGGCGTGACGCCCGCCGGCCCCAACACCCTTGCCACGCCAGCCTTCTGGAGCGCGGGCCTCCATTAACGCACCCGTGCCGGACCCAACAAGCACCGCGCGCTGTGACGGGTGTCACCGCATGAGTTTTTGAAACCGTGGCACTTACGGCTCCCCTACAACCGGTCAATTTAATATGTGCAATTGCACCACTCCCACCGGTCTCCGCCCGGCCCTCCCACAGCCGTTCCGACACCCCTCCCCAGACTCCGACAAGGCCGCTCACAGAGGGCGGCGGACGGCCCTCACCAGGCACAGGACCGCACAAAAAAGAGATCGCGCTGGACCCGGCGGAGTCCAGCGCGATCCACGACGCACCCCTGTTGGGGCAGGAACGGCGTCGTTTGGAGCTGTGGTTCCGAGCGCCTCGGCGGGTTGGGGGACCTGCCGTTTTGCCCGGTTATTCAGTTGTTCAGGCCTCGCTGCGCTGCTGCGGGATGCCCGCGAGCAGGGCGCGGACCTCGGCCTCGCGGTAGCGGCGATGCCCGCCGAGCGTGCGGATCGACGTGAGCTTGCCGGCCTTCGCCCAGCGCGTGACCGTCTTCGGGTCGACGCGGAACATGGTGGCGACCTCAGCCGGGGTCAGCAGCGGCTCGGCATCAGGGGTGCGAGCGGTCATGAGCGGCCTCCTCGGGAGAACCGAACCTTCTCGGTTCTTTCCTCTAAATTCTGCACCTTGACCCGCGTTGCCCGATATGGCGGACGCGAGTCGAGTCGGTTATAGGACGAACGGCTTGTCCTCGGCACTACAACTACACCATCTGTCCAGCCGCGTCGGCCAAACCGATGGAATTGCCCTCCCAGGTGTTCATCAGCGACGGAAGCCGATGGACCATGCCATAGCGGACAGTCACGCCACTGTGACGATCAGTCACAGGACGATCAGGCGTCACCAGACCCCCCAAAGCGTGCAAACCCAGGAATCCGCCCACAGTGCATCACAATGGGACGGAACGAGCCCTCCCCGGGCTCCTTGTCCTATTTTGGCATGAGGAGGGGGAACGGGCGCAAGAGTGATGTACGTGCGGTCCGTCACGCTTGACGCATACGCCCGGATCGGGACCTACGTCCCTTGTCGACAAAACATCAGCCCACACCGGGCGAGTGTCGGATCGGAAGACGAAACCTCACATCGGGCGGTACGTCAAACGTCAGTTCGCCGACCGGCGGTCCCGGACCGCGCGCCAGCGCTCCACCAGTCGCCCGTACGCCGCCCCCGCCGTGGCCCCGTCGCCGTGCCGCAGCGCCTCGATGCCCTCGGCCACGTCCGCCGCGGAGTGGTCGTCCTCCAACTCACCGGCGGGCACGGCATGCACGAGCCCTCCGTAGTCCAGCTCGACCAGGGAGCGCGGGTGGAACTCCTCCAACCAGCGCCCCACGTCCACCAGGCCGTCGATGAGCGGCCCCTCGTCCATGGCCTCCTTGAGCGCCCGCAGTCCCCGCGCCACCCGCCGGCGGGCCTGCACCATCGGCGTCCGGTAGCGCAGCACCGGCGCGGCGGCACCCTCCCCGTCGCCACCCTTGTCGTACTCCCGCTCGGCGTCGGAGACCAGCACGAACCAGTTGATCGGCACCTGCCAGGTGGCGGTGCGGATCCAGGGGCGGGCGTCCGGGTTGCGCTCCAGCCACCGTTCGTAGTCCTGGGCGCTCTGGCGGCGTACGACCGGGGGCAGCAGGGCGTCCAGCACCGGCTCCGGGAAGTCCTCGGCCAGCTCGCCCAGGGCCTGCCAGCCGCGCAGCCGGGTCCGCCAGGGGCAGACGCAGACCACGCCGTCGACCTCGGTCACGAAGGCGTCGGCGCTCTCGTGCACCGGCACCGCGACGGGCGGGGTGGGCAGCAGGTCGGCCAGGGAGCGGCGCAGCTCGTCCTGGTAGGAGGGCAGATCGGTGCGGCGGGCGTAACGGGTCCAGTGGGCGCGCTCGTCGTCGGGGAACGCGGCCAGCGGCTCGTACACGCGCAGGTACGCCGCGTAGGGAACGATCACCGAGGACACCTTGGGCACGCCTGCTCCCTCCCCCGCGCACCGCCCCGAAAACCTGCCGGAACCGATCACAAACGCGCGGGAACCTCGGCAAATCGTCGCACGCCCGTACTCCGTGCGGAGGTGATCCTGAGCACTGTGCGGCGGGGGGACGCCTCCAGGCTCTAATCTCGTGCCACAGTCCCCGCCACCCCTTGGGGACAGGTCTCCACCCGCCGCACCTACACAGGAGTCACCACCGTGACCGACGTAACCGGCGCACCTGCTGATGTACTGCACACCCTGTTCCACTCGGACCAGGGGGGACATGAGCAAGTCGTGCTCTGCCAGGACCGGGCCACCGGTCTCAAGGCCGTCATCGCCATCCACTCCACCGCCCTGGGCCCCGCGCTCGGCGGTACGCGCTTCTACCCGTACGCGAACGAGGCGGACGCCGTCGCCGACGCGCTGAACCTCGCGCGCGGGATGTCGTACAAGAACGCCATGGCCGGCCTCGAGCACGGCGGCGGCAAGGCCGTGATCATCGGCGACCCGGAGCAGATCAAGAGCGAGGAGCTGCTGCTCGCCTACGGCCGGTTCGTCGCCTCGCTCGGCGGCCGGTACGTCACCGCCTGCGACGTCGGCACGTACGTCGCCGACATGGACGTCGTGGCCCGCGAGTGCCGCTGGACGACCGGCCGCTCCCCGGAGAACGGCGGCGCCGGCGACTCCTCCGTCCTCACCTCCTTCGGCGTCTACCAGGGCATGCGGGCCGCCGCCCAGCACCTGTGGGGCGATCCGACCCTGCGCGACCGCACCGTCGGCATCGCGGGCGTCGGCAAGGTCGGCCACCACCTGGTCGAGCACCTGCTCGCCGAGGGGGCGCACGTCGTCATCACCGATGTACGCAAGGACGTCGTGCGCTCCATCACCGAGCGGCACCCGTCGGTGGTCGCCGTCGCCGACACGGACGCGCTGATCCGGGTGGAGAACCTGGACATCTACGCCCCCTGCGCGCTCGGCGGCGCGCTGAACGACGACACCGTGCCGGTGCTCACCGCCAAGGTGGTGTGCGGCGCCGCCAACAACCAGCTCGCCCACCCGGGCGTGGAGAAGGACCTCGCCGACCGCGGCATCCTCTACGCGCCGGACTACGTGGTGAACGCCGGCGGGGTCATCCAGGTCGCCGACGAGCTGCACGGCTTCGACTTCGACCGGTGCAAGGCGAAGGCCGCGAAGATCTACGACACCACGCTGGCCATATTCGCACGTGCGAAGGAAGACGGTATTCCGCCGGCCGCCGCCGCCGACCGGATCGCCGAGCAGCGGATGGCGGAGGCACGCACCCGTCGGTGACCGGGCGGTGACCGCGGGGCACCTCTACGGTGATCCGGACGGCCGGTATTCGAACGTGTGAGCGGTACCCGCCGGGGGTCGGTTGGAGAGAACTCTCACTTATCCCGGCGGGTCGACCGTCGAAACGTGGTTAAAATCGCCCTTGACCAGCGAGGACGGGGCGCCTCGACGGTCCTGGACGTGGTCACGTCCTGTGGGCGACGTACCGTATGGGCGTGGGCTCAGGTACCGTGGAAGCCCTACGGACCGGTCTCTCTGCGGAGAGCCCGTTCCGGACCATGAACGCGTGTCAAGACTCTGGGGCCGTCGAGCCCCGTCGTTGAGGGGGTCGAGCCATGGGGCGCGGCCGGGCCAAGGCCAAGCAGACGAAGGTCGCCCGCCAGCTGAAGTACAACAGCGGTGGGACTGATCTCTCCCGCCTGGCCGAGGAGCTGGGCGCATCGCCGTCGAATGCACAACCGCCTAATGGCGAGCAATTCGAGGACGATGAGCAAGAGGATGACGTGTACGCGAAGTACGCCGACCTCTACGAGGACGATGACGAGGACGAGGACGGCCAGTCCCCGCAACAACGTCGCGGCGCTTGACCTCGCACTGAACACCCGCCCGGTCGGTGACTCAGGTCACCGACCGGGTTCTGTGCTACCCGCGGGTACCGCAGCGGCTCAGGCGGCGTAGTCGCCGACGAGGGCCGCGCCGGTCCCGTGGTCGCCGCGGTCGGTGATCTCGCCGGCCACCCAGGCGTCCACGCCGCGGTCGGCCAGGGTCGCCAGTGCCACGTCCGTCGACTCCTCGGGCACGATCGCGATCATGCCCACGCCCATGTTCAGGGTCTTCTCCAGCTCCAGGCGCTCGACCTCGCCGGTCGTCCCGACCAGGTCGAAGATCGCGCCCGGGGTCCAGGTGGAGCGGTCGACGATCGCGTGCAGGCCGTCGGGGATCACGCGGGCCAGGTTGGCCGCGAGTCCGCCGCCGGTGACGTGGCTGAAGGCGTGGACCTCGGTGGTGCGGGTGAGGGCCAGGCAGTCCAGGGAGTAGATCTTGGTCGGCTCCAGCAGCTCCTCGCCGAGGGTGCGGCCGAGGCCGTCCAGGTGGGCGTCGAGCGAGAGACCGGCCTCGTTCAGCAGGACGTGGCGGACGAGTGAGTACCCGTTCGAGTGAAGGCCGGAGGCGGCCATGGCGACGACCGCGTCACCCTTGCGGATGCGGTCGGGGCCCAGCAGCCGGTCGGCTTCCACGACGCCCGTACCGGCGCCGGCGACGTCGAAGTCGTCCGCGCCCAGCAGGCCCGGGTGCTCGGCCGTCTCGCCGCCGACCAGGGCGCACCCGGCCAGGACGCAGCCCTCGGCGATGCCCTTCACGATGGCGGCGACGCGCTCGGGGTGGACCTTGCCGACGCAGATGTAGTCGGTCATGAACAGCGGCTCGGCGCCGCAGACCACGATGTCGTCCATGACCATGGCGACCAGGTCGTGGCCGATGGTGTCGTAGACGCCGAGCTGCCGGGCGATGTCGACCTTGGTGCCGACGCCGTCGGTGGCGGAGGCGAGCAGGGGACGCTCGTAGTTCTTGAGGGCGGAGGCGTCGAAGAGGCCGGCGAAGCCGCCGAGGCCGCCGAGGACCTCGGGGCGGCGGGTCTTCTTCACCCATTCCTTCATGAGCTCGACGGCGCGGTCGCCCGCCTCGATGTCGACGCCCGCGGCTGCGTAGCTGGCACCAGTTGTGTCAGACATGACGATGAGAACCTTTGTGTCGTACGGCAGGTGGTGCGGGCGGCGCTACGGGCGACGGATGGCGTCGGCGGCGGCCGTCGCGGCGGGCCCGGCGGCCAGCTCGGTCTCCAGGAGCTGCTTGCCGAGCAGCTCGGGGTCGGGGAGCTCCATCGGGTACTCGCCGTCGAAGCAGGCGCGGCACAGGTTCGGCTTGGCGATGGTGGTCGCCTCGATCATGCCGTCGATGGAGATGTACGCCAGGGAGTCGGCGCCGAGCGAGGTGCCGATCTCGTCGATGCTCATGCCGTTGGCGATGAGCTCGGCGCGGGTGGCGAAGTCGATGCCGAAGAAGCAGGGCCACTTCACCGGCGGGGAGGAGATCCGGATGTGGACCTCGGCGGCGCCGGCCTCGCGGAGCATGCGGACCAGGGCCCGCTGGGTGTTGCCGCGGACGATGGAGTCGTCGACGACGACCAGCCGCTTGCCCTTGATGACTTCCTTCAAGGGGTTCAGCTTCAGGCGGATGCCGAGCTGGCGGATGGTCTGCGAGGGCTGGATGAAGGTGCGGCCGACGTAGGCGTTCTTCACCAGGCCGTTGCCGAAGGGGATGCCGGAGGCCTCGGCGTACCCGATCGCGGCGGGCGTGCCGGACTCCGGGGTCGCTATGACCAGGTCGGCGTCGGCGGGTGCTTCCTTGGCCAGCTTGCGGCCCATCTCGACGCGCGAGAGGTACACGTTCCGGCCGGCGATGTCGGTGTCCGGGCGGGCCAGGTACACGTACTCGAAGACACAGCCCTTGGGCTTTGCTTCCGCGAATCGCGAAGTGCGCAGGCCGTTCTCGTCGATGGCGACGAACTCGCCCGGCTCGATCTCGCGGACGTAGGCGGCGCCGCAGATGTCGAGGGCGGCGGACTCGGAGGCGACCACCCAGCCGCGCTCCAGGCGGCCGAGGACCAGCGGGCGGATGCCCTGCGGGTCACGGGCGGCGTAGAGGGTGTGCTCGTCCATGAAGACGAGGGAGAAGGCGCCCATGACCTGGGGAAGCACCCGGTGGGCGGCCTCCTCGATGGTCAGCGGCTTGCCGTCGTCGTCGACCTGGGCCGCGAGCAGCGCGGTCAGCAGGTCGGTGTCGTTGGTCGCCGCGACCCGCGTGGAGCGGCCGTCCTGCTTGGGCAGGTCGGCGACCATCCCGGCGAGCTGGGCGGTGTTGACGAGGTTGCCGTTGTGCCCGAGCGCGATGGAGCCCTGCGCGGTGGCACGGAACGTCGGCTGGGCGTTCTCCCACACGGAGGCGCCGGTGGTCGAGTAGCGGGCGTGACCGACCGCGATGTGACCCTGGAGCGAACCGAGCGAGGTCTCGTCGAAGACCTGGGAAACCAGGCCCATGTCCTTGAAGACGAGGATCTGGGAGCCGTTGCTGACCGCGATTCCCGCGGATTCCTGACCCCGATGCTGGAGGGCGTAGAGCCCGAAGTACGTGAGCTTTGCGACCTCTTCACCCGGAGCCCAGACACCGAAGACGCCGCAAGCGTCCTGGGGGCCCTTCTCGCCGGGAAGCAGATCGTGATTGAGTCGACCGTCACCACGTGGCACGCCTCCGAGTGTAGGCGAGGTCGACCACTGGTCCGAATTGGGGACAGCCGCTCACGTATGGATCACTGACCGGCCCAGGCCCTGAGAGTCTTTCCGTCTTCCCTGGTCAGCGTCAGGCTTTCATGATCGATGCGGTATTCGACCCGGCCCTCGAAGAAGCCCAGGATCCGCTTCTCGGCGTCCATGAGTGAGCCTTCGCACATCATTCGGGTCGTCGCCGGGGCGCCCAGGGTGATCCGGCCGTCGCCGACCGTGGCCTTCGCGTTGACGTGGTTGCAGGGCAGGCGGCCCGCGACGGTCTTCGCGTCCTTGTCGAAGGTGAGGTGGGCCCGGCCCTCGTGACCGGGGGTCGTGACGGTCCACTTCGTGCCGTACAGGGACGCGTCCTTCGGTTTGCTGAGGCGGACGGTGTCGCCGTCGGCGGTGGTGAGGGTCAGCCGGTCGCCCTCGGCCTCGGCGGTGAGCTGGGCGGCGAGGGTGCGCCCGAGGGACTTCTCGAAGCCGGCGGGAGTGTTCTCGCAGGCCTTCTCGGTGAACATGGCGTCGCTGAGCCGGACGCTCTCGCCGTCGACGTCGGCGCGGGCGCTGAAGGTGTTGCACCCGGTGCTGCCGGACGCCTCACCGCTCTCGTCGATCCGGACCCGCGCCGAGTCGGGTGCCTTGTGGGTGGCGCCGTCCACGGTGACGGAGTCGATGCTCCACTGCACGCCGGTGACGGGTGTGCCGGCGCCGACGGAGCCGCTGCCGCCGTCGGCCTTCTCGGTGCCGCAGGCCGCGGCGAGCGGCACGAGCACGGCGACGGCGGCCACGGTCAGGGGCCTGGTGCGCCCGGTCAGAGGCCTGGTGCGCCCGGTCGGGGGAACGCTGCGCTGCTGCTTCTGCCTGTACATGCCGATTCGACGGACGCGCGGAGGAACCGGTTCCCCTCTCCCGCTCAGCCGAGCAGCGGCAGCAGTTCCCCGAGGTCGGACCGCTCCCCGCTCGCGCTCACCTTCGCGTCGGCCACGGCGTCCTTCCAGGCCAGCCGCCCGGCCGCCAGCCGCACCCAGGTCAGCGGGTCGGTCTCGACGACGTTCGGCGGGGTGCCCCGGGTGTGCCGCGGACCCTCGACGCACTGCACGACGGCGTACGGCGGGACGCGCACCTCGGTCGAGCCGCCGGGTGCCTTCACTGCGAGCGCGTCCGCGAGCAGCCGGGTCGCGGCGGCCAGCGCCTGCCGGTCGTACGGGATGTCGAGGCCGGGCACGGCGGCGTTCAGGTCGTCGGTGTGGACGACCAGCTCGACGGTGCGGGTGACGACGTAGTCGGCCAGCGGGAGGGCGCCGGCGCTGGTGGGCAGCAGCCGGGTGCCGAGGTGGGTGTCGAGGCGGTCGGTGAAGCGGCGCTCGACGTCGGCGAGGTGGGCGTCGAGGTCGGGGTGCTCAGCCGCGAGGCGCCGGGCGGTGGCGGCGATGGCGTCCGCGTCGGCGGCGATCGCGAACGGCCAGTCGAGCAGCCGCCCGTCCTGCCGCGCGGGCTCGGGCTCGTCCAGCAGCCGGTCCACGGCGGTCAGCGCCATCCCGACGTGCGCGACCAGCTCCCGCACGGTCCAGTCCCCGAGCCGGGTCGGCAGGGCGAGCTGCTCGGGCGTGAGGGTGCGTACGGCGGCCCGTACATTGCCGAACTGGGCCAGTACGGCGGCACGGGTGCGGGCGGGGTCGTAGGCGCGGGGGCGTTTCCTGGCCGGGGGCATGCGGTGAGCCTATGCGGCCGTGGTGGACGGCGAGGGCGCCTGGAAGATCTCACCGTTGCGCGGGACGCCGACGCCCCGCCAGGTGAAGGGGACGCCGCGGGCGGTGTCGGGGTCGGGGCCGTCCATCAGCTGGAAGTGGACGTGCGGTTCGGTGGAGTTGCCGGAGTTGCCGCACCGGGCGAGCACCTGCCCGGCGCGAACCCGGTCGCCCTCGCGTACGGCGAACGAACCGCGTCGCACATGGGCGTACATCGCGTACGTGCCGTCGCCGAGGTCCAGCACCAGGTGGTTGCCGATTATCCGGCGGACCCCGCCCAGCTCGCGGACCGAGCCCTCGACGAGCATCAGGTACAGCAGCGCGGGCAGTGAGTTGCGGCTGAGGTGGTCGCGCTGGCCGTCGTCGGTCCGTACGACCGTGCCGTCGGCGACCGCGAGCAACGGGGCGCCGAACGCCGGGAAGTGGCGGTTGCGCCGCGCGATCGGCCACAGAACGCGGAAGCCCGGGCGGGCGCCGGGCTCGGGCTCGGCGACGAGGTCGATGGCGAAGGTCTGGCCGTAGGCGTGGATGCCGTGGCTCGGGGTGCGGTCGGCGGGGCTGTTCAGCGCGGACCAGCGGCCGGTGACGGGCGGGCCGGTCTCGACGGGTTCGCGGACGACGCTCGGGGCGTCGGGGGCACCGCCGCCCCAGCGGTTGACCACGGCGACCAGGGCGTACGCCAGGACCAGCGGCAGGAAGTTCAGCCAGAAGGGATGGGCCAGGTCGAAGACGACATCGGCGGCCACCAGGGCCAGGAAGGCGAGTTGCAGCACCCGGAAGGCGGTCATGGCGGCTTTGCGTACGGACATCGTTCCCCCTTGCTCGTGTTGCTCGTGTTGCTCGTGTTGCTCGTGACGATCCCGGTCAGTTCCGCGCGGTCGACAGCGCCACCAGCAGCGGTACGACCCGCCCCGGCGGCACCTCGTGGCGGCCCCGGCCGGTGGTGTGCAGCCAGCCGGCGGCGGTGAGCAGGCGCAGGTGGTGGTAGATCTGGCCGGTCGTACCCATCCCGTCCAGCTCGGCCAGCTCGGCGGCGGTGCGCCGGCCGCCGACGATCTCGCGCAGCAACCGCAGGCGGACGGGGTGGCCGAGCGCGGCGAACGCGTCGGCGGACTCGGCCCAGTCGGCGTCCATCAGGCCGTCGGTGAGCGCGCCGTGCTGCCAGCCGTACTGCTCACCGGACGGCAGGCGTACCGAGCCGGTGAACAGGACGCCGCCGGCTGCCGCACCCAGCTCGGTGAGCTGTTCCTTCAGTCCTTCCAGGGCCCAGAAGTCGCCCTCCTTGGGGCGAGGTGCGGGCCGGTCGGTGGCTTCCAGTGCGGCCAGACGGCGTTCGAGATCGGCGACGCGTTGTTCCAGTTGCTCCACTCTTACGAGATTACGTATCTACGTAACATCGTGCAAGCGTCACTCGTGCGTGTGTCTGACGGCGAAACATCGCCGTGGAGCACCCTGGCCGCCGGAACACTGGCCCGCGCCCGGAAGGAGGCAGGATGACGGTGAGGGCCGCACGCACTTCTCAGATGTCGGTGGACGAGTTCGAAACGATCGTCTCCGCCGCTCCCGAGACAGTCACGTTGGAGTTCGTTGCTCGTGCCCGAGGCCCACTTCGCGGGACACGGCGCGTGGGCCGACCTGGCCGGAGCACTCATGGTGGTCGAGGTCTCCTCGTACGACCCGGACGTGGACCGGCGTAACCGGCACGAGAAGCCGGCGGCGTACGGGGAGGCGGAGATCCCCCTGTATCTCTTGATCGATCGCGACACCCGCACCCTTACGGTGCACAGCTCACCGGACCGAGCGCTCGGCGGCTACCGCAACGCCCGCGTCACGAAGTTCGGCGAGACGTTGGCCCTCCCCGACCCGGTCGGCATCGAACTCGACACCGAGATCCTCAAGAGCTACGTGCGCTGACGCGGCGGGAACGCCGAGGTCCCGCCCGGAATCGACCGGACGGGACCTCTGACTCTCAGGGACCTGCGACTACGCGAGCAGCCCCGGAATCGTCCCCTCGTGCGCCGTGCGCAGTTGCTCCAGCGGCAGCGTGAACTCGCCCTGGACCTCCACCGCGTCCCCGTCCACGACACCGATGCGGGTGGCCGGCAGGCCGCGCGCACCGCACATGTCGTTGAAGCGGACCTCCTCCGAGCGCGGGACGGCGACGACCGCGCGGCCCGCCGACTCCGAGAGGAGGAAGGTGAAGGCGTCCAGCCCGTCCGGCACGACCAGACGCGCGCCCTTGCCGCCGAGCAGCGCCGACTCGACGACCGCCTGGACCAGGCCGCCGTCGGACAGGTCGTGCGCGGAGTCGATCATGCCGTCGCGGGAGGCGGAGATCAGGATCTCGGCGAGGAGGCGTTCGCGCTCCAGGTCGACCTGCGGGGGCAGGCCCCCGAGGTGGTCGTGGACGACCTGGGACCAGGCCGAGCCGCCGAACTCCTCGCGGGTGTCGCCGAGGAGGTAGAGCAGCTGGCCCTCCTCCTGGAAGGCGACCGGCGTGCGGCGGGCCACGTCGTCGATGACGCCCAGCACGGCCACCACCGGGGTCGGGTGGATGGCGGCCTCGCCCGTCTGGTTGTAGAGCGAGACGTTGCCGCCGGTCACCGGGGTGCCGAGCTGCTGACAGCCGTCGGCCAGGCCGCGCACGGCCTCCGCGAACTGCCACATCACCGCCGGGTCCTCCGGCGAGCCGAAGTTCAGGCAGTCGGAGACCGCCAGCGGCTTCGCGCCGGTCGTGGCGACGTTGCGGTATGCCTCCGCGAGCGCCAGCTGCGCGCCCGTGTACGGGTCGAGCTTGGCGTAGCGGCCGTTGCCATCGGTGGCGATGGCGACGCCGAGGCCGCTCTCCTCGTCCACGCGGATCATGCCCGAGTCCTCGGGCTGGGCGAGGACGGTGTTGCCCTGCACGAAGTGGTCGTACTGCTGGGTGATCCACTGCTTGGACGCCTGGTTCGGGGACCCGACCAGCTTGAGGACCTGGTCCTTGAGCTGCTCGCTCGTCTCCGGACGCGGCAGCTTGTTCGCGTCGTCGGCCTGGAGCTCGTCCTGCCAGGACGGACGGGCGTACGGGCGCTCGTAGACCGGGCCCTCGTGCGCGACCGTGCGCGGGTCGACGTCGACGATCTTGCCGCCGTGCCAGTAGATCTCCAGGCGGTCGCCGTCGGTCACCTCACCGATGACGGTGGCGATGACGTCCCACTTCTCGCAGATCTCCAGGAAGCGGTCGACCTTGCCGGGCTCGACGACCGCGCACATGCGTTCCTGCGACTCGCTCATGAGGATTTCCTCGGGCGAGAGGGTCGAGTCGCGCAGGGGGACGTCGTCCAGGGTGACGCGCATGCCGCCGGAGCCGTTCGACGCCAGCTCGGACGTGGCGCAGGACAGGCCCGCCGCGCCGAGGTCCTGGATGCCGACGACCAGCTTCTCCTTGAACGCCTCCAGGGTGCACTCGATGAGGAGCTTCTCCTGGAAGGGGTCGCCGACCTGGACAGCCGGGCGCTTCGACGGCTTGGCGTCGTCGAAGGTCTCGCTCGCCAGGATCGACGCGCCGCCGATGCCGTCGCCGCCGGTGCGGGCACCGTAGAGGATGACCTTGTTGCCCGCGCCGGACGCCTTGGCGAGGTGGATGTCCTCGTGCCGCATGACGCCGATGGCACCGGCGTTGACCAGCGGGTTGCCCTGGTAGCAGGCGTCGAAGACGACCTCGCCGCCGATGTTGGGCAGGCCCAGGCAGTTGCCGTAGCCGCCGATGCCGGCGACGACGCCCGGGAGGACGCGCTTGGTGTCGGGGTGGTCGGCGGCGCCGAAGCGCAGGGGGTCCACGACCGCGACCGGGCGCGCGCCCATCGCGATGATGTCGCGGACGATGCCGCCGACACCCGTGGCCGCGCCCTGGTAGGGCTCCACGTAGGAGGGGTGGTTGTGCGACTCGACCTTGAAGGTGACCGCGTAGCCCTGGCCGACGTCGACGACCCCGGCGTTCTCGCCGATGCCGACGAGCATCGCGTCGGACTCGGGGGCCTTCTCGCCGAACTGGCGCAGGTGGACCTTGCTGCTCTTGTACGAGCAGTGCTCGGACCACATCACCGAGTACATGGCCAGCTCCGCGCCGGTGGGGCGGCGGCCGAGGATCTCCACGACCCTCTCGTACTCGTCCTTCTTCAGGCCCAGTTCGGCCCAGGGCAGCTCGACGTCGGGGGTCTCGGCCGCGTGCTCGACCGTGTCCAGAGGCGTCCGGCTCATGCGTTGACCAGCTTCTTGAGGATCGAGGTGAAGAACGGGAGGCCGTCGGTGCGGCCGGTGCCGATCAGCGGCTCGACGGCGTGCTCGGGGTGCGGCATGAGGCCGACGACGTTACCGGCGGCGTTGGTGATGCCGGCGATGTCGTTGAGCGAGCCGTTGGGGTTCATGTCCAGGTACCGGAAGGCGACCCGGCCCTCGGCCTCCAGCTCGTCCAGCGTCCGCCGGTCGGCGACGTACCGGCCGTCCATGTTCTTCAGCGGGATGTGGATCTCCTGGCCTGCGGTGTAGTCGCTGGTCCAGGAGGTGTCCGCGTTCTCCACCCGCAGCTTCTGGTCGCGGCAGATGAAGTGCAGGTGGTCGTTGCCCAGCATGCCGCCGGGGAGCAGGTGCGCCTCGGTGAGGATCTGGAAGCCGTTGCAGATGCCGAGGACGGGGAGCCCGGCCCTGGCCTGGTCGATGACCGTGCCCATCACCGGCGAGAAGCGCGCGATGGCGCCGGCGCGCAGATAGTCGCCGTACGAGAAACCACCGCAGAGCACCACGGCGTCGACCTGCTTGAGGTCCTTGTCCTTGTGCCAGAGGGCGACGGGTTCCGCGCCGGCGACGCGGATCGCGCGCTGCGTGTCGCGGTCGTCGAGAGAGCCGGGGAAAGTGACGACGCCAATACGAGCGGTCACTTCGCGGCCTCCGCGACTACGTCCTCGGACTCGACCTTGACGGTGAAGTCCTCGATCACGGTGTTGGCGAGGAAGGATTCCGCAAGATCATGGATGCGGGCGAGGGCGGCGTCGTCGACCGGCCCGTCCACTTCCAGTTCGAATCGCTTTCCCTGACGGACGTCCGAGATCCCTTCGAAACCCAGTCGCGGCAGTGCGCGCTGCACCGCCTGGCCCTGGGGGTCGAGGATCTCCGGCTTGAGCATGACGTCGACTACGACGCGTGCCACTGGCACTCCCGGTGTGTGGTGCTGAGCAGGTTCCTTCAGACTACCCGTACAAAATTTCTACGCGCGTAGCCTTGGAGGAAACTACGTGAGCCCAGTCACGATCGGGTATCGGAAGGGTGCCGCCACGAAAAGCTTCGGGAAAGATCCCGGATCACCCCCCGCCACCTATTGCGCACAGACACGCCAAGAGATTTAGTCGGGCTTCCCATTGCAATGCCGGGCACTGTACAAATGAAATGTCATTAGCCGATACTTTGCCCAATTACAGGCGAACAGTCGGCATCATCGCGGCGTCTTGGCACGTTCGGGCACGTCATCGCGGAGATGCCGCACGAAGGGACCGATATTCGTGGCGCAGCGTGTCGTGGTCACTCTCTTTGACGACATCGACGGCTCGGAAGCAGCGGAGACGATCGCCTTCGGAGTCGACGGCCGGATGTACGAGATCGACCTGAACGAAGCCAATGCCCGGAAACTGCGCACGGCCCTCGAGCCGTACGTGTCGGCCGGCCGCAAGCGGTCCCGGTCCGGCAAGGCGTACCGGCAGACGGAGGTCGCCCCCGACCCGGCGGCGGTTCGCGCCTGGGCGCAGGCGAACAAGATGGACGTGCCCGCGCGGGGCCGGATCCCGAAGCGGGTGTACGAGGCGTTCGCCGCGGCGCGGTGAGCCGCCGCCGCGGTGAGCCACCGCGGGCCAGGAGGGGCCGACGGGCGCTCAGCCGCCCCTCGCGTCAACCGACTTGCGCGGCACCCCGGGTGATCAGCTAAAGTCTGGAGCACGCCGAGGGGCGAGGCCGAAAGGCCCAGCTCACGGAACATGCGGGTGTAGTTCAGTAGTAGAACATCCCCCTTCCAGGGGGAAGGCGCAGTGTGCAATTCCTGTCACCCGCTCTGCATCGCCGTACCGGCCACTCGATTGGATCAGGTAGGCTGGTGCTCGCACCGATCGGTGAAGGCCGGTCGGGGGCAATGCGGACGTAGCTCAGTTGGTAGAGCGCAACCTTGCCAAGGTTGAGGTCGCGAGTTCGAGCCTCGTCGTCCGCTCGGGAATGAGACCCCGGTCCTCCGTGGACCGGGGTCTTTTCATGCGTCCCGTCCGGTACGACTCCCCCGGGCGGCCTCCGTCTGACATTTGTCATGCCCGGTGATGACGGCCCGCACTGTTCCGAGACCCGGGAGCCCGGGATGCTTGGGGCATGCAATCAAACGGACACGAACACGTGATTGAGGTCACCGACCTGCGGCGTGTGTACGGGGGCGGGTTCGAGGCCGTGCGGGGGATCGACTTCTCCGTGCGCCGCGGTGAGGTCTTCGCACTGCTCGGCACCAACGGCGCCGGCAAGACGTCGACGGTCGAGCTGCTGGAGGGCCTCGCCGCTCCGGCCGGCGGGCGGGTGCGCGTCCTCGGGCACGATCCGTACACCGAGCGGGCCGCCGTACGACCCCGCACCGGGGTCATGCTCCAGGAGGGCGGCTTCCCGTCCGAGCTGACCGTCGCGGAGACCGCGCGGATGTGGGCGGGGTGCGTGAGCGGGGCGCGTCCGCCGGCCGAGGTGCTGTCCCTGGTCGGACTGGAGACGAAGGCCAACGTCCGCGTGAAGCAGCTCTCCGGGGGCCAGCGGCGCCGCCTGGACCTGGCGCTCGCGCTGCTCGGCGACCCCGAGGTGCTCTTCCTCGACGAGCCCAGCACCGGACTGGACGCCGAAGGCCGCCGGGCCACCTGGGAGTTGGTGAGCGCGCTGCGCGACGCCGGGACGACGGTGCTGCTGACCACGCACTACCTGGAGGAGGCCGAGAACCTCGCCGACCGGCTCGCGATCATGCACGAGGGCCGGATCGCCGCCACCGGCACCCCGGCGGAGGTGACCGCCGCGCAGCCGTCCCGGATCTCCTTCGAACTGCCCGACGGCTACTTCGCGGGCGACCTGCCGCCGCTCGGCGAACTGGGCGTGAGCGACCACGAGGTGGACGGCCGGCTGATCCGGCTCCGCACCCGCGAGCTCCAGCGCGCGGCCACCGGACTGCTGACGTGGGCCGAACGGACCGGCGTCGAGCTGCGCCGCCTGGACGTGCGGTCGGCGTCGCTGGAGGAGGCGTTCTTGAGGATCGCGAAGGAGGCCTCCGCGAAGGACGCGCGGAGCGCCTCCGCACAGGCCGCCGACACCACGACGAAGAAGGAGTACGCGGCATGAGCGCCACGGACACCCAGGCCCCCGCGGCGCGCGCCGCCAAGGGCCGGGCCACCACGCCGATGAGCCGGATGACGGCGCTCGCCCGCGCCGAACTGACCCTGCTGGCACGGAACAAGGGCACCGTCTTCGCCGGCCTGTTCGTGCCGCTGGTGCTGCCGTTCAGCGTGTACTCGGCGTCCCAGGAGATGGACCTCGCCGAGGCCGGGCTGACCCCCGGCATGCTGGTGCTGCCCGCCGCGGTCGGCTTCTCCCTGCTGTTCGCCGTCTACTCCTCCCTCGTCGGCGTCTTCGTCGTCCGGCGCGAGGAACTCGTCCTCAAGCGGCTGCGCACCGGCGAACTGCGGGACGTCGAGATCCTCGGCGGCTCCGCGATGCCGGCCGTGCTCAGCGGACTCGTGCAGAGCCTGCTGCTCGCCGTGGGCTGTGCCGTCCTGCTGGACCTGTCCGCGCCGTCCGCGCCCCACCTCGCCGTCCTCGGCCTGCTGCTGGGCCTCGTGATGTGCGCCACGCTCGCCGCCGTCACCGCGAGTTTCACCCGTACCGGTGAGAGCGCGCAGGTCACGCCGTTGCCGTTCACGTTCGTCTCGATGATCGGCTCCGGCATGTTCGTGCCGCTGGACCTCTTCCCCGACCAGGTGGCCGCCGTCTGCGAACTGCTGCCGCTGACGCCCGTCGTCACCCTGGTCCGCGGCGGCTGGGCCGGCGACCTCTCGGCCTACGAGGCGCTGGGCGCCGTGGCGACGGCGGTGGCCTGGACCGTGGTCGCGGTGTTTGCTGTACGGCGGCGGTTCCGGTGGGAACCGCGGCACTGACCAGCGGGGCGAGCGGGAGCGGCGGACGGATGCGCAGACCGGGCGGATGGTGGCGGCTCAAGAGCACGCCGGAGAAGGTGGAGACGTACACGCGATGGTCGTTCCACTTCTTCGGGATCGCGGAGATGGTCGTCGCAGGGCTGTCCGCGTTCGGTCAGGTCGACGCGCGGCTCGCGGCCGTGCTCTTCCTGGTGGTCACCGCGCACGCCGCCGTCCTCATGGTGGTCGCCTCCCGGACCCTGGACTGGGAGCTCGGCCTGCGGACGAAACCCGTGCGACTGCTGTGGGCACTCGCCGTCCTCACCATGGTGATCGCCGTTGCCGCGCTCGCCTTCGCCAAACGCGGTCCGGACAACGACGCCGCCGCGGCGGCGGCGGGTGGCGTCTTCGGGTGTGTCGTGACCATCGGGTCCGGTGTGCTCGCCCTCGGGGTACGCAGCCACCGGCACACGGCCGCGCTCGTCCTCGGTATCGCGGTCGCGGCCGGAGCCTTGTCGCTGGTGCTGGGCGTCCCGGGCCCCGCCGCGCTGTTCACCGCGGGCGTGGTGCTCGTGGGCGGCGGTTTCATCTCCTTCACCTGCGTGTTCTCCGTGTGGCTGCTCAACGCGGTGTACCAGCTCGACGAGGCCCGCGAGACCCGCACCCGGCTCGCCGTCGCCGAGGAACGGCTGCGGTTCGGCCGGGACCTGCACGACGTGATGGGACGGAACCTGGCGGTGATCGCCCTCAAGAGCGAACTGGCCGTCCAGCTGTCCCGGCGCGGCCGGCCCGAGGCGGTGGAGCAGATGATCGAGGTGCAGCGCATCGCCCAGGAGTCGCAGCGGGAGGTCCGGGACGTCGTGCGCGGCTACCGGGAGGCCGCCCTGGAGGTCGAGCTCGCCGGTGCCCGGGGCGTGCTCTCGGCGGCCGGCATCGACTCGGAGGTCACCGGTGGGACGGACGGGCTGCCCGCCGAGGTGCAGTCGGCGCTCGGCTGGGTGGTGCGGGAGGCGACGACCAACGTGCTGCGGCACGGAAACGCGCAGAAGTGTGCCGTGGCGGTACGAGTTTCGGAGGGACGTGTGGTGCTGACGGTGGAGAACGACGGCGTGGCGGAGGCGGCCGAGGACGGCGCCGCCGCACGGCCGGGCGGCTCCGGGCTCGCGGGACTGCGGGAGCGGCTGGCCGCCGTGGACGGCACGCTGGAGGCCGGGAGCGCGGGCAAGGGCGTGTTCCGGCTCAGGGCCGAGGTCCCGCTGCCCGCGTCCGCCGGGGCGGGCGTGCTGGAGGCCGCGTCGTGACGATGCCCGTACGGGTGCTGCTCGCCGACGACGAGCACCTCATCCGCGGGGCGCTGGCCGCCCTGCTCTCCCTGGAGGAGGACCTCACCGTGGTCGCCGAGGCGGCCACCGGGCCGGAGGCGCTGGCGATGGCGCGGGCCCACGAACCGGACGTCGCCGTGCTGGATCTCCAGATGCCCGGCGCGGACGGTGTGAAGGTCGCCACATCGCTGCGGGCCGAGCTGCCCGCCTGCCGCGTGCTGATCGTGACCAGCCACGGGCGGCCCGGCCATCTGAAGCGGGCGCTCGCGGCGGGAGTGCGCGGCTTCGTGCCCAAGACGGTCAGCGCCCAGCGGCTCGCCGAGCTGATCCGCACCGTGCACGCCGGAAACCGTTACGTCGACCCCGAGTTGGCCGCCGACGCGATCTCCGCCGGGGACTCGCCGCTGACCGCGCGGGAGGCCGAGGTGCTGGAGCACGCCGCCGACGGGGCGCCCGTCGCGGAGATCGCCGAGCGGGCCGCGCTCGCCGAGGGGACCGTGCGGAACTACCTGTCGTCGGCCGCGAGCAAGCTCGGCGCGGAGAACCGGCACGCGGCGGTGCGGCTCGCGAGGGAGCGGGGTTGGGTATAGTGGCTGTCGCGCCACGGAGAAATCCACGGCGCGGAGTGCGAACGTAGCTCAGTTGGTAGAGCGCAACCTTGCCAAGGTTGAGGTCGCGAGTTCGAACCTCGTCGTTCGCTCCACATGAGGAAGCCCCCGGTCCCGGCCGGGGGCTTCTTCGTGCCTGCGCCTCCGTCCTACGACCAGCTGAGGCCGGTCAGGCGCTCGTAGGCCTCCACGTACTTGGCGCGGGTGGCGTCCACGACCTGCCGGGGCAGCGGCGGCGGGGGCTGCTCGCTCTTGCGGTCCCAGCCGGACTCCGCCGAGGTCAGCCAGTCCCGGACGAACTGCTTGTCGTACGACGGCTGCGCGCGGCCCGGCTGCCACTGGTCGGCCGGCCAGAAGCGGGAGGAGTCCGGGGTGAGCACCTCGTCGGCGAGGATCAGGTCGTCGCCGACGAAGCCGAACTCGAACTTGGTGTCGGCCAGCACGATGCCGCGTTCGCGGGCGATGTCCCGGGCGCGGGAGTAGACGGCGAGGGTGGCCTGGCGCAGGCGGGCCGCGGTGTCCGCGCCGACCTGGCGGGCGACCTCCTCGTAGGAGACGTTCTCGTCGTGCTCGCCGACGTCGGCCTTGGTGGCCGGGGTGAAGATCGGGGCGGGCAGCTCCGAGCCGTCGACGAGGCCCTCGGGGAGGGCGAGGCCGCAGACGGTACGGGTCTCGTTGTACTCGGCCAGCCCGGAGCCGGTGAGGTAGCCGCGGGCCACGCACTCCACGGGGACCATCCGCAGCGACTTGCAGACCAGGGCGCGGCCCTCCCAGTCGGCGGGGGCGCCCGAGGGCAGCTCGGTGCTCAGGACGTGGTTCGGGACCAGGTCGGCGAGCTGCTCGAACCACCACAGGGAGAGCTGGGTGAGGACCCGGCCCTTGTCGGGGATCTCGGTCGGCAGCACCCAGTCGTAGGCGGAGATGCGGTCGCTGGCGACCATCACGAGATCGCCCGCCTCGTTCTGGTACAGCTCGCGCACCTTGCCGGTGTGCAGATGCACCAGACCCGGAACCTGGAGCGGCTCGGGCTTTTCGACGAATCCGGACACGGTTCCTCCCCGTGGTTCTGTCCAATACGTCGATTGTCCCGTACGTCGCGGGGAGGGGGGACGGCGGGGCGGTGGGGGTGCGCCCGGGTCAGTCCCGTTTGCAGATGCGGTCCAGGAGGTTGGCGGTGGCCCGCTGGACGCGCGGGTCGACGTGGCCCGGGCGGTCCAGGGCCGGGGACCAGGCGAACGTCCCGGACGCGAAGACCCAGGCGCCCGACGGCGCCCGGTACAGCGACGTCTCCTGGTGGCGGCGGGCGCCGTCCGCGTCGGTGTAGGGGCTGTGCGCCAGCAGGACCCGCTCGTCGTGCGCGGGGAGCGGGGCGCGCGGGAAGTAGCGGTCGGCCTCGCCGGCGACCATGTCCTCGATCTCGTCGCCCTCGTGGGCCCCGGTGGCCTCCCACAGCCAGTGGCCGGCGTTGCGGACGATCATCGGGTGCGGTTCGGGGACGCGGCCGGCGTACTGGATGCCGAGGAGCTGCTGCTCGGGGCGGTCGACCTCCCGCCACAGCACCGGCTTGCCCGGCCCCTTGCGCTTGCGGCAGGTCAGCAGCCGGTCGGGGGCGCCGGACGGGGACGGGCCGAGCTCCACCTGCCAGTACATGGTGTTGGCGGAGAGGAAGACCAGGGAGGTGCCGTGCTCGCGGGCGAGTTCCGTGGTGCGGCGCATCGGGACGGACCAGTACTCGTCGTGGCCAGGGAAGACCAGGCCCCGGTAACGGGTGGGGTCGATGCGGCCGGAGTGCAGGTCGCGGGCGTCGGCGTAGGCGAGGTCGTAGCCGTAGCGCTCGGCGAAGCGGATGAAGTCGTAGGCGTGGCCGACGTGCAGGGGAAGCCCGGCGCCCGCGTACGGGCGGTCGAAGGAGACGGTCGTCGCGGCGTCCGCCTCGCCCAGCAGGCGGCCCTCCTCGTCCCAGGCGTGGTACAGGCTGGCGCCGGTGCGGCCGTCCTCCGGGTACAGGTTGTACGCCTGCCAGGTGACGTCCGGCAGGAGGAGGAGCAGGTCGGCGGGGTGGCTGTCGCGGACCGTGAAGGGCACGTGGGAACGGTGGCCGTCGGCGGTGGTCAGGACGGCGACGTACGCGCCGATGTTCCAGTACGACGGGATCTGCAGCCGCCAGGACAGCCACCAGTGGTGGCATGAGACCGTGCGGTCGGCGGTGAGCGGCGGGGGCTGGACGATGCCGGACAGGCGGGGGCTGGTGGTGATCTTGGCGGCGCCGTCACCGCCGTAGTGGCCGATGCGGTAGACGTCGACGCTGAACTCCTGCGGCGGGTCGACGGTGATGTGGAAGTCGATGGCCTCGCCGGGGGCGGCGGCTCCGGTGGCGGTGAAGCCCTTGATCTGGCGGCGGACGTCGTCGGCGGCGCGCGGGCCGCCGCCGTCGGTGCGCCGCTCGCGGGACCTGGTGCCGGGCGAGCCCGTTGTGCCGTCCGGGTCCGGTGCGGCGTCCGGGTCGGCGTACCAGGGGATGACCTGGCCGGTGTCGCCGAAGTACGTCTCGCCACCGCGCAGCCAGGGGACGGGCCCCTGTCCGAAGGGGTCCGTGACGGCGTGCGCGAGTGCGCCGGACTCCCAGCGGCGGATCTGCTCGGGCCCCATGGGACAGTCCCCTCCCTCGTGCCCCCGTGGTCGTGCGTATGACGAACGCCTTTGCCATGTGCGCGATCGGTCCCAGCACATCACATTTCGCGCGCGCGCTGTCACTGTTCGTCGCGAAGTGGCCGAAAGTGGAATTCGGAGGTCCGCTTTGAGTGAGGCTGGGCGGGGTCAGACGAGGCGTACCGGCTTCTCGGGGCGTACGCCGAGATCGGCCAGCCAGGCGCGCAGCGGGTCCGGATCGCCGGTCTCCACGAGGCTGCGGACGTGGGAGGCCAGATCGGCGGCGCGGGCGCCGTCGACCAGGAGGGACGGTCCGTCGAGCCAGTCCAGGCCGGGGGCCGCGCCGGCGGTGTCCATCGCCGCGCAGCACACCATCGCCGTGATGTGGGCGGTGAGGATCTCGCGACCGGTGCGCGGGGGCTGCAGGGGGAGGAGGGGCAGCGCGCGGTCGTCCCAGAGGGCGGTGTCCGGGGCGACAGGTCCGGCGTCCGCCCCGGAGGGAGCGGCCGGGGCCGGGGCGCCGGTGGGCTGTGCCTGTGCTTCCTCGCGGGCCAGCTCGGCACTGAGCCCGGCGGCGAGGGCGGCACCGCGGGAGGTGGTGCCGGCGAGGTCGTCATCGTCGTCGGGGGGGAGGGCGATGCCGGTGTCGGTGTCGGACTCGGCCGCCGGGTCATCCGCGGGTGCGGGGCCGTCCGGGGGCGTGGTCGTGAGGTGGTCCAGGACGCGGGACAGGGTCGGACCGTCCGTGCCCGGTGCGGCCCCCTCGGCGGCGCGGCGGACACCCAGTGCGTCGAGGACGCGGTGGAGGCGGGCCGCGTCCGTGCGCCAGGTCCGGTCGACGACCTCATCGGGATACTCCTCCCACCCGACCGGCGCCCAGTCCGGGCCGGTCTCGGCGGGTCCCCCGTGGAAGAGGCGCGCGGCCAGGAGCGAGACCGCGGCGTCCATCGCCCCGGGCTCCTCCAGCAGGTCGCAGGCGGGACGCTCGCCCAGGCGGGAGGCGAACCCCTCGGCCAGCCGGTCGCGGCGGGACAGCTCCGTGAGCGCGGCGACGACGCCCACGTCCAGCCGGGAGGGCCAGCGGCCCATCCGCCAGGCGGGCAGCGCCACCCGGGTCAGCAGCCGGTCCCAGCCCGCGTAGGCGAGCCCGACCTGCTCCTGCGCGACGATCCGCAGACCGTAGTCCACAGCCTGTGCACGCTCCGCGGCTGCCGCGGCGACCCCGCGCTCCATCTCGGCCGCGTGCACACGGCAGCTGCGCAGCAGGAGCCGGGACACCCAGCCGAGGCCCGCGCCCACCGCACGGGACAACGGCCCCCGCCCGACGTCCGACGCCGCCGCCACCGCCGCGTCCAGGCCCCGTATGAAACGGCGGGCCGCGGCTATGTCGGGGTGGGCCGAGGGCCCCGTACCGGCGACGACCGGGGCGAGGACTGCGCGCAGCTCCCCCACCCGCATCCACCACAGGAAGGGCGAGCCGATGACGAGGACGGGCGCGGCGGCACTCCGGCGACGGGCGGGTCCGCCCGGTCCGGACACGTCGTCGTGCTCCTGGGCGGACGGCGGGCCGTGGGCCGGGTGGTTGCGGTCCTCCAGCCAGCTGTCGCAGTCCGGAGTGAGGGCTATCGCGGAGGGAGCGGGAACGTCGAGCCGGTCGGCCAGGTCGCGGACCATCCGGTAGAGGTCGGGGGCCGACTCCTCGGCGACCGCGACCGTCGGCGTGGCGGCGGGCCGGGAGCGGGTGACGACCAGGGCGACCGCGGCGGCGGCCGCCAGGACGAGGAGCGCGAGCACGGACACGGCCCAGCGGACGGCGTCCCAGCCCCCGCCCACCAGATGCCCGGTCGAGCCGCCCGCCAGCAGGATCACGGCGGCGGCAGCGGGCAACAGGGCGACGGCGACTGCCCTGCTCCGGATGCGCAACACGGCCAGCGCCCGGGAACGCGCGGCCTGCGCGCCCAGCTCCACTCCACCACCGATACCGGTCACGACCGGACCTCACCCCCTCCTCGCTGTCCTGTCCGTCCAGGGCTGTCCTGCTGCTCTCCCGCTCTTGCTCACTCACCCCACTGTGGCACCCGCCACTGACATCGCAATGCCGGTGGGCCAAGTGCCGGACGCTTGCGCGGCACCCTAGTTGGGGGTCGTGCACCCGTCAGCCGTATAGCCCATCGGTCACTCGATGGAATGGCTTTGGGGAAAGGTGGGTGACGGACGGCAAGGATCAGGCCCCGGCTCCTGAGACGGAGCCGGGGCCTGTCGGGTTCGGGTTGCTGGGCGTCGGGTTACGCGCCCGCCGCCTTCGCCGCGATGTCCGTGCGGTGCTGGGAGCCGTCGAGGCCGATGCGGGCGACGGCCCGGTACGCGCGGTCGCGGGCCTCGGTGAGGTCGGCTCCGGTGGCGGTGACGGACAGGACGCGGCCGCCGGCGCTGACGACCGCGTCGCCCTCGCGCCGGGTGCCGGCGTGCAGGACGTAGGCCTGCGGGGCGTCCTGGGCGGCGATCTCGTCGAGGCCGGTGATCGGGTCGCCGGTGCGCGGGGTGCCGGGGTAGTTGTGGGAGGCGACGACCACGGTGACGGCCGCGTCGTCGCTCCAGCGCAGCGGCTCCAGGTCGGCGAGGTTGCCGGTGGCGGCGGCCATCAGCAGACCGGCGAGCGGGGTCCGCAGCCGGGCCAGCACGACCTGGGTCTCGGGGTCGCCGAAACGGGCGTTGAACTCGATCACGCGGACGCCGCGCGAGGTGATCGCCAGACCGGCGTACAGGAGTCCGGAGAACGGGGTGCCGCGGCGGCGCATCTCGTCGACGGTCGGCTGGAGGACACTCTCCACGACCTCGTCGACCAGCTTGGGGTCGGCCCACGGCAGCGGCGAGTACGCGCCCATGCCGCCGGTGTTGGGGCCCTCGTCGCCGTCGAGGGCGCGCTTGAAGTCCTGGGCGGGCTGGAGCGGGCGGACGTTCTCGCCGTCGGTGATGGCGAAGAGGGAGACCTCGGGGCCGTCCAGGTACTCCTCGATGACGACGCGGTCGCAGGCCGCCGCGTGCGCGCGGGCCGCCTCGGCGTCGCCGGTGACGACGACGCCCTTTCCGGCGGCGAGCCCGTCGTCCTTGACGACGTAGGGCGCGCCGAAGGAGTCCAGGGCCGCGTCGACCTCGTCCGCGTTCGTGCAGACGTACGAGCGGGCCGTGGGCACGCCGGCGGCGGCCATGACGTCCTTGGCGAAGGCCTTCGAGCCCTCCAGCCGCGCGGCCTGGCCGGAGGGGCCGAAGACCGGGATGCCCGCCTCGCGCACGGCGTCGGCGACCCCGGCGACGAGGGGCGCCTCGGGCCCGACGACGACCAGTTCGGCACCGAGCCGGGTGGCGAGCGCGGTGACGGCCGCACCGTCGAGTGCGTCGACCTGGTGCAGCTCGGCGACCTCGGCGATACCGGCGTTGCCGGGTGCGCAGTGCAGCGCGGTCACGTCGGGGTCGAGGGACAGGGAACGGCACAGGGCGTGTTCGCGGGCGCCGCCGCCGATGACAAGGACCTTCACGGGGGTCAGCCTAATGGGAACGGGCCGGTGCGCTTTGTGCGGGCTTCCGAAGGGGCGGGACGCGGATGGTTGTGCTTTCCTCCAGCGCGGCTCGCCCCTGCTCGTTACTCGCCCACTTGTTCACTCGTTCGCGATCTCCTCGACCACGGTCGCCCCCAGCTCCCGTACCAGCAGCTCCTTGCCGGAGAGGGCCGACTCGTCCAGGTCGGGGTCGTCGTCCTCGGGGATGTCGTCCTCGGGGGAGACCGAACGCGGCTCGGGCGCCGGGGGTCTGGGCGCGGGAGCGGCCGCGGGTGCGGCGGGCGGGGTGGACGAGGGGGCCGGCGCGGACGGCGCGGAGGCCGGCGGCCGGGCGGCGGGCGAGGGCTCCGACGGGCGCGGCGCGGGCGCACCGCCACCGAAGCCGCCACCACCTCCGCCGCCGGTGTTCCCGAAGCCGCCGGGACCGCCGTATCCACCGGCGGGTCCGGCCGGGGCCGCAGGTGCCGAGCCGCCCGACGGATCGACGACCGCCTCGATCTTCCACTGCACGTTGAACTGCTCGACCAGGGCCTGCCGCAACACGTCCTCGCTGCCGCTGCTCAGGAAGTTGTCGCGGGCACCGGCGTTGACGAAGCCGACCTGGAGGGTGGTGCCGTCGAAGCCGGTCACCTGGGCGTTCTGACTGAGCAGGATCCAGGTGAACCGGCGGCGGTTCTTCACCGCCTCCAGGATGTTGGGCCAGAGCTGGCGGGGGTCCGCTCCGGAGCCCGGCGGCGGGGCGGCGGGTGCGGCTGCGGCCGGCGCGGGTGCCGGAGCGGCGGCCGGAGGCGCGGCGGGGCCGGGAGCGGCCGGGGTACGGGGCTGGCCGCCGCCCGCGGGTGCCGCGGTGGGCCACCCTCCGGGCCGCCGTCCGCCACCCGCGGGCGCCGCGGTCGGCCACGCACCGGGCGTGGGCGACGAGGCGGGCGGGGCGGCGTCGGGCTCGGGAGCGGGCGCGGGAGAAGAGGCAGGGGCGGGAGCGGCCTGGGGCGAGCCGCCGCCGCCCCCGAGGGAGTGACCGCCACCGGCACCGGCAGCCGGCTCCGGGGCAGGACCGTCCTGGCCGGCCGCCGCCGGCCCACGCACCGCCGCCCGCGCGGCGGCGGGCCCACCGCCCGGCGGAACCGGAGCGGCGGGAGCGGAAGGAGCGGGAGCGGAAGGAGGGGAAGCGGAGGGGGCCGCGGCACCGGCGTGCGCCTCGGGCCCGGGTACGTATCCCATGGCGGGCGCGCCCGCACCCGCCGAGAACTGCACGCCACGCTCGATGCGGTCCAGCCGCGCCATCACCGAACGCTCGTCGCCGTACGCGGCGGGCAGCAGCACGCGCGCGCAGATCAGCTCCAGCTGGAGGCGCGGCGAGTGGGCGCCCCGCATCTCGGTGAGCCCCTCGTTGACGATGTCGGCGGCGCGGCTCAGTTCGGCGGCGCCGAAGGAACCCGCCTGGGCCTGCATCCGCTCCACGACGTCGGCGGGGGCGTCGATGAGCCCCTTCTCCGCGGCGTCGGGCACGGCGGCGAGGATCACCAGGTCACGCAGGCGCTCCAGCAGGTCGGTGACGAAGCGCCGCGGGTCGTTGCCGCTCTCGATCACCCGGTCGACGACCTCGAAGGCGGCCGAGCCGTCCCCTGTGACGAACGCCTCGACGACGGAGTCGAGCAGCGAGCCGTCCGTGTAGCCGAGCAGGGCGGTCGTCATGTCATACGTCACACCGTCGGCACCGGCGCCCGCGAGCAACTGGTCCATGACGGACATGGAGTCACGGACCGACCCCGCGCCGGCCCGCACCACCAGGGGCAGCGCGCCGTCCTCGACCGGGATCTCCTCCTTGCCGCAGACCTCGCCGAGGTAGTCGCGCAGGGTGCCGGGCGGCACGAGACGGAAGGGGTAGTGGTGGGTCCGCGACCGGATGGTGCCGATGACCTTCTCGGGCTCGGTGGTCGCGAAGATGAACTTGAGGTGCTCCGGAGGCTCCTCGACGACCTTCAGCAGCGCGTTGAAGCCCTGCGGCGAGACCATGTGGGCCTCGTCGATGATGTAGATCTTGTACCGGCTGGAGGCGGGCCCGAAGAACGCCTTCTCTCGCAGGTCACGGGCATCGTCCACGCCACCGTGGGAGGCGGCGTCGATCTCGATGACGTCGATGGAACCCGGCCCGTTCCTGGCCAGGTCGCGGCAGGACTGGCACTCGCCGCACGGGGTCGGCGTGGGGCCCTGCTCGCAGTTCAGACAGCGCGCCAGGATGCGGGCGCTGGTCGTCTTGCCGCAGCCGCGCGGACCGCTGAACAGGTACGCGTGATTGACCCGGTTGTTCCGCAGCGCCTGCTGCAGCGGGTCGGTGACATGCCCCTGACCGATGACCTCGGCGAAGGACTCCGGGCGGTAACGGCGGTAGAGCGCGAGAGACGACACGCATACGAGGTTATAGGCGCCCACTGACAACCGGACCGCCCCGGGAACGCAGGCGCCCCCCACGCACCCGCCAGAGCCGACCTACCCTTGCTGCCTTCCGGCCCTGGGGGAGTTCAGTCAGATAGTGCCGCGTGAGGGGCTGAGCCACACGTTACCCGATCCTGGGCCCCGAGAACGAGTTCGCGAGCACTCTCCGACGTCATGTAATGTTCTCTGCGGAGGATTCGCCTAGAGGCCTAGGGCGCACGCTTGGAAAGCGTGTTGGGGGCAACCCCTCACGAGTTCGAATCTCGTATCCTCCGCCAGTGCCTCACCGGGCACGAAGTCGAAGGGCCCCCTGGAAACAGGGGGCCCTTCGACGTTGTCGTGGTCTTTGTCCAGCGCACCGGCGGCCGCCACCGTTCACCGCCGCACGCGCCCCGCCCGTGTGACCTGCACCGCGACCCCCTATGAACGCCGCCGTACGACCGCGCGGACAGTTGACAGCACGTTGGGGGCAACCCCTCACGAGGTCCAAGCGCTCGTTCGCCGACTTGCACGCTGGATCCAAGTCCGCCGTACCAGCGCCTTCCATGTCGCTCGGCACCCCAGAGGGTCGAGCCGTTTGCGCGGCCCGACCCTCTGACGTTGCACTCAGCCTCCGGCGACCGTTCCTCAGTCCCATCGCCTCGCGAACTCAGCACCGGCCAGCAGGTCGCCCGTCCGCACGATCGAATCGTCGATCCCCAGAGCCACCATCACATCGGCGGGAAGGGCCACGTATCTTCCCTTCAGTTTCGTGACACGACATGGAAAGCGGTTCGCCCTCACCAACCCGGATGCCTTCGACGGATCGACCCCGAGGAGATCTGCCACCTTGCGCAGGGGCATTGGCTCGGCCAGCCATTGCGACAGTCGCCTTGCACCTGGGCTCATTCGGCTTCCCTCTGCGGTCCGCCGAGTTCACCGGACTCGCCCTCGGGCTCCTGCTCTGAACTCAAGGCGAGGAACTCGCCCAATAGCCCGAGGCGGTGCAAGGTAGCGCCCATGCGTTCACTGCTGATGCGCTCCCACAACAAGGGGTCCGCCTCGTCGACCGCCTGGATGTCCGACTCGTTGCGGATGGGCGAGTAGCCCTCGTCGCATCGGCTCGTTCGATCGACAAGGCTGTGCGGATCCATCGTGCGCTCGGCCGGATCAGCGCGATCCACTGCCCAGCCGGCCGCGTTGGCGGATCGAACAACCTCGTCACGGACATCGTCGCCTTCAAGGGCCAGCGCCAGACCGTACAGCGCACCGAACACCATGGCCGATCTCACCTCGGCGACGTCGACGCAGAGCCTCCTCGACACCCTCCCGGCCGACTTCCGTAGGTAGGGGATGACGAAATACAGGGCGAGCAACTGACTACGCTGAGCCAGGCTCGGCACGTCACTACGGGCATTGCGGCCTACACATCGCCACAACGCGTCCCGAAGCGCAACGTCGGTGGCATCTCGCGCCGCAGCATCCTTCGCCTCCGAGAGCGTGAGGTGTTCACCCACCGAACACCTCTCCCCGGGCGCATGTGGACACACCAACTGCCCACCGAACAACTGCGAAACCTTTAGCTCGATCGATCTGAAGACGTCTGCCGAAGGCAGCAGGGACACGGCCCCTCCTCTTGTGGTTCCGCCAACGGCAGGAGGCTCACCGCGTCGAAGGGTGACTATCCACACCAGCCGATGCATGCGCTGGCGGGAGTGAACGGCTCGGGGTGACCGAGTGAAACGGTGTGTCCCAGCGATCGACATCGGGGAAGGCTCCGGGATCACCCACTCGCATCCTGGCCTGGCTGGTCCAACGAGCCTGGTATGGATACTTACACCAAGAGTATGGTCTCTAGTATGGCAACGAAGAAAGTCACGGTGACGATCCCCGAAGATCTCCTCGACGAGATCCGCGCTGACGCGGCTGAGCGGGGACTTTCGGCATATGTAGCCGAAGCACTGCGATTCAAGCGCGATCGGGACCGGCTGCTGGAGCTGGTCGACTGGCTGCAGGCGGAACACGGGCCGGTCACCGAGGACGAGCGCGCGGCAGCCCTCGCGGAACTGGACGATCTCGACGCCGAGCACGAGCGCCGGCACGCCGCCGGAGGACACGATGCCGGAGAGGCCGCGTGAAAAAACGCGCCGGTGAGCACAGGCAGCGGCCACTGCGCGTCTTCGTACTCGACTGCGAAGCCCTGTCCCTGGCCGTGCGCGGCGACCGCAGGATGATCGCCTGGCTGGACCTCGCGGCCGGGGGTGAGGCCGAAGTGGTGACGTCTCCCATGACGCTGGTCGAGGCGTACGACGGCAGGACCACCGAGCAACGTTGGGACTGGGTGCTCTCCCGGATCAAGGTCGCCGATATCGGAAAAGACGAGGCCCGCCAGGCCCGGCGTCTCCTGGCCGGCGCCAAGCTGCACGGCCACAAGTACGCGATCGATGCCGTGCTCGCTGTCATCGCACGCCAACAGAAAGGGCAGGTCACAGTCTTCACCTCGGACGTAGACGACTTGGAGAAGCTCCTCCCGGACACCATCGTTGTCGTGAAGGTATGACCCAGCAGCACCCTGGTCTCAGTTCTGGTCTCAGTCCTGGTCCCATTTCACACCTGACCAGCGCCGTCCGCGGCCTCCCAATGCAGTACGAACAGTCGCAGGGGCATAGGAACGGCGGCGCAGTGCGCCCAGTGCGCCCAGCGCGCCCGGCAGCTGCCGGGTGCCCAGCCCCAGCTGGGCGGAGACCACCAGCTCGCCCACCAGCTCCTCGGCACCAGCCCGGTCGGCGTGCGGGCGAACAGCTCCACGCCCAGTTCCCGCTCCAGGCCCCGGATCTGCTGGGACACCGACGGCTGGGCGACGCGCAGCGATTCCGCCGCCGCCGTCACCGAGCCCTGCTCGGCCACGGCCAGGGCGTACTCGATCTGACGGAGACTCATCGGTGAAGGGAAGAAGTCCTTCCCGGCCGTCGTTCATCCCTACCTTTCGATGCGTATCCGCCTCGACTCGCTCACCTGGTCGATCTCCGACACCCGGACCGTCGTCCTCATCGTCCAGGTGCCGGGGAGCGGGAGGGTGAGGGAGTTGGCGCTCCAGTAGCCGCCCCGGTCGACGAGTTCCGCGTCGATCGGGCCCACGTCCTGGTCGGGCAGGGTGAAGGAGAGGCGCAGTTCGGGTACGGCGGCCAGACTGCCGTCGGGGCCGAAGACGACGGCCTGGACCGCGTTGTCGCCGGTGCGGCCGGGGTCCAGGGTGATCTGGACGGTGCCGCGGCCGGAGGCGCCGATCTCGAAGGGGATCGTGGTGACGGACGCGGGCAGGACTCCGCCCGCCGGCGCGGACCGCGCCGCCTCGGCCGCCGCGCGGCCCGGGACGGTGCTGGTGAGCACGGTCGTGATTCCGAGGACGACGGCCGCGACGGTGGCCTCGGCGATGACCGACCTCCGCAGTCCCCGGCGGTGGGCGTCCACGGCGGTCCCGGCCGGTGGCGCCGACTCGGACGGCTCCGGGGCGGCCTCCCGAGGCCCGGGCGGTCCGCCCACCCGTGCCGGCACCCTCTCAAGCGCGTGCCCCCGTTCCCGTACGGCTGTCCCGGCATCCGCCAGTGCCGCCGTCCACCGCCGCGAGACCGCCGCCGCGGCCAGCAGCACGGCGACCGCCGCCAGCTTGGCCAGCAGCAGCCTGCCGTACGTCGTCCCGGTGAGCGCCTGCCAGGAACCGAGGCCGCGCCAGGACTGGTAGACGCCGGTGACGACCAGGACGGTCACGGAGACGAAGGCCGCGCGGGAGAAACGGGCGACGGTGGCGGCGTCCGTGGTGCCGCGCAGGGTGAGGAGGAGGGCGACGAGGCCGCCGAGCCAGACGGCGGTGGCGAGGAGGTGCAGCACGGACGACGTCATCGCGACCGGCACCTGGATGCCGGCGGAGGCGTGCTCGGCCGCGGCCCAGGTCAGGGCGAGACCGACGGCGAGCGCGACGCCCGCCGCGGCGGAGACGGGGGTGCGTATGTGGCGCCGGGCGGCGCGGGCCAGGAGGAACGCCACCGGCACCAGCAGCGCCAGCCTGGCCAGCAGCAGCGCGCCCGGCCGGGTCGACGCCGTGTCGCCGAGGGCCGAGACGTCGAGGACCGCCGACGGTCCCGTCCCCGCCTCGTACGGCGCCCTGAGCAGCAGCAGGGCGACGGTGGACGCCAGCAGGGCCCACCAGGACGCCACCAGCGGACGACGTAGCGGGGCGAGGTCCGGCGGGCGGCACAGGGCGACGAAGGCGGCCGCGCCGATGAGCAGGGCGGCGGACAGGTAGGCGAGGTAGCGGGCGATGTGGTGGAGGGCCGCGGTCGCGGGGTCCTCGGTGGGGCCGGGGTCCACCGCGGCCGCCCCCGCGGAGGGCTTGCCGACGGAGAAGGTGAAGGCGCCGGAGACGGGGTGGCTGTCGGCCGACACCACCCGCCACGCCACGGTGTACGTGCCCTCGCCGAGCTCGCCCGACAGCGTGACGCGGGCCGTGTCGGAACGGCCCTCGGCACGTCCGGCCTCCCCCGTGCGCACCCGGTGACCTCCGGGGTCCAGGACGCGGAAGGAGTCGTCGCGCAGGCCGACGGACTCGGTGAAGGTCAGGGTGACGTGGCGCGGGGCCGACCGGAGGACGCTGCCGTCCCCGGGGTCGGTGGAGCGGAGGGCGGCGTGGGCGGACGCCGGTCCGGCACCGCCGACGCCGAGCACGAGCAGGGCGAACACGGTGCCCAGGAGCACCGGCCACCGCCGCCCCCATGGCCCCCGCACTCGCCGGTCCACGGCACGCGCACCGCCACCACGCCTCACGTCGCAACTCCGTCGTCGGGACCCACTGCCTCGGGGATACGTACGGATGCGGGGGCCGCGCCGCTCAGCGGATGCCCGGCCGGTTCCTCACCACGACGGGCGTGCCGTCACCCCGCCGTCCACCACGAGGTCGTGGCCGGTGATCCAGGACGCCAGCCGCGAGGCGAGGAACACGCACGCGTCGCCCACGTCCTCCGGCCGCCCCAGCCGCCCCGTGGGCGCCGCCCGCCGCCACCGCCGTACGCCGTCCGGCCAGGCCTCGGCGAGGCCGTCCCGGTCGATGAGGCCGGGCGAGACGGAGTTGACCCGCACTCCCCACGGCCCGTACTCCAGGGCCGCCGAACGGGCATGCATCACGACCGCCGCCTTGGATGCGCTGTAGTGCGCGTGGGCGGGGGCCGGGGCGCCCGCCTCGATGGACGCGATGTGGGTGACGGTACCGCCGCCGTCCTGGTCCCGCATGATCCCGGCGGCGGCCTGCGTGCACGCGAAGACGCCCGTGAGGTTGGTGTCCACGACCTCCCGCCACTCGGCGGCCGTCGTGCCGGGCAGTTCCCGCAGCGGCTGCACGCCGGCGTTGTTGACCAGCGCGGTCAGCCGTCCGCCGCCCCAGTCGGCGGCGTCCTCGACCAGGGCGCGGCAGGCGTCCTCGTCGGTGAGGTCGGCGCGCAGCACGATCGCCCGGCCGCCGTGGTCCCGGATCCGCGCGGCCACGTCCTGGGCCGCCGCCACCGCCGTACGGCAGTGCACCGCGACCGCCGCGCCCTCCTCGGCGAACCGCAGCGCGATGCCCCGGCCGATGCCGCCGCCCGCGCCGGTGACCAGGGCGACCTGTCCGTCGAGGAGAGTGGGGGGAGTGGGGAGAGTCATGGACGGCACAGTTCCACGATCCGCGCCGCCTGGTCCGGGTAGCGCGCCGTGAGTGAGGCCGCGTCGCCGTGCTCGTAGTCCCCGTAGGTGAAGCCGGGCGCCATCGTGCAGCCGAAGAGCGACCACGCGCCGCCCGTCCGCACCCGGCCGCCCATCCAGGTCCCGGCGGGGACGGTGAACTGCACGTGCTGCCCGCCCAGGACGTCCGGCCCCAGCACGGCGGTGCGCGTGCCGCCGTCCGGGCCGAGGAGCAGCAGCTCCAGGGGATCGCCGAGGTAGAAGTGCCAGACCTCGTCGGAAGGCAGGCGGTGCAGTGCCGAGAAGTCGTCCGGGCGGGCGGTCAACAGCGCCACGATGGCGGACCCGGCGGGGCGTCCGTCGGGGCGCCCGGGGCCCGCCCAGGTGCGGCGGAACAGGCCGCCCTCCCGGGGGATGGGCTCCAGCCCGTAGTGCGCGATCAGGTCCTCGGCGGTCGGCGTGCGCGTCACGCGGGGAAGGCTACCTCCCGGCGGAGGAAGGCGAGTTGCGCCTTCTTCTCCGGCAGGTACACGTCCGGCAGATCGACCTCGGGCAGCACGACGGCCGGTCCGGCGGTGAAGCCCTGCTTGAGGAAACGGGCGATCGCCTTCTCGTTGCCCACGTCCGGGTCGACCACGATCCGCGTCCGGTCCAGGCCGATGAGGACGTACGCCATGAGGGCCGAGGCCAGTGCGGCCGTCCAGCCGGGGCGCGCGCCCTCCGGTCCCGCGGGCGCGAGCAGCAGGTGGACGCCGATGTCACCGGGTTCGGCCTCGTAGCACTCGCTCACCCGGTCGGCCTCGGGGTCGTAGGTCTGGAGCAGCGCGACCGGCGCGTCGTCCTTCACGACCAGGAAGGCGTGGTGGGTGTCGAGCGTGTCCATGTGGGCGTAGACGTCGGCGACCTGATCGCGCGTGAGGCCGGTCATGCCCCAGAAGGCCGCGCGCTCCTCGCTCACCCAGCGGTGGATCGCGTCGGCGTCCGCGGCGGGGTCGAGGGGGAGGACGCGGACGGTGCCGAAGCCGCCGAGCTCCTGCTCGTGGACGGGGGTGCGGGAGGCGTACGGCGGCGTGGGAGCGGCCTGGTGCGGGTGAGGGTCAGTCATCGGTTTCCTTCGTGAGCCGGTCGAAGTTGGTGACCACCGGGGCGAGTTCGCCGCCGAGCCACAGGGGTTGCTGATCACGGTGGTGGGGTGAGCCGGGGGCGCCCGAGGCGCCGAGGGGCACCACCCAGCGGCTGTGCTGCCGGTCGGCCAGGTCCCAGACGTAGCGGGCGGCGGGGCCGCGTGCGGCGCGGTCGGTGAGTCCGGGGACGGCGGAGGTGCAGAGCACGCAGTCGTGGTCGCCGGCCAGGGCGGGCTCCGGGCGGCCCGAGGTGTCCGGCAGGGCCCGCCAGGGGGCGAGGCGGTGGGTGTCGCCCCAGGTGCCGGCGGGGGGCCGGGCGGCCACCTCCTCCAGGGCGGCGCGGACGGTCTCGGCTCGGTCGATGCCGTACAGGTCGTCCGCGCGCAGGAGGTGTTCGAGGGCGTAGGCGACGCGCGGGACGAGGGCGAGCCAGGGCTGGAGCACCTCGGGGTACGCGGGCGGGACAGCCGCCGGGGCCAGCGCCGGGTGCGCCGCGAGCCGCCGTACGACGGCTGCCCGGACGGCCGCGTACGCCGCCGCGTCGGCGCTGTCCGCGTCCATGTGCCGGTCCCAGGCGAGAAGGCGGTCGCGCAGGGCGGCGGCCTCGGAGGACAGGGCGGCGGCCTCGTGGGGGAGGGTGGTGGCTGCGCGGGGCAGGGTCGTGGCCTCGCCCGGCAGGGCGGCGGCCTCCCGGGACACGGTCATGGCCTCGCCGGGTGGGCCGTCGAGTGCGGTGAGGTGGTCCAGGAGGGGGCCGGCCGAGGCGAGGTGGGTGTCCGTGTGGATCGCGGGCATGTCGGCCGCCGACCAGCGTTCCCTGCCCGCGAGCAGGGCGGCGATGCGGTCGGCGCGGTGCGGCGGGGCGAACTCGACGCCGAGCGGGGCGGCCGGGCCGCGTTGGTTGGCCATCACGGCGACGCCGTCGGTGAGGCCGGCGCGGGGCGGGGTGTGCCAGCCGGTCCACTCGTGGCCGGGCTCCCAGGCGGGCACCGGGCGCAGGCCGTTCGCGGCGGGGCGCACGGGTACGCGGCCCGCCACCCGGTGCAGCAGCCCGCCCTCGGTGTCCGCGGCCTGCACGACGTTGACCGGCTCGGCCCACGCGTCCAGGGCACGGTCCACGTCGGCGACCCGGCGGGCCCGCAGCAGCGGCAGCAGGGCGCTGAAGCCGAGGTCGGCGGTGACGCGGGGCGGGTGGCGCAGGCTGAGGGCGGCCGGGGTGCCGTCGTCCAGGCCCTCGGGGCCGCCGGCGATCACCGGGCCGCGGTCGGTCTCGATGATCTCGACCTCGACGGTGTCCTCGCCC
The DNA here is from genome assembly GCF_019049125.1 of Streptomyces sp. AC602_WCS936. Lineage (NCBI taxonomy): Bacteria > Bacillati > Actinomycetota > Actinomycetes > Kitasatosporales > Streptomycetaceae > Streptomyces > Streptomyces sp. AC602_WCS936. The sequence continues at coordinate 72,120 of NZ_JAGMUF010000039.1, read as the reverse complement.
GCGACGTGGATGGTCTCCGTGTGCCGGGCGGCGCGGTGCCAGGTGCCGTCGGGGCCGAGCGCCTCGACGCCGGCGCCGGTGCGGCGCAGCCGTTCGAGGTAGAGGTCCTGGTAGTCGGCCATGGCGTTGGTGATGGCCCAGGCGACCGTGCCGGTGTGGCCGAAGTGGGCGATGCCGGGGACGCCGGGCACGGCGAGGCCGACGACGTCGAACTCCGGGCAGGACAGATGGATCTGCTGGTAGACGCCGGGGTCCTCGATGAAGCGGTGCGGGTCCCCGGCGATGATCGCGTGCCCGGTGACGGTGCGGTCGCCGGAGACCAGCCAGCCGTTGCTGCCGGCGGTGCCGGGGCCGTCGGTGGCGAAGAGGGCGGCGGCGTCCGGGCCCAGGTGGGCGGTGATGTGCTCGCGCCAGAGCTTGGCGGGGAAGCCGGCGAACAGGATGTGCGTGGCGAGCCAGACGGCGAGCGGGGTCCAGGGTTCCCAGTGGCCCGGGGTGAGGTCCACGCGGGCGAACTCAGGGGCGTCGCAGGCGGCGAGCCCCTCGTTCACGCCGTCCGCGTACGCCCGTACCCAGGTGGCCGTCTCCGGGTCGTTCTCCTCCAGGGCGGTGAAGCAGCGGCGGGCGGTGTCGGCGAGGCGGGCGCGGCGGGCCAGGCGGTCCCAGGACAGGGCCTCGGGGCCGAGGAAGGACGCGGAGGTGCCCTGGGCGCGGTGGCGCTCGACCTCCAGTTGCCAGGCCCGGTCCCGGGCGGTGACCCGGCCCTGGGCGCGGGCGAGTTCGTCCGCGTCCTGCGCGCGAAGGTGGGGGATTCCCCAGGCGTCGCGGTATGTCTCGGCGCTCACCCCTGTGCCTCTACTTTCCTTTAGGTTAGGCTCACCTAAGTCTTGGTCGTGGCCGAATAGTACGTGAAGGGTGAAGAAACGATGGGGCAGGGGCGGGGTTGGGAGGGCGCGGTCCTCAAGCTGATGCGGGGCAAGGACTTCGAGTTCACCGTGACGGACGTCGAGGATGTGACGCCGGACTTCCGGCGGCTGCGCCTGACCGACGGCGGCATGCTGGCGGCGACCGGGGTGCATCCGACGATGTGGGTGCGGCTGTGGTTCGAGAACGCGGGCAAGCCGCACCAGCGGGCGTACACGCTGGTCGACCCGGACCCGGAGGCCGGCACGTTCGGCATGGAGTTCGCCCTGCACGAGGGGTGCGCGAGTGACTGGGCGCGGGCGGCGAAGGCGGGGGACACGATCGAGGCGACGGTCCAGGGCACGGGGTTCGAGGTGCCGCAGCCCCTTCCCTCCCGCGTCTTCGCGGTCGCGGACCCGGCGTCGCTGCCCGCGCTGAACTCGCTGCTCGACGCGGTGGGGGCGGTGCCCGCGACCATCTGGTTCGAGGGCGGCGGCGCGGAGGACGGCCTGCCGTTCCGTACCGATCCCGACCGGCACGAGGTCCGCACCGTGCCGCGCGGGGACGCGGGCGCGCATCTGGTGGCGCGGGTGAAGGAGGAGCTGCCGGAGCTGCTGCGGGCGGCCTCCGAGCCGTACGTCTGGATCGCCTGCGACACGGCGACGACGCGGGCGCTGGGGGCGTACGTGCGCAAGGAGCTGGGCGTGGCCAAGCAGCGGGTGAACGCGCTGGGGTACTGGCGCGCGACCTGAGCCGTTGCTTGCGATCATCGGGGGTATGGACGTCACACTGCACCTCGCCCAGGACCCCGAGGCCGACGAGCTGCTCGGCCGCAGTCCGCTCGCCGCGCTGGTGGGCATGCTGCTCGACCAGCAAGTGCCCATGGAGTGGGCGTTCAAGGGGCCGTCGACCATCGCGCGGCGCATGGGCGCGGAGGATCTGGACGCGCACGACATCGCGGCGTACGACCCGGAGGCCTTCGCGGCACTGCTCTCCGAGAAGCCGGCGGTGCACCGTTATCCCGGCTCGATGGCGGGCCGGGTGCAGCAGCTGTGCCGGTACCTCGTCGAGACGTACGACGGTGACGCCGAGGCGGTGTGGCGGGGCGTCGGCAGTGGGAAGGAGTTGCTGAAGCGGCTCCAGGACCTGCCGGGCTTCGGCAGGCAGAAGGCCCAGATCTTCCTGGCCCTGCTGGGCAAGCAGCTCGGCGTCCGGCCGGAGGGGTGGCGGGAGGCGGCTGGGGCTTACGGCGAGGCGGACTCCTTCCGGTCGGTGGCCGACATCACCGGGCCGGAGTCGCTGACGAAGGTGCGGGCGTACAAGCAGGAGGCGAAGGCTGCGGCGAAGGCGAAGGCGAAGGCCTCCGGCAAGTAGCGGGTGGGGTGCCTGCGGCGGCCTGTGGCTGTCCGGTGGGGGTGCGCGTAGGGCGGTCGGTTGTCCGTGGGTCGGGGCCGCGCCGGGGGGTGTCCGTCCTCGGAACGGCGCGGAATCGGTCGGCTACGGGGGTGAACGGCGCGGACGCGCCAACCGCTGCGGGCGGACACCCCCCGACACGTCCCCTTCCCGCCGTACGCGGCTGACCGTCCACGCGGGGTGCGCAACCGGGGGTGTGCCGCGCCATCGCGCGCGGCCGCGGGCAGTAGCCCTCCCGCCCCAGCTGCGGACAGCCGCGGTTCCGCCCTGGCTGCGGGCAGCCGCCCTCCGCCCCGGCCGGGGCGGTCCCCGCCCGCCCCAGCTGCCGTAGCTGCGGGCAGTCGTGCCTCCCCCAGTGCCTGAACGGCCTGGGAGGTACCCCCAGGGCGGCACGGGTGGGCGGTGGGGGCACCTCCCGCTCGAGCGGAGCCGAGAGTGGGGGAGGCACCCCGTCGCGCCGGGCCGCGCACCCACCCCCACGGCCACGCCCACGCCGGGCACCCCGCAGCGCCGGGCCGCACGACCCGCCCGCGCCCACACCCACGCCGGGCACGAAGGAAACGCCGGCCCCCGAACACCGCCCCAATGCCCCACGCACCGTCAGCCTGACAGCCCACCCCAAGTGGCGCAGCCCACCGTGCCGTTCCCAGCATGGAGCATGACCGAGCCACCGAGCGGCGCTCCCGGTAGTCAGCCGTACGACGACCGCGGGGTGCACACCCGGACCGCCGGCCGGCGCGAGCACGAGCGCGAGCACGAACCCGAGCCGGCCCTCGATGGGCCCCTGCACCTGCTGTCCCGCACCGCGTGGCAGACCGTGCTGCTCACCGGGGCCGCCTCCCTGGTCCTGGGCGTGCTCGTCCTGGTCTGGCCGGGCGCGTCGCTGCTCGCCGCCGGAGTGCTCTTCGGCCTCTACCTCGTCGTCAGCGGCGTTCTCCAACTGGCCGCCGCCTTCGGCACGCACCGGACGACCTCGCTGCGGGTCCTCGCCTTCATCAGCGGTGCCGTGTCGATCCTGCTCGGCCTGTTCTGCTTCCGCGGGCACTTGCAGTCGGTGCTGTTGCTGGCGCTGTGGATCGGCATCGGCTGGCTGTTCCGCGGGGTCACACAGATCGTGGCCGCCGTGCACGACCCCGCGATGCCCGCGCGCGGCTGGCACGTCTTCCTCGGCGTCGTCACCGTCGTCGCCGGGATCGTGCTGATCGACTCGCCGGTCGAGTCGGCGACGGTTCTCATGCTGGTCGGCGGCTGGTGGCTGGTCGTCGTCGGGGTGGTGGAGATCGTCACGGCCGTGGGCCTGCGCCGGCGCGCCCGTCAGGTCCCGCGCACGCTGTGAACGGGACGCGCCGCTACGCCGAGCGGGCGGTTCTCGTACCGGCGCGATGGGCGCGGTGCGCCCGGCGGGGACACGAACCGACGTGAGCCCCGCACCGTACGCCACCCTCCGCGCCGGGCGTCGTGGTGCGTGGCTGCGGGTCCTTGTTCTGCTGCTCGCCCTCGCCCTGCCCTGCGCCCACGTCACGGGCCAGGCGGCGCCGCCCGTGCCGGTGGCTGGCGCGAGCGGCGGGGGCGTCGGCGAGTACGACCATCTCGACACCGCCACGCGCACACCGGCCCGAAGCGTCCGGCGCGGGGTCGTGCCCCCGTGCGCGGCGCCTACGTCGGCGCCGACGGCCGGTCCTCGGCAGCGGTCCTTCGCACTCCCCGTGCCGGCCGGGCTGCCGTCCACCCCTCGTTCCGTGGTCCTGCGCTGCTGACAGGGCCGGTGCCGGGCGTCCGTCCGGTCCGTCCGTCCCACGACAGGAACAGGAACAGGAACGAGGGAGACAGCCATGCCCAACGACCCCTACGCAGTCCTGCGCGCCCTCCTGCGCGCCGAAGGTGCCCGCCGTACTCCGCCTCCCGGCACCGGCAAGCCGCAGGTCCCGAGCGAACCCCGGCCGTCCGCGCGTGAGGGGAGGCGGGACTGACCGAGGCGGCCGAGCGGGGCGGAGGCGGTCCGGCCGTCTCCGCCCCGGGTGCGCCCGGACCTGTTTGCCCCCGTTTACGGCGTCATTTCCAGCGCCGCACTCCGCCGCCATGGCTGCGCCCGCGACGACTTGGCCGGTAGGCTTTCCGTGTGATCTTCAAGCGCATCGGAAACGGCCGGCCGTACCCCGACCACGGCCGGGAGAGCACCCGGCAGTGGGCGGACGTCGCGCCGCGCCCGGTCCGCCTCGATCAGCTCGTGACGACCAAGGGCCAGCTCGACCTGGAGACCCTCCTGGCCGAGGACTCCACCTTCTACGGCGACCTCTTCGCACACGTCGTGAAGTGGCAGGGCGACCTGTATCTCGAGGACGGGCTGCACCGTGCGGTGCGCGCGGCTCTCCAGCAGCGCCAGGTGCTGCACGCGCGGGTGCTCGAGCTCGACTGAGCTCGGCCGACCGGCCCCGCGACGTTCGGGTTTGATCCGTTCGGGTTGCATCGCACCGGGTCCCGGAACGTCGACTGATCATCTAATAGGCATCACCGCCGGAGCGCACTACGCTGCGTTCATGAGCATGCTCACTCCCCCTGGCATGGGCGGCCAGTACAAGATCACGGGGGACCGGTACCCGCGGATGCGACCGGCCCGGCGACGCGGCAGGCTCGCGGTCGTCGCCGTCGCCTGCGTCACCGTTCTCGGCGTGCTCGGCTGGGGCACGCTCCAGCTGATCGACGTCTTCACCGGCGGGGACAAGGCGAGCGCGGTCGGTGCCGCCGCGGACTGCCCGACCACCCGCGCGAAGGCGAGCGCCGCGCCCGCGGTGGTGAAACTGCCGAAGCCCGCCCAGGTGACCGTCAACGTGCTCAACGCGACGACCCGCAGCGGGCTCGCCCAGAAGACCGCCGACGAGCTGAAGAAGCGCGGTTTCCGCATCGGTGAGGTGAGCAACGCGCCCAAGGAGTACGACAAGAAGATCAAGGGTGCGGGAATCCTGCTCGGGCCCTCCGCCTCTCTGAAGAGTTCGCTGGCCGTGCTCGGCACCCAGCTGCCCGGCGCCGAACGCCGTACCGACGCGGCACGCAAGGGCGCCGAGGTCGATCTGATGATCGGCGACGCCTTCAAGGGGCTGGCGAAGCCCGCGGACGCCGACGCGGCGCTGACCGCACTGGCCGCGCCGCAGCCGACGCCCAGCGCGGAGAAGAAGGGCTGCTGACGGACGTACGGCTTATTCGGCCGCGCCGTACATGCGGTCGCCCGCGTCACCGAGGCCGGGGACGATGTAGCCCAGTTCGTTGAGACGCTCGTCGACCGAGGCCGTCACGACCGTCACCGGGGTGCCGGCCAGCTCGCGCTCCATCAGCTCGACGCCCTCGGGAGCGGCGAGCAGCACCACGGCCGTCACGTCGTCCGCGCCGCGCTTGATCAGCTCCTGGATCGACGCGACCAGGGTGCCGCCCGTGGCCAGCATCGGGTCCAGGACGTACACCTGGCGTCCGGAGAGGTCGTCCGGCATGCGGGTGGCGTACGTGGAGGCCTGGAGCGTCTCCTCGTTGCGCACCATGCCCAGGAAGCCGACCTCGGCGGTCGGCAGCAGCCGGACCATGCCGTCCAGCATGCCGAGACCGGCCCGCAGGATCGGCACCACCAGCGGGCGCGGGTGGGAGAGCTTGACGCCGGTGGTCCGCTCGACCGGCGTCTGGATGTCGACCTGTTCGGTGCGCACGTCGCGCGTGGCCTCGTAGGCGAGCAGGGTGACCAGCTCGTCGGCGAGGCGGCGGAAGGTCGCGGAGTCGGTGCGCTGGTCGCGCAGCGTGGTGAGCTTGTGGGCGACCAGGGGGTGGTCGACGACGTGGAGACGCATGCCCACCACAGTAACCGGGCCCCCAGGCGGACGCTTCACTCGCTCGCTGGAGTCAAACCGCCCGGTCGGGGGAAGGTGGGAGGGACGGACGCTGGGTGGTGAGACTGTGCCTGACCGGGACTTCTACGACACTCCGTCCCTCGGCGAGCAGCGGGGGGCCGGGAGCGGGGCTGAGCGGAGCACGGAGCCGGACCGGGAGGCGGCCCGACGACGGCGGCGGGCCCAGTTCCTGCGGGACCTGGCGGAGGCCCGGGAGCTGCGGGACCGCGTGCAGCCGCGCCGCGCCAAGACCGCCCGGCTGCGCCACGCGATGCGCATGCGCACCTTCCGCTGGTAGTTCCGCCGCCCGGCGGGGGAAGATCGCGCGCCGCGCCGGTGTTGGGGCGACGGGAGTACGCGGGTGGCGGGAGAAATCCGCGTACGATCCGCACGTGGTGGCGACGAGTCGGGTCCCCGGGCAAAACTGCCGGACACAGGGCGCCGAAGACGTCCCCTGACGGCCTTGTTTCTGCCACGATTCCGAGTGGGTGGGGCTCGGAGCACCGCTCCCCCGCCCGCAGCCTCCGCCGGGGGGACCCCCAACCGGCACGCCTATGACCAGTGGGAGAGTCACGGTGTACTTCGCCGCACTGCTCGCGCGCACCGAAGAGGGATGGGTAGCGAGCGACACTGAGCTCGACGATGTGGAGACCCTGTCGGATCTGGCCGACCTGGCCCGGGAGGCCTCTCCCGACGAGGACACGGTGCTCGTGCTGATCGAGCAGGAGGACGCGTGGTTCGGAGTCGTCCGGGTGGACGGCGAGGAGGACCCCCGTATCTACGTGTCGGACGCCGCCGCCGCGGCCCGCAGCAGCTACGGCGAGATCCTGCTCACCGACGAACTGCTGGGCCGCGAGCCCGGTGACGACGGCGACGACCTCGATGCCCTCGACCTCGACGGCACGGAGGACGGTGAGTCCGACGACGACGAGGACGGTGCCGACGGCGGTGACGCGGCCGCCGGTGCCGGGGAGGCCGTGCCGCACGGGCCGGTCGGTGACGCCGAGGTCCTGGACGACCTGGGCGTGAGCGAGAAGGAGTTGCGCTCGATGTCCGGGGACGCGGTCGGCGAGATCGCCGAGGCGCTGGGCGCCTCCGAAGTGCTGGAGACCGTGCGCTGACCGGACAGGACGTGGGAGAACAACCGGCACGTTCCGCGCCGCCCGACCCGGTGCGCGATCCGTGGCGGGCGGCGATGCGGCTCGCCCTGGCCGAGGCCGGGCGGGCCGCGCTCGGCGGTGACGTGCCCGTCGGTGCCGTCGTGCTGGCGCCGGACGGACGGACGGTGCTGGCCGCCGGGCACAACGAGCGCGAGGCCGGCGGCGATCCCACGGCCCACGCCGAGGTGCTCGCCGTCCGCCGGGCGGCTCAGACGCTCGGGGAGTGGCGGCTGGCCGGGTGCACCCTCGTCGTCACCCTGGAGCCGTGCACGATGTGCGCGGGCGCGCTGGTGCAGTCCCGCGTGGACCGCGTCGTCTACGGCGCCCGCGACGACAAGGCGGGCGCGGCCGGCTCCCTGTGGGACGTCGTGCGCGACCGGCGGCTCAACCACCGTCCCGAGGTGATCGAGGGCGTCCTCGCGGACGACTGCGCGCGGCTGCTGACCGACTTCTTCCGCGACCGCTGACCGGCCCCGAATACCGATTTCGAACCATGCGGCACTGTGCTGTAAGGTCTGTCTCGGTAGCGTGTCCGAGCGGCCGAAGGAGCTCGCCTCGAAAGCGAGTGTGGCGCAAGTCACCGAGGGTTCAAATCCCTCCGCTACCGCTTTTGAAGGGCCCCGTCGAAAGACGGGGCCCTTCGTGCGATCATGTGCGATCGAAAGGCGTGCAACAAGGGACAGGGGAGGCCGCGGTGGCGGTGAACGCGAAGAAGATCGCCGTCTACGCACTCGTGGTTTTCGTGCTGTATGTGATCATCACGGATCCGGCCAGGGCCGCCGACTACGTCCAGATAGGTTTCCAGGGCATCTCCGACGCGGCGGGCGCCGTGGGCGACTTCATGACCTGGGCCGCCAACGGAGGAAAGTGATGATCCGCCACCTGGTGCTGTTCAAGCTCAACGACGGCGTGGAGCGCGAAGACCCGCGCGTCGTGGAGGGCGTCGAGGCGTTCCGCGCGCTCGGCGGCCGGATCGAGGAGCTGCGTTTCTGGGAGTGCGCCTGGAACATCAGCGACCGGCCCATCGCCTACGACTTCGCCATCAACTCGGCCGTGGACGACGCCGACGCCCTCAAGCGGTACCTGGAGCACCCCGCACACCAGGCGGGCGTCGCGCTGTGGCGGGAGTTCGCCACCTGGGTGATCGCCGACTACGAGTTCTAGCTCCTCGCCGCGCAGATCGGCCCCGCACCTGATCGGTGCGGGGCCGATCTGCGTTCGTTCACTCAACACGACGTTATGAGGTGCTTGCACACAGTGCACATGTCTTGTGATGCTATGACCGCTTTTGACGGATGAGTGACGGAAGAGTTGACGATCACGAGGTGGAGTTGACCGTGCCGGCCAGTACTGCGCCTCAAGCACCGCCCGCGCCGCCCGCGCCCCCGGCCCAGGCCACCACTGAGGCGCCCGCGCGGGAGAACACGCAGCAGCGCAGCCGGGGCGCCGACACCCGGGCCCTGACCCAGGTGCTCTTCGGGCAGCTGAAGGGGCTCACGCCGGGCTCACCGGAGCACGACCGGGTGCGCGCGGCGCTCATCGAGGCGAACCTGCCGCTGGTGCGCTACGCCGCCGCCCGCTTCCGCTCCCGCAACGAGCCGATGGAGGACGTGGTCCAGGTCGGCACGATCGGGCTCATCAACGCCATCGACCGCTTCGACCCCGAACGGGGCGTGCAGTTCCCGACGTTCGCGATGCCGACCGTCGTCGGCGAGATCAAGCGGTACTTCCGCGACAACGTCCGAACAGTGCACGTACCGCGCCGGCTGCACGAGCTGTGGGTGCAGGTCAACAGCGCCACCGAGGACCTGACGACCGCCTTCGGGCGCTCCCCGACCACCGCCGAGATCGCCGAGCGGCTGCGCATCACCGAGGAGGAGGTGCTGTCCTGCATCGAGGCGGGGCGGTCGTACCACGCCACCTCGCTGGAGGCCGCGCAGGAGGGCGACGGGCTGCCCGGCCTGCTCGACCGGCTCGGCTACGAGGACCCCGCCCTCGACGGGGTCGAACACCGCGACCTGGTGCGGCACCTGCTGGTCCAGCTCCCGGAGCGGGAGCAGCGGATCCTGCTGCTGCGCTACTACAGCAATCTGACGCAGTCGCAGATCAGCGCGGAACTCGGCGTCTCGCAGATGCACGTCTCGCGGCTACTGGCGCGCAGTTTCCAGCGGTTGAGGTCCGCCAACCGCATCGAGGCGTAGTCTCGCCACAGCGCGGGAAGCATTCGAAGGCACGAGCGAACGGTCACCGGGGAGAGCGAATCGCTCACCAGGGCCGTTGCGGGCGGAATCGGGCCGAAAGCCCGTCAGACCCCCTGTTTCCAGGGGGAATTCGCGTCTCGGATGTCGACATGTCACTACAGCGCGTTGCCGACATGTGACATTCTGCCGGAGACGCGTTTGCCGGAGCTCCGGCTCCGGTATTCAGGTGAAGGCTGCGTTCCCGTCCCGGGAGCGTGTGCCGTGACCGTCCCGCGACCCAAAGGGGGTGGCATGTCCGCAGACCAGGGCAGCTCGAAGGTGCTCGCGCTCGCGGAGAGCGAGACCGCGCCCGACACGCTCGAGGCGCTCGGCCCCGTCGGCTCCATCGACTCCGTCGGCTCCGTCGACGACGGTCAGGCCGTCGAAGCCGTACCGACCCTCGACGCCGTGCCGGCCCAGGCCCTCGCGGCCCCGGAGGCCATCGACACCCGCACCCTGTCCCGCTCCCTGTTCCTGCGGCTCGCCGCCCTCGACGCGGACAGCCCCGAGCGTGCCTACGTCCGGGACACCCTGATCGAGCTCAACCTCCCGCTGGTGCGCTACGCGGCGGCCCGCTTCCGCTCGCGCAACGAGCCGATGGAGGACATCGTCCAGGTCGGCACCATCGGCCTGATCAAGGCGATCGACCGCTTCGACTGCGAGCGGGGCGTGGAGTTCCCGACCTTCGCGATGCCGACCGTCGTCGGCGAGATCAAGCGGTTCTTCCGGGACACCTCATGGTCGGTGCGCGTCCCGCGCCGGCTCCAGGAGCTGCGCCTGGCCCTGACCAAGGCCAGCGACGAGCTCTCCCAGAAGCTGGACCGCTCCCCGACCGTGGGCGAGCTGGCCGCCGTGCTGGGCGTCTCCGAGGAGGACGTCGTCGACGGCCTCGCGGTGGGTAACGCCTACACCGCCTCCTCGCTGGACTCCCCGGCCCCGGAGGACGACGGCGGCGAGGGCTCGCTCGCGGACCGCCTCGGCTACGAGGACACGGCGCTGGAGGGCGTGGAGTACCGCGAGTCCCTCAAGCCGCTGCTGGCCAAGCTGCCGCCCCGGGAGCGGCGGATCATCATGCTGCGCTTCTTCGCCAACATGACCCAGTCGCAGATCGGCGAGGAGGTCGGCATCTCGCAGATGCACGTCTCACGGCTGCTGACCCGCACCCTGGCGCAGCTGCGCGAGGGACTCATCTCCGACTGACGCCCGGTCCTCGGTCCTCGGCATTCCGGTGACCGCCGCGGCCCCGCAGGGGTGCCGCGGCGGTCACCGTCGCGTATGCGCGCCCGCACCAGGCGCCGGTTGTACTCCGGCTGCGCTCCGGCTGCTGCGACAGGCCTACGCCAGCGCCAGCCAGGCCACGGCCGCGACGACCGCCACGGCGACCACGATGCCGACGATCAGGCCGACGCGGGGGCCGGAGGAGGCGGCGGGGGCCGCCTGCCGGGACTGGGGGGCGTCGTCGACGAACGCGCGGAACATCTGGGTGCTGCCGGCGGGGTCGTGGTTGCCCTGCGGGCCCTGGGTGCCCTGGTTGTTAGCCATGGGCCGAGACACTAGCGAATCCTCGGTGGGGCCCCAAGTGCGGGGCCGCCGAACCCTTTTGGGGTCCCCCACCACCCGCCACCTGCGCGTTTACTTTCGCAATACTTGCCTTTGCCAACTTTTTATGGCCGCATGACCGTTTTTGTTTGCCTGTAGCAACCAACTGCTTCTATGGTTGCCCTAAGCAACGAATGCGGGAGGTGCGCATGGCCGAGAGGGCGCAGTACGAGGAGCTGATCCGACAGTTCAGCGCCTTCGGCGCCGTCAAACGGGAGATGGGCCGCATGCTGCCGGCCGACTGCCCCGGCGGTTCCGCCGCCGTACTGACCCTGCTCGGCCGCCACGGGGACATGCGCATCAGCAAGCTCGCCGAGCTGCTGGCCGTGGACATGTCGGTGACCAGCCGCCACGTCGCGCACATCGCCGACCGGGGCTGGATCGAACGCTCCCCCGACCCCGCGGACAAGCGCTCGCGCATCCTGCGCCTGACGCCCGCGGGCCAGGCCCTGCTCGACGAGCTGTCGGAGCGGACGACCCAGCTGCTGGCCCACCGCCTGAGCGACTGGAGCGACGACGAGGTCGGCCAGCTCACCCGGCTGATGACCAGGCTCAGGGCGAGCTTCGACGACTGCCGGTCCGCACCGGCCCGGCCGCCCGCACCACCCGAGGTCGAACAGACCACCCGTACACCCGCGACCACCACGAAGTAAGCAAAGGAAGTCCATGGCAACGACCACACCAGCCGGTGTGCGGGCTCATGCCAAGCACGGGGGAGGCTCCGCCGGAGACGCTCCGATGTCGCACCGGCAGATCATGGAGGCGCTGTCCGGGCTCTTGCTCGGCATGTTCTGCGCCATCCTGTCCTCGACCATCGTCACCAACGCCCTGCCCGAGATCGTGGGCGACCTCGGTGGCGGCCAGAGTGCCTACACCTGGGTCGTCACCGCGTCGCTGCTGACGATGACCGCCTCCACCCCGCTGTGGGGCAAGCTCGCCGACCTGGTCAGCAAGAAGGCCCTGGTCCAGATAGCCCTCTGCGTCTTCGTCCTCGGCTCCGTCGTGGCCGGCCTGTCGCAGAACGCGGGCATGCTCATCACCGCGCGTGCCATCCAGGGTCTGGGCGCCGGCGGTCTGTCCGCCCTGGCCCAGATCATCATGGCCGCGATGATCTCCCCGCGCGAGCGCGGCCGGTACTCCGGCTACCTCGGCGCCACCTTCGCCGTCGCCACCGTCGGCGGCCCGCTGCTCGGCGGCGTCATCACCGACACCAGCTGGCTCGGCTGGCGCTGGTGCCTCTACGTCGGCGTGCCGTTCGCGATCATCGCGCTGATCGTGCTGCAGAAGACGCTGAACCTGCCGGTGACCAAGCGGAAGGTCAAGGTCGACTGGGCCGGCGCCTTCTTCATCACCGCCGCCGTCTGCCTGCTGCTCGTCTGGGTCACCTTCGCCGACGACAAGTACTCCTGGATGTCCTGGCAGACGGGCGTCATGGTCGGCGGCGCGATCGTGCTGACGCTGATCTTCCTGCTCGTCGAGTCCAAGGCCAGCGAGCCGATCATCCCGCTGCGCCTGTTCCGGAACCGCACCATCACCCTGGCCTCGCTGGCCTCGCTGTTCGTCGGCATCGCGATGTTCGCGGGCACCGTCTACTTCAGCCAGTACTTCCAGCTGGCCCGCGGTGAGTCCCCGACCATGTCGGGCGTCATGACCATCCCGATGATCGGCGGCCTGTTCGTGTCGTCGACCGTCTCCGGTCAGATCATCACCAAGACCGGCAAGTGGAAGGGCTGGCTGCTGGCCGGCGGCGTGCTGCTGACGGCGGGCCTGGGCCTGCTGAGCGGCATGCGCTACGACACCCCGTACTGGCACATCGCGATCTTCATGGCGCTGATGGGTCTCGGCGTCGGCATGATGATGCAGAACCTGGTGCTCTGCACGCAGAACCAGGTGGCTCCGCAGGACCTGGGTGCCGCCTCCTCCGTGGTGACCTTCTTCCGGTCCCTCGGCGGCGCGGTGGGCGTCTCGGTACTCGGCTCGATCATGTCGACCCGGATCAGCCACTACGCCCAGGACACCATCGGGCAGCTCAGCCCGCAGGAGCAGGCGGGCGCCGCCAAGGCCACCGGCGGGGGCATCCCCGACATGGACCTGCTGCCCCCGGGCATCCGCGAGTGGCTGGAGGCCGCCTACGGGCACGGCATCGCCGACATCTTCCTGTACGTCGCGCCGATCGCCGCCCTCGGCTTCATCGTGACCCTCTTCATCAAGGAGGTCCCGCTGCGTACGTCGGGCGCCCTCGCCCAGGCCGCGGAGGCCACCGCCGAGACCGCCTCCCCGGCGGCTCCGGCTCCGGCCGAGGCCACCCGGGTCGCCGCCGAGCCGGTTCCGGCCGGTGTGGTCGCCGCCCCGTCCGTCGCCGACTCCGGCACGCAGCCCGCGGCCACGCAGCGGCTCGCCGCCGTCGCCACCGCGGCCGGCTCCGGTGAGCCCCCGGCGCCCGTCTCCGGCGGCATCGCGGTCCGCGGCTTCGTCCGCGGCGCCGAGTCCGCACCGGTCCCGCAGGCCGCGGTCACGCTGATCTCGCTGGGCGGCCGGCAGCTGGGCCGCTCGGTCGCCCAGGCCGACGGTTCCTACGCCGTGGACGCGCCGGGCGCGGGCTCGTACGTCCTGATCGCCTCCGCCGACGGTTTCCAGCCGCAGGCGTCGACGATCGTCGTGAACGACGAGCCGGTCGCCTACGACATCCTGCTCAGCGGCACCAGCGGGCTCACCGGCCTGGTGCGCGCCGTGGAGAGCGGGCTGCCGGTCAAGGACGCCATGGTGATCGTGACCGACGTCCGCGGTGACCTGCTGGCCACCGCCGCCACCGGTGAGGCGGGCGACTTCGCCTTCACCGAGCTGGTGCCGGGCACGGTGACCGTCGCGGTCAACGCCGCCGGCCACCGTCCGCGCGCCCTGCCCCTGGAGGTGGGCGGCACGGGTGTCACCCGCGTCGAGATCGACCTCCAGGCCGGTGCGCAGGTCCAGGGCGTCGTGCGGGCTCCGCACGGTCCGCTGGCCGACGCCCGCGTCACGCTGGTCGACGCGGCCGGCAACGTGGTCGGCACGGCCACCACCGGCGCGGACGGGGCGTACGCCTTCACCGACCTGGACGCCGGTGAGTACACCGTGATCGCGACCGGCTACCCGCCGGTGGCGACGTCCCTGACGGTCGCCGGCCCGGGTGCCGACGGCCACGACATCGAACTCGCCCACCCCGGCGAGTAGCGAGTCCCCGGCCCGTGGTGGCGTGCGCGCTCTGAGCGGAGGTGCGCCCGCCCACCACGGGCCGGCTTCTTTACGACCACTTTCTGAGCCTTTGCAGGGAGAAAACGGGATGGGACTGACCGCGAGGATCCGAACGCGGGACGGATGGGCCGTGTCGCACGCGGTCGTCACGGTGACCGACATGACCGGCACGCAGGTGCTGCGCGCCGAGGCGGACACCGAGGGCACCGTGCGGGACACCACCGCGCTGGCGCCGGGGGCGTACACCGTGATCGTCACCGCCGTCGGCTACGCGCCGGCCGCGTCCAGCGCGATCGTCACCGCCGGCGGCCGGGCCGAGGTCGGCACCGTGACGCTGGCCCGCCAGGGCGGCAGCGAGCTGCCGCCGCCGGGGCCGTGGACCATCGACCCGGCGCACTCCAGCGTCGCCGCGGTCGCCCAGCACCTGGGCATCTCCAGCGTGCACGGCCGGTTCACGGAGTTCGCCGGCACGGTCGAGATCGCGCCGGACGACGTGACCAAGTCCAGGGTCGAGGCGGTGATCCGGGCGGCCTCCGTCGACACCGGCAACGGCATGCGCGACACCCACCTGCGCTCCGCCGACTTCCTGGACACCGAGCGGTACCCGGAGATCACCTACCGCTCCACCGGCGTCACCGAGGCCGGCCCCGACCGCTGGACCGTCCACGGCGAGCTGGGCCTGCACGGCGTGGTCCGCCCGGTCGACCTGGACCTGGCCTACCTCGGCACCGGCGCCGACCCGTGGGGCGGCACCCGGGCGGCGTTCCGCGCCACCACGGAGCTGCGGCGCGAGGACTTCGCCATGAACTACAACCAGGTCCTCCAGGCCGGCATCGCCGCCATCGGCACGACCCTCAGGGTCGAGCTGGACATCCAGGCGGTCCAGGGGGAGTCACTGCCGGCCGCGTGAGGCGCCGCCGGACGCCTGGGCCACCAGCTCGCCGCACAGGTCCCGGAGCTTGATGTTCCGGTGTTGCGAGGCACGGCGCAGCCGCGCCAGGGCCCGGTGGGCGTCGATGCGCTCCCGGGCCATGAGGATGCCGACCGCCTGGTCGATGACGCTGCGGGAGAGCAGCGCGGTGCGCACGTCGGCCGCCGAGGCCCGCTGCCGCTCCAGGCGCAGGGCCTCGTTCACCGCGTCGGCGGCCCGCTCCGCGAAGGCGCGGGCCGCTTCGCGTCCCTCGGCCAGCGAGTCGGGCTCCATGCCGTAGAAGTTGAGCGCGGCACCCGTCTCGCCCTCGACGGCCATCGGCAGCGCCAGCACACAGCGCACGCCGGTGGCCAGCGCGTACTCGGTGTACGACGGCCAGCGGGTCTCCGTGGCCAGGTCGGGGGAGTAGCGGGGGCTCTCCGTCTCGGCGGCGTCCACGCACGGCCCCGAGCCGTTCTCGTACTGCCGGAGATCGAGGCCGCTGGGCAGCCCGGAACTCCCCGCCAGCGTCAGCAGCCGGTCGGCGCGGCGCACGGTGACCGAGCAGGCCACGGCGCCGGGGACCTGGCCGACGGCGCGGTCGGTCAGGTCGCGCAGCAGGGTGTCGAGACCCTGGCTGCGGGCTATCGCCTGGTCGAGCGTGTCAGAGGTCTCCGAGGTCATGCACGTACGGATATCCCGTCAGCGTTCCGTCACGCCTCGGCCGCCCGCGCCGCCTGTCGCGTCGACGATGCGGCGGGCGAGGTCGCGCAGCTTCACGTTCTCCCGCTGGGAGGCCTTCACCAGGGAGTCGAAGGCGCCGGCCGCGTCGATGTCCAGTCTCTCCATGAGGATGCCGGTGGCCTGGCCGATCAGGTCCCGGGTGCGCATGGCCTCGGTGAGCTGCTCCCGCACGGTCGCCGAGTCCAGGGCGAGGGAGACGTGCGCGGTGAACAGGCGGCCGATGCGGGTGGCGTCCTCGTCGAAGGCCTGCGGTTTACGGGCGTAGGCCGTCAGCACGGTCAGGCGGCGCCGGTCGGCGCGCAGCCGCAGCGACAGGGCCGAACGCAGGCCGAGACCGGAGAGGGCGTTGCCGCCGCCGTCCGCCTCGCTGTCGTCCGTCCGGACCACGGGGGTGGTCCACAGGCGGTCCCAGTCCGGGTGCGGCTCGCGGCCCCCGTGCCGGGAGTCGGCGTCGAAGCGTACGGCCTCGTCGGTCCAGGCGAGGGTGCGCAGCCGGCCGCGCTGGATCTCCGAGATGCCGGCGTGCTCGGCGCCGGGCAGCAGGCGCACCGCCAGCTGGACCGCGGCGCTCAGGGTGTCGTCCGGGGTGCCCGTTCCATGCAGCTGCCGGGCCGCCGACGTCAGGGTCTCGGCCAGCTCGAAGCCCACCGGAAAACGCGGCAAATCAGTAAATTCGGACGCAGCCACCACGAACCTCTTCGGCGTGCACGACCCGGTGGCCGTGCGCAGGAGAGCTCCGCAGCACATTCCTGACTGCGAGCACAGGACGGACAGCACTCTAGCTGCTCGGTTGCGCTCCGGTGACGCCCGGTCGACGGACCGAGCAGGCGCCTTCCCCATCCTCGCGACGGCGTGATGGAATGGGGCACGGGTCAGGAAGCGGCCTTCCCGGAAGCCGGACGGACGTCTGCAGGTGAGTGCCGTGACCTTCCAACCCCGACCTTGCGAGCCGTGTGATCCACCCGGCTGCGCCGTACTCGCGCTGCCCCCCGACATCGACTTCTGCAACGCCACGGGGCTGCTCCCCCTGATCATGACCGCCGTGGAACACCACTCGGCCGGCCTGCGCGTCCTCGTCCTGGACCTGACGGCGACCCGCTTCATGGACTCCCAGGGCGTCCGCCTCCTCGACGAGGTGCGCCGCCGCCTGCCCGGCAGCGCCCGGCTGCGAGTGGTGGCCGCCCCGAAGGGCGTGCCCAGCCGGGTCCTGGAGCTGTCCGGGCTGCGCCGGGACGTGCCGGTGTACGACAACCTCGCGGAGGCGCTGCGCCAGGAGAGCGGTGCGGCGAGCGGGCCCGGAAGCGGGAGCACGGCCTAGAGGGGACAGCGTGTGACAGCCTCTAGGGTGACCGCATGGCACCGAACATCGCGACGAACACCCGCGTCTCCCTCGACGAGTTGCTGGACTTCGTACGCCCCCGGCACCGGGCGATCCTGCTGACCCGCCGGGCCGACGGCAGCCCGCAGGGGTCGCCGCTGACCTGCGGGGTCGACGACTCGGGCCGGATCGTGGTCTCGACGTACCCCGAACGGGCCAAGACCCGCAACGCGCATCGCGATCCGCGGGTCAGCGTCATCGTGCTCAGCGACGAGTGGAACGGCCCCTGGGTCCAGATCGACGGCACGGCGGAGGTCGTCGACAGCCCCGAATCGGTCGAGCCGCTCGTGGAGTACTACCGCAACATCGCAGGCGAGCATCCCGACTGGGACGAGTACCGGCGGGCCATGGTGGCACAGGGCAAGTCGATCATCCGGGTGACGCCGGAGAAGTGGGGACCGGTGGCCACGGGGGGCTTCCCGGCGCGGCTGGCGTCGGACGGCTGACGTCCGGGGCGGGTCAGCCCCGTTCGACCATCGCCTCGACGCCCGCGACCAGCAGGTCCAGCGCGAACTCGAAGTCCCGGTCCAGCATCTCGGCGACCGTCTCACCGCCGCGGGCCGACATGATCGCCCGGGACTCCGCGATGACGTCCGGGGCGGTGTCCGGCGACTCGGCCACCGCGTTCATGGAGTCCTGGAAGTACTCGTCCGGGCTCATTCCGGTGTCGGCCGCGCGGGCGAAGAGGTGGCCCTCGATGGTGCCGTAGCCGTACACGAACTGGAAGACGGCCGAGATCGCCCCGGTCAGCCGGTGCGCGGGCAGTCCGCTGCGCCGCATCACGCCCTGCACCGCGCGGGAGAACTCCATCGAGTGCGGACCGATGTTGAGGTAGGTGCCGACCAGCTGGGACATCCACGGGTGGCGCACCAGCAGTGACCGGTTGTCCCGGGCCAGTGCGCGCAGCTGCTCGCGCCAGTCCCCCTCGGCCTCCGGGTCGAGGGGGCGCAGCTCGCCGAAGACCGCGTCCAGGGCGAGTTCGAGCAGTTCGTCCTTGGTGTCGACGTACCAGTAGACGGACATGGCGGTGACGTTCAGCTCGGCGGCCAGGCGGCGCATGGAGAACTTGGCCAGCCCCTCGGCGTCCAGCAGCCGCACCGTGACCTCGGTGATCCGCTCCCGGTCCAGCCCCGACGGCTGACCGCCACGCCGCCCGCCACGCCGGCCTTCGCCCACCAGCCACACACTGGCCCGCGCTCCCCGACCCGCCTTCGCCATACGCACCTACCTCGCTCACCGATGCCGGTCATGCTAGGCGCCCCTTCCAGGGGCGCGGGACAGCGTCAATGTACGGCTCCGCCGTGCGGGCGCGACCAGCCACGACGAAGCCCGCAGCCGCGCGAACACTCCCACCCCCGAGCTTTCAGGCGCCCGCCCGTTCCGCCCTCCGCAACAACACCGACGCCACCGCCCCGCCGGCCAGCACGGCCACCGCCCCCACCAACTGACTGCTCTCCAACCCGGAGGAGAACGCGTCGACGACCCGCTCCCGCTCCGCCTCCCCCTCCGCCGAGGCCAGCGCCGCGGGCAACGACGCCGCCGCGACCGGCACCAGCGCCGCGAACCGCGAGTTCAGCACCGCGCCCAGCACGGCCACGCCCAGCCCGTTGCCGAACTCCGCGAGCGTCCCGTTGATCCCCGCGCCGACGCCCGCCTTGGCCGGCGGGATCGAGCTCATGATGGCGTGCGCCATGGCCGGGTTGCCGAGCGCGCACCCCACGCCGATCAGCAGCAGCCCCAGCAGCGTGCCCGGATAGCCGACGCCGGTCAGCGTGGCGATGGCCACCAGGCCCGCCGACATCAGCACCATGCTCAGCATGACCGCCACCGGCGTACCCAGCTTGACCAGCCACTTGGCCGCGATCCCGGAGAAGTTCAGGACCACCACCGTCGCCGCCAGCGGCGCGGTCGCCAGCCCCGCCTCCAGCGGGTCGTACCCGAGCACGAACTGCAGGTGCTGGGTGAGCAGGAACAGCGCGCCGCCCATACCGAAGGTGATCAGCATCAGCCCGGCGACCGCGCCCGTGAACCGCTGGTTGCGGAAGAAGGCCAGGTCGAGCATGGGATACGGGATGCGGCTCTCCCAGTACGCGAAGAGCGCGAGCACCCCCACCGCGACGGCCGCCGTGGCCAGGACCCGGCCGGAGGTCCAGCCGTGCTCGGGGCCGGAGATGATCGCGTAGACCAGCGCCGCCATGCCGATCGTGGAGAGCAGGGCACCCGGCAGGTCGGGACGGTCGCCCTGCCGGTTCTTCGACTCCGGGACCAGGGTCACGACCGCGACCAGGCCCAGCGCCACGACCGGCAGGTTGATCAGGAAGATCGCGCCCCACCAGAAGTGGTCCAGCATGAAACCGCCGATCAGCGGCCCGCAGGCGAAGCCCAGCGCGCTCACCGCGCTCCAGATGCCGATCGCCTTGGGGTGCTCCTCGGGCGCGAAGATCTGCATGACCACGGCCAGGGTGGTGGTCAGCAGCAGCGCGCCGCCGACGCCCATCCCGGCGCGGGCCGCGATCAGCTGGCCGGTGCTGTCCGCGAGGCCCGCCGCCAGTGAGCCCAGACCGAACAGTGCCAGGCCCGCGGTCAGCATCTTCTTGCGGCCGTAGCGGTCGGCGGCGCTGCCCGCGGTGAGCAGCAGGCCGGACTGCACCAGTGAGTAGGCGTTGATCATCCACTGGATGTCGGAGGTGGCCGCGCCCAACTCGTCGGTGAGTGAGGGGATGGCCACGTTCAGCACGGTGTTGTCCAGCACCACGGTCAGCTGGGCGAGGCTGATGACACCGAGGATCAGCCAGCGCTGCGGGTGGCCCTGGACGGCGGGCGCGGTCGGCGCCCGGCCGGGTTCCTGTTCCTGTTCGGGGGAGGACGTCGTCATGCTGTACAGCGTATAGGGCTTCCTATACGCTGTACAGCTGAGCAATTCGTCGTCCGATCAGGCGGTCGGTCGGGTCAGGTCGTAGAAGGTGGCCGAACCGACCGTGACCTCCTCGAAGTTGGCCTCGACCCAGGACGCGATCTGCGACGAGGTGCCGGAGTCGCCGCCCATGTCTCCTCCCGTTCCGCCGGCGATGAAGTAGTGGATCCTGGCGTCCGCGACGTACTCCTTGAACCGGTCGAGGGTCGGCGACGGGTCCGTGCCGTTGAAGCCGCCGATCGCCATCACGGGCTCACCGGTGGCGAGCTGGTAGCTCGCGGCGTTCTGGGAGCCGACCGCGGCGGCCGCCCAGGTGTAGTCGTCGGCGTCGGTCTCCAGCAGCTTCTTCGCCTCGGTGCCGACCTGGGCGCCGTTGAGCAGGCCGCCCATGCCCATGCCGCCGCCTCCGCCCGCGCCGGCCTCGCCGGTCCGGCCGTTCTGGCCACCGGGGTCTGGCTGACCGCCGGGGGCTGCCTGGCCGTTCGGGGGCGTCTGGCCGTTCGGGGGCGTCTGACCGTTCGGGGCCGTCTGGCCGTTCGGGGCCGTCTGGCCGTTCTGGCCCGGTGCGCCTCCGGGGAAGCCGCCGCCACCCGGACCACCGCCCCGGCCACCGCCACCCCCACCGCCCGGAGGTCCCCCGCCGCCCATCACGCTCGCGCCGGACGGACCGGCCGTGACGATGGAGCCGCTGTGTCCCTCCCGCACGGTGCTCAGCGTGTACGCCGTCGGCGCGGCCAGCGACGCCACGATCCCCAGCCCCGCCGCCGCGAGCGCCGCCCGCCGCCCCAGCCGCCCGGCGAAGACCAGCCCGAGCGCGGCGGCCAGGCCTGTGACGAGGACCAGCCACTTCAGCCACGGCAGGTAGTCGGGCGTGCGGTCGAGGAGCACATACCCCCAGGCCGCGGTCGCCGTGGCCGCGGCGGCCAGCGCGAGGGACGCCCAGGCCCGCTCCCGCCGCTCCCACAGCGTGGCCGCGCCCATGCCGACCACCGCGGCGAGGTACGGCGCGAGGGCGACCGTGTAGTACTGGTGGAAGATGCCCGCCATGTAGCTGAAGACGGCCGTGGTCGTCAGCAGCGAGCCGCCCCAGACCAGGAGGGACGCGCGGGCGGCGTCGGTACGGCCGCCGCGGCGCAGCGCGACCAGCGCCGCGGCCAGCAGGATCAGGGCCGCCGGGAGCAGCCAGGAGATCTGGCCGCCGATCTCGGAGTTGAACATCCGGTCCCAGCCGGTCTCGCCCCACTGTCCGCCGCTGCCGCCGCCGGGGCCACCGCCGCCGCCGACGCTGCCGGTCTCCTCGCCGTTGAGCCGGCCCAGGCCGTTGTAGCCGAAGGTCAGCTCCAGGAAACTGTTGTTCTGCGAGCCGCCGACGTACGGGCGGGACGACGCGGGCCACAGCTCCACGACCGCCACCCACCAGCCGCCGGAGACGACGATCGCGAGGGTGGCGAGCGCGAGCTGCCCGAGCCGCTTCCCCGGCCGCACCGGCGCGCAGACGCCGTAGACGAGGGCGAGGGCGGGCAGGATGAGGAACGCCTGGAGGGTCTTCGTCAGGAAGGCGAGGCCGATCGCGACGCCGGCCCACACCAGCCACTTGGTCCGGCCGTCCTCCAGCGCGCGGACGACGAGGTAGCAGGCCACGGACATCAGCAGCGCGAGCAGCGCGTCCGGGTTGTTGAAGCGGAACATCAGCGCGGCGACGGGCGTCAGGGCCAGCACCGCACCGGCGATCAGCCCGGCCGCGGGGCCGGACCGGCGGCGCACGGCCGCGTACACGACGGCGACCGTCGCGACGCCCATCAGCACCTCGGGGACGAGGATCGCCCAGGAGCCGAGCCCGAAGATCCGGACCGCCAGCGCCATCGGCCACAGCGCGGCCGGCGGCTTGTCGACGGTGATGGCGTTGGCCGCGTCGAGCGAACCGAAGAAGAACGCCTTCCAGGACTGGCTGCCCGCCTGCACGGCCGCCGAGTAGAAGGAGTTGGCGTAGCCGGAGGCGCTCAGGTCGTACAGGTACAGCACCGCGGTGGCGAGCAGCAGGCCGAGGAAGGCCGGGCGCACCCATCGGGGGTCTTCGGGGCGGCCTCTCCACAGGCCCCTCCACCGGCCCTTACACAGGTACCGCCACGGGCCCCGCCGCAGGCCGTGGTGGGTCGTCATCGTCCGTCCCTCAGGTCGGTTCCGTCCCCCGGCTCGGTCGCCGACCGCGTCGAGTCCGCGAACACCCAGGCGCGCAAGAGCAGGAAGCGCAGCACGGTGGCCGCGAGGTTGGCGGCGATCAGCACCGCCAGTTCCGTGGAGTGGCCGGGGTCCGCGGTCGCCGCGTTCAGGGCGGCGAGCGAACCGCTGGTCAATACGAGACCGATGCCGAACACCACCAGCCCCTGCGCCTGGTGCCGCACCGCACCGCCCCGCCCCCGCACGCCGAAGGTCAGCCGCCGGTTGGCGGCGGTGTTGGCGACCGCCGAGACCAGCAGGGCGAGCGCGTTGGCGAGCTGCGCACCGGCGAAGAGGCGGAAGCCGCTGTAGAGCAGCAGGTAGAAGAGTGTGGACAGGGCGCCGACGACGCAGAAGCCGACGAGCTGCCGGGCCAGGCCCTGCGGTACGCCGGTCAGCTCCCGGTCACGCGGGTCGTCGCCGAACGGCCGGGCCAGCCGGTCCAGCGGCAGCGAACCGGTGGCCAGGGCCTTGCCGACCCGCCACACGCCCTTGAGGTCGTCGGTCGCCGTCCGCACGATGTGCACGGTCGAGTCGGGGTCGTCGACCCAGTCGACCGGCACTTCGTGGATGCGGCACCCGGCGCGCTCGGCGAGCACCAGCATCTCGGTGTCGAAGAACCAGCCGGTGTCCTCCACCAGCGGCAGCAGCACCTGGGCGACGTCCCGGCGGATCGCCTTGAAGCCGCACTGGGCGTCGGAGAAGCGGGCCTGGAGGGAGCCGCGCAGGATGAGGTTGTAGGAGCGGGAGACGAACTCCCGCTTGGCGCCGCGCACCACGCGTGAGCTGCGGGCGAGGCGGGAGCCGATCGCCAGGTCCGAGTGACCGGAGATCAGCGGCGCCACCAGCGGCAGCAGGGCGTTCAGGTCGGTGGACAGGTCGACGTCCATGTAGGCGAGGACGGGGGCGTCCGAGGCCGACCAGACGGTGCGCAGGGCCCGGCCCCGCCCCTTCCGCTCCAGGCGGCGGGCCGTGACCTCGGGCAGCTCCGCCGCGAGCCGGGCGGCCACGTGCGCGGTGTCGTCGGTGGAGGCGTTGTCCGCGACCGTGATGCGGAAGCCGTACGGGAAGGTCCGCGTGAGGTGGTCGTGCAGCCTCAGGACGCACGGCCGGAGGTCTTTCTCCTCGTTGTGGACGGGGACCACTACGTCCAGGACAGGCGTAGCGGCTCCTGCGGCCGGGAGATGCTCCCGCGCCGGCAGGGAGCCGGGAGAAGAGTCGGTTCGCATGGGACCGACACTTCTCAACTCCCCTGTCGCACCCGTGTGGTGACGCTGTGCTGTGCCTGTGAGTGCGCCGGCGTGCTCTCCAGGGCCGGCAGGCGCAGGGTGAAGACGGTCCGTCCGGGCACGCTGTCGACGGTCACGGCGCCACCGTGCGCGGCCGCCACGGCCTGCACGATGGCGAGCCCGAGGCCCGTCGAGCCGGTGGCGCGGGAGCGGGCCGAGTCGCCGCGCGCGAACCTCTCGAAGACGTGCGGCAGCAGCCCGGCCGGTATCCCCGGCCCGTTGTCCTCCACGTCCGCGCACAGCCACGCCCCGTCGCGCCGCACGCGCGCGGTGACGGTGGTGCCGGGCGGGGTGTGGTTGCG
The DNA here is from genome assembly GCF_019049125.1 of Streptomyces sp. AC602_WCS936. NCBI lineage: Bacteria > Bacillati > Actinomycetota > Actinomycetes > Kitasatosporales > Streptomycetaceae > Streptomyces > Streptomyces sp. AC602_WCS936. The sequence goes on along the minus strand of NZ_JAGMUF010000039.1, from coordinate 47,951 downwards.
GGCGTTGGCCAGCAGGTTGACCAGCACTTGCTGGAGCCGGGCGGCGTCCGCCGAGACGGTCGCCGGTTCGTCGGGCAGGTCGAGGCGCCAGTTGTGGTCGAGCCCGGCCGCGCGGGCGTCGCTGACGGTGTCCACGACGAGCGGTACGAGGTCGGTCCGCCCGAACTCCAGCGGCCGTCCGGCGTCCAGGCGGGCGAGCAGCAGCAGGTCCTCGACCAGCCCGGTCATCCGCCCGGCCTCGGACTCGATGCGGCCCAGTGCGTGCCGGGTGTCGGGGCCGACCCGCTCCCCTCCCCGGCGGGTGAGTTCGGCGTACCCGCGGATCGAGGCGAGCGGCGTGCGCAGCTCGTGGCTCGCGTCGGCGACGAACTGCCGTACCCGCGTCTCGCTGGCCTGGCGGGCGTGCAGCGCACCGTGCACGTGGTTGAGCATCCGGTTGAGCGCGGCCCCGACCCGGCCGACCTCGGTGTGCGGGTCGCACTCGGACTCCGGGACGCGTTCGGTGAGGTTCACCTCGCCCGCGTGCAGGGGGAGTTCGGAGACGCGGGTGGCGGTGGCGGCGACCCTGCGCAGGGGGCGGGTGGCGACACCGACGATGACGGTACCGGCGAGACAGGCGGCGACGAGTCCGGCGGCGGTGACGCTGGCCTCGACGATGACCAGGGTGTTGACGGTGCCGGTGACCTCGGAGGTGGGGACGGCGGCGTAGTAGCCGTCCCTGTACTCCACGCGGTAGTCGCCGAGGTCGCCGATCTCGACGGTGTGCGTCTTCCCGTCCCGGGGTGCGGAGGCAAGCGCGGCGCGTTCCGCGTCGGTGAGGGCTACCGAACTGATACCGCTGAAGTCGGTGCTGTCGTCGTCCTTCTCGCCGTACTTGGCGTCGACGACGACACCGCCTTGGACCTCGGCGACGATCGTGCCGAGCGGCTGCGGCCCGCGGGTGACGAACTCGTCCAGGTCCATCCGCCGCGGGCCGTCGCCGCCGGGCTGGAGGTCACCGGGTCCGGCGTCGCCGGGCGGGCCGAAGCCGGACACCCGCATCGCGACCTCGCCCAGCTGCTTGTCCAGCTGGTCGTACAGGTGCGACCGCAGCGCCACCGTCGTCACCGTGCCGATCACCGCGCACACCACCGCGATCAGCGCCACGGACGCGACGACGAGCCGCGTCCGCAAGGTCCGCGGACGCGGTCGCCGCCGTCCGCTCATGCCACCGCGGGCTTGATCAGGTAGCCGGCTCCGCGCCGGGTGTGGATCATCGGCTCGCGTCCGGCGTCGATCTTCCGGCGCAGGTAGGAGATGTACAGCTCGACGACGTTGGCCTGCCCGCCGAAGTCGTACGACCACACCCGGTCCAGGATCTGCGCCTTGCTCAGCACGCGCCGCGGGTTGCGCATCAGGAAGCGCAGCAGTTCGAACTCGGTGGCGGTGAGGTGGATGCCGTCGCCGCCCCGCGTCACCTCGTGACTGTCCTCGTCGAGGGTGAGGTCGCCGACGACCAGGACGGACTCGGAGCGCCGGTCGGCGGCACCGGTGCGCCGGATCAGTCCACGCAGCCGGGCGACGACCTCCTCCAGGCTGAACGGCTTGGTGACGTAGTCGTCCCCGCCCGCGGTCAGCCCGGCGATGCGGTCCTCGACCGCGTCCTTGGCGGTGAGGAACAGCACCGGCACGTCCGGCAGGTCGCGGCGCAGCCGCCCCAGCGCGCTCAGCCCGTCCATGTCGGGCAGCATCATGTCCAGCACGACCGCGTCGGGCCGGAAGTCGCGCGCGGCCTGGACGGCGCCGTGGCCGTCGCCCGCGCTGCGGATCTGCCAGCCCTCGTAGCGCAGGGCCATGGAGAGCAGTTCGGTGATGGACAGCTCGTCGTCCACTACAAGCACCCGGACGGGGCTCCCGTCCGGCCTCAGCAGTTCGGTGCGCCCCTGGGGCGAGGTCGTGGTCATACCGGACACCTTGGCGGTGCGCTCTGAGAGCACTCTTTCGCCAAGCTGTGATTTTCCTGAGAAACCCACAGGGGCCTCCCAGGCACCGCCCGGCCGGAGCGACCGGTCGCCGTCAGTGCCCGGGCAGCCCGAACAGCCGGGCCCCGTTGTCGTGGCACACGCCCCGCAGCCACGCGTCGCCGAGGTCCAGCCGCTCCAGTGCGCGCAGCTGGTGCAGGTAGGGGTAGGGGATGTTGGGGAAGTCCGTGCCGAGGAGGACGCGGTCGCCGAGGCCGGCCAGCCGGGGCAGCGCCCGCCGGGGGAAGGGGGCGAGCCGCTCGCTGAAGTCGGTGAACGCCATGGTGGTGTCCAGCCGCACCTCGCCGTACCGCTCGGCGAGGTCCAGGAAGTCCTCGTACTCGGGCATCCCCATGTGCGCGACGATCAGCCGCAGCCGGGGGTGTCGGGCCAGTACGCGGGCGATCGGTTCGGGCCCGGTGTGCTTGCCGGGCGCCGGCCCGGACCCGCAGTGGATCACGACCGGCACCCCCGCCTCGGCGAGCAGCCCCCACGCGCCGTCGAGCAGCTCGTCGGCCGGGTCGTAGGCGCCGACCTGGACGTGCGCCTTGAAGACCCGCGCCCCCGCCTCGACCGCCTCGCGGACGTACGCCTCGACACCGGGCTCCGGGAAGAGGGTGGAGGTGTGCAGGCAGTCGGGGGTCCGGCGGGCGAAGTCCACCGCCCAGCCGTTCAGCCACCGGGCCATGCCCGCCTTGTGCGGGTAGAGCATGGCGGTGAAGGACCGCACGCCGAACTCCCGCAGCAGCGCCGTCCGTTCGTCCTCCTCCCTCCGATAGGTGATCGGCCACTCGACGCCGCCGGTCAGCGGCCCGAGGGAGTCGAAGTAGCCCCACACCTTGCGCAGCACGCGCTCGGGCATGAAGTGCGTGTGCACGTCGACCAGCCCGGGCAGCCCGAGCCCCTCCCAGAACCGGCGGACCTGTCCGGCCTCGTGATCACTCATGGGGCCACGATCCCGCCCGGCCCGCCCCCGGAACAAGGGGCCGGATCAAGAGGCCGGGACAAGAGGCCGGGACAAGAGGCCGGGACAAGGGGTCAGAACAGCCCGTCCTGCACCCCGGCCGCCGCGCCCCTGAACTCCCGCACGGGCACGGCACACGGCTCACCCCCGGCCGGCACCAACTCCCACCCGGTCATCAGCCGCGAGTCGAGCACGATCACCCCCCGCTCCGTCGCCAGATGCAGATCGGGCCCCGCGACGGCCACCAGCCCGCCCCCGATCGCACCGCCCGCCACCAGTTCGGCCACCTCCCCCACGGCGCCCGGGCCCTCGGCCCCGCCCTCCGCGACGCCGAAGGCGGCCGCATGGTCCACGCCCCGGAACGGCGCCGGCGTCAGCGACTGAGGCCAGCCGCCCAGCGCCACCGCCCGCGCGTGCAGCTCCGCGATCTCGGCCGCCCGCTCCCCCTCCGACCCGGGCAGCCCGGACCGCACCGCACGCTTGTGTGCGTAGGGAACGCGGTCGGGCACCCCCAGCGCGGCCCGCAGCAGCTCCTCCGTCCGCCGTGCGGCCATCAGCGGGCCGTGGCCCAGCCAGCTGAAGCAGACGGCACCCTGCTCCAGCAGCCGGGCGGCCCCCCGCTCGTACGCGGTGATCCCGACCTTGACGAGGCCCGGCCCGAACCACGCCAGGTAGACGCGGTACGGCCGCGGATCGTCCGCGATGGTGTCGGCGGCCACGGAGTGCGCCCGGTCCAGCCGCGCGCACTCCTCGCACCGCGCCCCCGTGCTCCGTCCCGGCACGCCGGCCCGCACCGGGCACGCGTGCCCCCGTGCCCCCACGCATGTCCGCTCACCCCCCTCGACGACCCCGAAGGCCACCCTCCTGCCCCGGACCAGCGCACTGCGCCGTCCCCCGACCCACGTCAGCACGGGACCGTCCGCCGCCCACCGCAGCCCCGAGCACTTCCACGTCTGTGCCATCCCCGCCGAGCGTAGACGGCACCACTGACAACGCCACCGGCAGCGACGAGGCGGGCACTGACCAGAAGACAGTGCCCGCCTCGACGTACGGTATGAGCATGATGGGAAGCGACCCGACGTGTCCGGAACGCCTGGTCATGGAGCACGTCACCAGCCGCTGGGGCACCCTGGCCCTGATCGCCCTGCTGGACCACCCTTACCGCTTCAGCGAACTGCGCCGGGAGATCGGCCGGGTCAGCGAGAAGATGCTGGCGCAGACCCTGCGGACCCTGGAGCGCGACGGCCTGGTCCACCGGGACGCCAAGCCGGTGATCCCGCCCCGCGTGGACTACTCCCTCACGGACCTCGGCCGGGAGGCCGCCGAACAGGTCCGGGGCCTCGCCCGCTGGACGGAGCGGCGGATGGCGGCGGTGGAACGGGCCCGCGAGGCGTACGACGCCGCCGGCCGGGCCTGACCCGCCACCGCCCTCCGCCTCACTGCTGGAGGACCGCCTTCATGACGTCCCGGGCGATGGGCGCGCCGAGACGTCCACCGGAGATGTCCGATCGGGAGATGTCCATGTCGGTCGGGTCGATGAAGACGGCGACGGCGACGGAGGACCCGTCGTCCTTCTTGCCGTAGGAGACGAACCAGCCGTAGGGCACCTTCTCGTCCACGTCGACACCGCGCTGCGCGGTACCCGTCTTGCCGCCGACCGTGATGCCCTCGATCAGGGCGCGCTTGGCGCTGCCCTCCTTGGCGGTGAACTCCATCATCTGCTGGACCTTCTGCGCGGTCTCGGCGGAGACCGCCTCGCTCATCACCGCGGGCTCGGTCTTCTCCAGCGTGTCGAGGTCCGGGCCCTTGACCTCGTCGACGATGTAGGGCTGCATCAGCTTGCCGTCGTTGGCCAGCGCGGCGGTGACCATGGCCATCTGCATCGGCGTGCTGGTGAGGCTGCCCTGTCCCATGCCGGTGAGCGCGGTGCCCGGCAGGTCGAGGTCCTCGGGGTAGAGGCTCTTGGTGGCGAGCAGGTCGCCGAAGTCGTCGGAGTAGACGTCCTCGTTGAAGCCGAACTTCTCGGCCGTCTCCCGCATCTTCTCCGGCCCCAGTTTGGCCGCGGCGTCGAGGAAGACGTTGTTGCACGACCACTGCATCGCGACCTTCATCGAGGCCTTGTTGCAGACCGCGTCACCGGCCTCACTGCCGATCTTGGTGCTGGACTGCGGCAGCTTGTACGGCGACTCGGCGTCCGTGCGCGCGTTGATGTCGGTGACCACCTCGTGCTCCAGCGCGGCGGCCGCGGTGAGGATCTTGAAGGTGGAGCCCGGCGGGTAGGTCTCGCGCAGCGCGCGGTTGGCGAGCGGCTTGCGCTTGTCCTTGGTGAGCGCGACGAAGCGGTCCGACTCCTTGAAGGTGCCGCCCGAGAACGTGGACGGGTCGTAGGAGGGCGCCGACACCAGCGCCAGCACCTTGCCGGTGCTCGGGTCGAGCGCGACCACGGCTCCCCGGGCGCCCTCCAGCTTGGTCAGCCCGTCCCAGGCGGCCTTCTGCGCCTTCGGGTCGATGGTGGTGACCACCGAGCCGGCCCGGCGGCCCTCCCCGCTGACGACGTCGGCGAACCGCTGGAACGCCAGCCGGTCGTCCTTGCCGGTCAGGATGCCGTCGTACGTCTTCTCCAGCAGCGTCATGCCCTGGGCCTGCGACGCGTACCCCGTCACCGGCGCGTACATCGGCCCGTTGGCGTAGGTGCGCTTGTACTTGAGGTCGCCCTCGGTCTCGGTGGAGCCCGTGATGGCCCGCCCGCCGACGATGATGTCGCCGCGCGGGGTGGAGAACTGCTCGATCTGCACCCGTCGGTTCTTGGTGTCGGAGGCGAGCTCCGGCGCCCGGACGTACTGCAGCCAGTTCGCGCGGATCAGCAGGCCGAGCACCAGCAGCCCGCAGAAGATCGCCACGGCCCTCAGCGGCTTGTTCACCGGATGCCTCCGTCGAGGCTCGGCCGGGTGGCGGTCGGCCTGTCGGATATGGAGACGCGTCGTCGCAACATGGGCACACCCTAGACACAGTCACGGGCCGTCTTCACCGGGCGGTGCGACCTTGCGACGCGTCTGCGACAGACCTGTGCCGCGGTATTGCCCGGCACGGAAGGCCCTGTTGATCATAAACTCATCACACATTCAGGCCGACCCCCACACTCTCGGCGGCCGGCCCCCACCGTCTCTCCCCCATGAAGGGCCCATTTGTGAGACTCCGTCGTTCCCTGTCCGTGGCCGCCGCGGTCGCGGTCGCCACTCCCGTCGTACTGCTCACCGCCGCTCCGGCGTTCGCCGCCGGGACACCCGCGGCGCAGACGCAGAACCAGCCCACGTACGCGGAGTTGGAGAAGGCCGCCGCGGACGCGGCCAAGGAGTACGAGGACGCCGTCGCCGCCGAGAAGGAGGGGAGGAAGACGGTCGACGCCACCATGGCGGCGCTGGATTCCGAGACCCACCCGCTCAAGGCGGCCGCGATCACCGCGAAGAAGACGGCCAAGGACGCGGCCGACGCCGAGGCGGCCGCCGAGAAGGCCGTCACGGACGCGCGGGCCGCGGTCGAGGCGGCCGGGACCGACGCCGAGAAGGCCGAGGCGCAGCAGGCCCTGGAGGCCGCCGAGACCGACCTGGCGGAGGCCGTCGAGGCCAGGCAGGAGGCCGACGCCGCCGCCGAGGCGGCCCAGACCGCGCTGGACGACGCCCGGGTGGCGGCGGTACGCGCGTACGGGAAGCTCCAGACGGCCCTGGAAAAGGCCCTCGAGGCCAAGGAGGCCGCCGAGGAAGCGCTCGGCACCGCGAAGGAATGCGTCCGAGAGAACGGACTGACCGCACGCGCGGTGGGGTTGCCGTCCAAGGTCGTCGCCGGCACCACCGTCGACTTCACCCTGCGCGTGACCAACGGGTCCGAGCGCACGCTGGACGTGGACCCCCTGGCCTTCGTGCACGTGGAAGGCGAGGACAGCGGCGCGAAGAGCACGCTGAAGGTCAAGTGGTCCGACGGCTCCGGCTGGAAGGCCCTGGGCGGCAACCGGCCCGAGCACATCGCCCCCGTCGACACCATGAAGCCCGGCGAGCACAGCGACGTGAAGCTGCGGATGAAGGTCGCCTCCGGTGCCGGGGCCGCCGACGCCTTCGCCCTGTTCGCCGCCGACGCCTCCAGCGCGTACAAGCCCTGCGTCCGGGGCCCGATGAACCGCTACGACTTCGAACTCCTGCCCGCGGACAGCGACCCCGGCCCGGTGGACGAGGCCGACCCCGGCAAGCCCGACAAGGACGACGACAAGCGACCGGCCACCGGTACGGGCACGGGCACCTCCCCCCAGGGCGGCACCCCGGAGCAGACGACGCAGACGGTGCGCACGTCGGCCACCGGCACCGGCGGCACCCTCGCCCAGACCGGCACGTCCCCCGCACTGGCGCCGCTCGGCATCGCGAGCGCCGTCGCCGTGGCACTCGGCGCCGGCACGGTCGTCGCCGTACGCCGCCGCAGGGCCGCGGACAACGCCTGACGCGGGACACCGAACAGGTCCGCCCGGCCCGGGCGGACCTGCTCCAAGGGAGGCGAAGGAAAGAGGAACACCCCCGAAGGCACAGCCCGAAGGCACAACGACAGAGGCCTCGGATTTCTCCGGGGCCTCTGTCTCATGTGCACTCGGCAGGATTCGAACCTGCAACCTTCTGATCCGTAGTCAGATGCTCTATCCGTTAAGCTACGAGTGCTTGTCTTTTCAGTTCTACCGTCGCTCCCGGCCCTTTCGGCCCGCTCGCGGCGACAGGAAGAACATTACATGACTGCCGCCGTCATGTGAAATCCATTGACCGCACCCCTTGTGACCTGCGAAAACACCGAAGCCCCGGCCAAGTGGGCCGGGGCTTCGGTGATCGGTGCGGAGGCGGAGGGATTTGAACCCTCGATGGGGGGTAAGCCCCAAACCGCATTAGCAGTGCGGCGCCATAGACCGGACTAGGCGACGCCTCCAGACAACATCACCGTCTCGCGTGCGAGCGCGAGCGGTGCGTGCCGATGATGACACAGTTGAGCGCGCTGTCACCAATCGACCCCTACGGTACTAGGCGGGCGGGCCGCAGGGCAAAGCCTTACGGCGTGGTCCGCGGCCGGTCGCGCAACGTCCGGCGGGCCGGCGCGTTAGTCAGGTCATGTTGCAGGTCACCCGAGTCCCCGCCGCCCGCCTCCTCGGCGCCGCCGCCCTGTCCGTCGCGAGCCTCGCCGCCCTGTCCGCGCACCCGGCCGCGGCCACCGGCCCGCACACCCCCGCCACCGCCGCCGACCCGGGCGCCCGGGCCACGAACCACCTGACCGTCACCGTCCGGGACGCCGGCCCGGACGCCGACGGCACGTACGAGCTGTCCTGCGGCCCCGCCGGCGGCACCCATCCCGACCCGGCCGGCGCCTGCGCCGTCGTCGAGCGCGACACGCGCTGGGGACAGGAAGCCTTCGCGCCGGTCCCCGAGGGCAGCGTCTGCACCATGCAGTACGGCGGCCCGGCCACCGCGCACGTCACGGGCTTCTGGGCCGGCCGCCCGGTCGACGTGACGTACGACCGCCGCGACGGCTGCGAGATCTCCCGCTGGGACCACATGGTGCCGCTGCTGCCGGAGGTGGGGTCGCCGGGACGGTCGTAGGCGGCCCGGCGGGTGCCGTAAGGGCGGCGCCCGGGGGCATCGGTCACACGTTCTGCGTCAGTCCCACGTGCGACCTCCGTCCCATCCCGCACCGCCCGCCGGGCCCCAACCCTTAGACTCCCTCGCGTGACACGTCGCGGGCCGGTTGGCAAGATGGCCCGGGCGGTCGGCAAGTGCGGTAACAGGAGGGAAGCGTCTCGTGAGCAGCAGGCCATCCCGAGGCGCTGCTCGCCTCGCAGCCATACTGGACGCGCTGCCGGACGCGTTGGTCCTGGTCAACGCCAACGGCACCGTCGTCAACGCCAACACCATCGCGCTGGAGGCCTTCGAGACGCCGGGCACGGCGCTGGTCGGGCGCGGGCTGCTGGATCTGCTGCCGGAGTTCGACTCGCGGCTCATTCCCGGGTCGATGCGGCGCCCCGACCACATCGACCCCCGCGCGCGCACCAAGCCGACGCGCATGGTCGCCCGGCGCACCGACGGCAGTGAGTTCCCCGTCGAGGTCACCAGCGCCAACCTGGAGACCGGCCAGCAGGCCTACGACAACTACGGCTACACCGGCGACGAACTGCTGATGCTCGTCGTCCGCGACCTCTCCGGCACCGTCGACACCGAGGCCGAACTGGCCCGTTCGCAGCGGCAGACCGAGATGATCCTGCGGGCCGCCGCCGAGGGCGTCGTCGGCACCGACACCGACGGGCGGATCGTCCTCGTCAACCCGGCCGCCGCCCAGATACTGGGCTACCGCGCCAGCGACCTCGGCGGCCGCGAGCTGCACACCCTCGTCCTGCACTCGCGGGCCGACGGCTCCCCCTTCCCGTACGACGAGTCCCCGCTCGCCGACACCCTGCGCTCCGGACGCAAGCACCGGGTGCGCGGGCAGGTGCTGTTCTCCAAGAGCGGCGACCAGGTGCCGGTCGACCTGACGACCGCCCCCGTGCGCGACGGCGACCAGCTCGTCGGCGCCGTGATGACCTTCACCGACCGGCGCCCCTACGACGCGCTGGTCAAGGAGCACGAGGACGCGGAGCGGCGGCACGCCGAGGAACTGGAGCGGCTCGCCGAGGAGCACGCCGCCGAGCTGACCGCCCTGCGCCAGGAGCACGTGAGTGAGCTGGAGGAGCTGCGGGAGAAGCACGCGGAGGAGGTCGCCGCGGACGCGGACCGCTACGCCGCGCTCGGCGAACGGGAGAAGGACCGCTACGAGGCCCTCGCCGCCCGGCACGAGCAGCTCCTCACCCTCCTCGGGGGCTCCCTGCGCGGACCCCTGGACGAACTGCGCCAGGACCTCGCCGCACTGGCCGCGGACGACGCCGGGCAGCTGTGGCCCGAGGCCAACCAGGTGCTGCACCACCTGTCGGCCGGCTACTCGCGCATCACCACGCTCATCGACAACGTCCTCGGCTACCAGCGCCTCGACGTCGGCAACGAGGGCGTCGCCCGTACGAAGGTGATGCTCGACGCGGTCGTCGCCTCCGGTGTCGACGGTGCCGTCGAGCTGATCGGGCCGGGACGGGTGCAGTTCGCGGTGCACGCGCCGCCCATCGAGGCCGAGGTCGACCACCGGCTGCTCGCGATCGCCCTCGCGCACCTCGTCGCGGACGTGGCGGGCGTCGACGCCACCGGCAACTCGCCCGTGTCGGCGACCGGCGGCTACCTGGACAACACCGTCGTGGTCGCGGCGGCGCAGCGCGGCGAGGTCGTACGCATCGAGGTGCGCGGGCCGTACTCCGGGGGAGACCCGGTGCACGAGCCGATCGTGCGCGGGATCGTGCGGGCACACGGTGGCGTACTCCAGACCCACGAGGTGCCGGGGATGAGCGGCAGCGCGTTCGTGCTGGAGGTGCCGATCGGGGGCGGGGCGGGAGCCGTCGCGGACCGGAGTCCGGCACCGGAGTCGGCTCAGGTGTCGGCACCGGCCTCGGGGCCGGGCGGGGCCGAGGAAGCGGATGCCGCGGGTGCCGCGGGCACGGTCGGTGCTCCGGCCGGTGCGCAAACGGCCGGTTCCGGTGGCGGGCGGCGGCGTGCCCGGCGGGCGTCCGTCGACGCGTTCCTGGAGAGCGAGGTCGCGGGGGCGGCGGGCGAGGGTGCCGACGGGTCCGGTGCCGCCGAGGACGGTCCCGAGGGCGCGGGTGCCGCGCCGACGGGACGGCGCAGGCGACGCGCGGCTCAGGCCCAGGTCCAAGCTGAAGAACAGGTGGCGCCGGCGTCCGCACCGCTGCCGGTTCCCGCGCAGGCCGCCCCGGGCGAGGGGTCCGGCGGTACCGGGCGTCGGCGCGGTCGCCCGGCGGAGGACGTGGGTGCCGCCGTCGAGGCCGCGCATCCGATGGCGCTTCCCGCCGGAGTGTCCGAGGGCGCCGTCGTCATGGCCGGGGAACACGGTGGAGGGGCCGCGGCCTCCAACACCGGTCTGGGCGGGACCGTACCGCCGCAGGGCGTTCCCGCGCCGACCGGACGGCGCGCCCGGCGGGACGGTGCCGCGCAGCAGGCGCTGCCGCCGGCCCTGCCCGCCCAGGCCGGCGAGTCGGACCCGGCCGACGCGGACCGGCCCACCGGGCGCAGGCGACGCGCCCTGGCCTCCGCGAACGAGCGCGCCGCCGCGCAGGAAGCCGCGCCCCGTCAGGTGTTCGCCCTGCCGCCCGCCGACGCGGACCGGCCGTCCGACGCCGTGGCGGAGCCCGGAGGGGCGGAAGGGCGGGGAGCGGCCGAGCCGGCGGGGTCCGTCGGTGGAACGGCGGCCGCGGCCGCGGCGTCCGCGGCGTCCACGGCGCCCGATGGGCACGGCCAGGAGCGGGAGCAGGAGCAGGGGCAGGAGCACGGACGGGGGCACGGTCCGCTGCCCGGACCGGCCGTCCCCGGTGACGCCCTCGTCGACGACGGCCGGCACGACGCCGTACCGCACGACCAGGCCGACGACCACACCCCGCCGCAGCCGCACCCGGCCGAGGCGCCCACCGGACGGCGGCGCCGGGCGGGGACCGCCCAGCAGGCGGAGGCGGCCCCGCCCGGGCCGGCGCGGAGCGGTCCGGTCCCGTCGGCAACGGTCCCGTCGGCACCCGTGCACGGAGCGCCCGTTCCGCCGCAGAGCACCGCCGGTCAGCAGGCGTCCGCCCCGGCCGCACCGGGGGCGGTGCCCGCACCGGCCGCTGCCGCCCACCCCGGGCAACCCCACCCCGCCGACGCGACCGCGGGCGCCCAGCCGGCCACCGGACAGACCGGCACCGGCCGGCCCGCTACCGGTCAGCCCGCGCCGCAGCCCTGGCCGGCAGCCGCCACGGACATGCCGGGCGCCGGTACGGACGCGACCGCACCGGACGCCACCGCTACGGGCGCGGCCACTCCAGAAGCGCCGGGCGCCGCACCGGGCACGGAGACCCCCGCAGCACCCGACGGCACCACCGGCCCCGCGTCGGCACCCGCCCCCGGGGCCCCCAGCGCGCCCGCGGCCCCAGCGCCCCCGCGGGGCGTTCCCGCGACCACGCCGAGCCAGGGCACGCCGCTGCCGCCCGAGAACGCTCCCGCCCCGCGCGCGGCGCAGCCGCTGCCCGCCGAGGCGTCCGCGCCCGTCGACCCGAACTCGACCCAGGGGCGGGCGATCAGCGTGCGGACGCTGGGCCAGGGCGTGCCGTTCAACCGGCAGGCGGTCCAGGTGCAGCAGCCGACGGCCACCCCCGTCCCGCAGCAGCCGGGCGGTTCGGGCCGGCGCCGCAAGCTGGGTACGCCCCCCGACCCGGCGGCCGCGCGTGCCGACCAGCCGGCCGCCGCCGCCGCGCAGCCGCCGAGCCGACCCCAGCAGCCCCAGGGCCAGGCCACGGGCCAGACCCAGGGCGCGGGCCAGACCCAGGGCGCGGGCCGGCCCCAGCCGCAGCCCCAGTCCCACCCCCAGCCGCCCCAGGAGCAGCCGTCCCTGACCGGCGGTCAGCCGCGGCGCATGCCGGGGACGGAGGGCGTCGGGCGGTCGTACGCCATAGGCGCGCCGGACCGCAACGCCGCCGAGGGTCCCGAGCCGCTGGACGGGCCCGGCGGGGCCGTGGAGGTCGCCGACCCGCCGCGTCCGCAGCCGATGGACGACGAGTTGCCGCCGGAGCCGCTGGACAACCCGCGGCGGCTGCTGGTGTGGCCCGCTCCGGACGTGTCCACGCAGCAGGCGCTCAGCGACCGTGGTTACCGGCCGGTGATCGTGAACTCGCGCGAGGAGGTCGACGCGCAGATCGCGGCGTTCCCCGCCGCGCTGTTCGTGGACCCGCTGACCGGCCCGATCACCCGTACCGCGCTCCAGTCGCTGCGTCAGGCGGCGGTGGCGGCCGAGGTTCCGGTGCTGGTCACGGCCGGACTCGGACAGGCCTCGCGGGACGCCGCCTACGGCGCCGACCCCGCCGTACTGCTGAAGGCGCTCGCGCCGCGCGACAGCGAGCAGCACCCGCCGCGCGTCCTGCTGATCGAGGAGCACGCGGAGATCGCGCTGGCGCTGACCTCGACGCTGGAACGGCGCGGGATGCAGGTGGCGCGGGCGGCGAGCGACGCCGACGCGGTGACACTGGCCGGGCAGTTCCGGCCCAACCTGGTCGTGATGGATCTGATGCAGATCGAGCGGCGCCAGGAGGGGCACGCCGGGATCATCGACTGGCTGCGCGCGAACGGGCAGCTCAACCGCACCCCGCTCGTCGTCTACACCGCCGCCGTCGACCAGGCCGACCTGCCGCGGCTGGCCTCGGGCGAGACGGTGCTGTTCCTGGCGGAGCGTTCCACCAGCGGCGAGGTGCAGTCCCGGATCGTCGAGCTGCTCTCCCGGATCGGGACCAACTGACGCGCGTACGCCGGGCTCGGTGCCGCCCGGCGTACGCGCGCTCCGGACTCGGTCAGAGCCGGGTCACGTCCAGCCCTCCGTCGGCGTACTGCCTGCGCAGCACCTTCTTGTCGAACTTGCCGACGCTCGTCTTCGGCACCGCCTCGATCACCGTCCAGCGCTCCGGGAGCTGCCACTTGGCGATCTTGCCGTCCTCGGCGAGGAAGGACCGCAGTTCCTCGAAGCCGACGCTCGCGCCCTCCTTGAGGACGACGGTGGCCAGCGGGCGCTCGCCCCACTTGTCGTCGGGGACGGCGACGACCGCGGCCTCGGCGACGTCCGGGTGGGACATCAGCGCGTTCTCCAGCTCCACGGAGGAGATCCACTCGCCGCCGGACTTGATGACGTCCTTGGCGCGGTCGGTGAGGGTGAGGAAGCCGTCGGGGGAGATGGTGCCGACGTCGCCGGTCTTCAGCCAGCCGTCCTCGCTGAACTTGTCCTCGGGACGCAGCGGCTCGGCGCCCGGCCCGTTGTAGTAGGCGCCGGCGATCCAGTTGCCGCGTACCTCCAGCTCACCGGCGGACTCGCCGTCCCAGGGCAGGCGCTCGCCGCCGGGGCCGGTGAGGCGGGCCTCGACGCCGGCCGGGAAGCGGCCCTGGGTGAGGCGGTAGGCGAACTCCCGGTCGGTGCCGATGGCGTGGGCCGGCGGTCGGGCGATCGTGCCGAGCGGGGAGGTCTCCGTCATGCCCCAGGCGTGGCAGACCCGCATGCCGAGCGCGTCGAACGCCTCCATGAGGGAGGGCGGGCAGGCGGAGCCGCCGATGGTGACCTGGGTGAGGGAGGAGACGTCCCTCGGCTTGGCGGTCAGCTCGGCGAGCAGGCCCTGCCAGATGGTGGGGACGGCGGCGGCGTGGGTCGGCCGCTCGCCCTCGATCATCTCGGCGAGCGGGGCCGGCTGGAGGAAGCGGTCCGGCATCAGCATGTTCACGCCGGTCATGAAGGTGGCGTGCGGCAGTCCCCAGGCGTTGACGTGGAACTGCGGGACCACGACCAGCGAGGTGTCCTCGTCGGTCAGGCCCATCGACTGGGCCATGTTGACCTGCATGGAGTGCAGGTAGATGGAGCGGTGGCTGTAGACCACGCCCTTGGGGTCGCCGGTGGTGCCGGAGGTGTAGCACATGGCGGCGGCGGCCCGCTCGTCCAGCTCGGGCCAGTCGTACGCCGTCGGCTTCCCGGCGATCAGGTCCTCGTACTCGTGCACCTGGACGGAGGCCTCGGCCAGCAGGGCGCGGTCGCCCGGGCCGGTGACGACGACGTGCTCGACCGTCTTCAGGTGCGGGAGCAGCGGGGCGAGCAGGGGGAGCAGGGAGCCGTTGGCGATCACGACGCGGTCGGCCGCGTGGTTGACGATCCAGGCCAGCTGCTCGGGCGGGAGGCGGAGATTGAGGGTGTGGAGGATCGCGCCCATGGAGGGGATCGCGAAGTAGGCCTCGACGTGCTCGGCGTTGTTCCACATGAGGGTCGCCACGCGCTCGTCGTCGCCGACGGCGAGGTCCTCGCGCAGGGCGTGCGCCAGCTGGGCGGCACGGTCGCCGATCTCGGCGAAGGAGCGGCGGTGCGGCTCGTCCTCACCGGTCCAGGTGGTCACCTGCGAGCTGCCGTGGATCGTCGACCCGTGGTTCAGGATCCTCGAAATCAGCAGCGGTACGTCCTGCATCGTGCTCAGCACGGTGTCCTCCCGGGGCGACTTTGCCTACGCGGCGGTAAGGGTTGCGCTGATTCTGCGCACATACCGCGCGGTATGTCACTACTCCAGGCTGATCGATCAGTGTGCGGGCGTCTCGGCGGTCTCCCGGCGGGAGCCCTCTACGGCGGCACGGGCGCCGGGCAGAGAACGGGCGGAACCGGGCCGGAACCGGACGAAACCCGGCTCAGGACCGGACGAACCCCAGCTCGGGGTCCTCACGCAGCTTACCGAGCGCCCGGGACACCGCCGACTTCACCGTGCCCACGGAAACGCCGAGCACGTCGGCCGTCTGGGCCTCGCTGAGATCCTCGTAGTACCTGAGGACGACCATCGCGCGCTGCCGGGCCGGCAGCTTCATGATCGCCCGCCACATCGCGTCGTGCAGCGCCTGGCGCTCGGCCGGGTCGTCGCCGGCCGGCACGGGCTCCGGCTCGGGCAGCTCGTCGCAGGCGAACTCGTCGACCTTGCGCTTGCGCCACTGCGACGTCCGGGTGTTCACCAGTGCCCGGCGCACATAGCCGTCGAGGGCTCGGTGGTCCTCGATGCGCTCCCAGGCCACGTAGGTCTTGGTGAGGGCGGTCTGCAGCAGGTCCTCCGCGTCGCTCGGGTTCGCGGTGAGCGACCGGGCGGTACGCAGCAGCACCGGCTGGCGGGCCTTCACGTACGACGAGAACGACGGGTACGGGAAGGTCTGCGTCCTTGCCGCGGCTCTGGCCGGGACCTTGGCCGGGGCCATGGCGGTGGCGGCGTTCGAAGCGCTGGTGCAGACGGGTGCGGTCATGTCTCAACGCTATGAGCGGGAGGGTGCCCGGCGGATCGCCCGCAGGTCCCGAAGCCGCGTCCGCCTCAGGTTGTAGGGGTGGTGCCGGCTGCACCTCCTGTAGGTGGACGAGGGGAGGAGAGGCAGTGCGGGTTCACCCCTGGGGGAGCCCCGGCGAGCAGGGCCGCCGGAAGGCCCCCGCGCACACGGAAAACGCCTGGGCGGCGGTGCCGGAACAACCGGCCCACCGCCGCCCAGACGTCTTGCGACCCCATGAAGCACACCCCGCACGGAGAGTGAGGGACCGGGCGCGGGAGCGCACCCGCGCCCCGGCCCCTCAGCTCACCACCACAGCGGGGAGAAGCTGACGGCCACGTTCTCGTTGCCCTGATTGATCGCCGTGAACGCGGAGCCGTCGACCTGCGCGGTGTTGCTCTGGTTCGAGGCCCCGGAGCCGACCGCCTGCTGCTGCGTGGTGGACGAGTTGCCGTTGTTGTCCCCGCCGACGCCGCTGCCGAGGATGCCGGCGTTGGCGCTGGCGGCGGTCGCGCTCGATCCGTCGTCCGCGATGGCGCCGTTGTCCGCCGTCGCGATGCCGCCGAAGAGGGCGGCGGCGAGCGGCAGGGCGGCGACGGCGGCGACGACGCGGGCGGTACGGATGCTTGCCATGTTGTTCCTCCAGAACAAGTGCGCACCGGCTTGCAGCCGAAGGCGCGGTCAGTACGTGAAGCTGCCTGAACCTGCGTGAAGTTTCGTGAAGCAGTTCTGAACTCTGTTCCCTGCCAAGGCAGTTGGCCGACCGCCTCGACGCTGTGCACGACGTCGCGTGATCAGAATTGCCCACCGAACCCCGGCGAACCACCCCGGAAGGCCTGATTCGCCCTCAAGCGTGATGACAAGTCGATAAACCCCTTTGCCCCCCTTCCACCCCAGCTCGGCACAGCAGGGACACCTGTCCCCCAAGCACCGCAAGAGGTGAAGCGTTCCAGCACTTTTTCCGCCCGCCGCCCCGCCCCGGCGTGTCGCACGCACTCGCCCTTCCCTTTTTCGAACACACATACGAACATGGAGTCATGGCCACCACCGACCGGCAGGCCACGACGCTGGCCCTCGCACACGCCCTGTCAGCCGCCGAACGCGGCCTGGCCGTCATCCCCCTGTCCCGGACGAAGCTCCCGGCCCTCCGCTCCCCCCACCGCGACGACCCGTCCCCGGCCCCCTGCCACGGCGAGTGCGGCCGCCTCGGCCACGGGGTCTACGACGCCTCCACCGACCCGGCCCGCATCCGCGAACTGTTCGCCGCCGCCCCCTGGGCCACCGGCTACGGCATCGCCTGCGGCCTGCCCCCGCACCACCTCATCGGCGTCGACCTGGACACGAAGTCGGAGACGGACTCCTCGGCCGCCCTGCGCGAACTGGCCCTGCGCCACCTGTTCACGATCCCGCCCACGGTCGTCGTCCTCACCCCGAGCGGAGGCCGCCACGTGTGGCTGAGCGGCCCGTCCGACGCCGTCGTCCCCAACTCGGCCGGCCGCCTCGCCCCCGGCATCGACATCCGGGGCGCCGGCGGCTACCTGGTCGGCCCCGGCTCCCGCACCCGGCACGGCGCGTACACCGCGGCCCCCGGCACCGCCCACCTCGCCCCCGCGCCCTGCCCGCCCGCGCTCCTGCGCCTGCTCCTCCCACCGCCCCGGCCGCGTCGGCACGCTCCCGCCCACACCACGACCGACGCCCATGGCCGGGGACTCGTCCAGTTCGTCCTCGCCGCCCACGCGGGCCAGCGCAACACCCGCCTGTTCTGGGCGGCCTGCCGCGCCTACGAGAACGGCATCGGGGCCGCCCTGGTGGGCCCCTTGGTCGAGGCGGCCCGCAGCACCGGCCTGACGGAACACGAAGCCCGCGCCACGATCGCCTCCGCGGCCCGCATGACGAGCCACCGCCCCTGACCGGTCCCTCCCGCCGCCTCCCGGAGCAACGGTTAGCCCGTCCTCCTACGCGCCCCGGTGACCTTCGAGGCGGGCAGCCGGCCGGCCCGTGAAGTACCGGCCAGGCTGTCACCGTCGACCGTCACGTCGAAGGCCAGGTTCAGCCGCAACGGCTTGGTGACGGCCTGCTTCCAGGTGAGCCGGTCGCCGTGGAGTACGACGTCACGCAGCGGTACTTCCTCCCCCGCCCCGTGGGCGGTCCCGACGAGGAGCCCGTCCTCGCGCCTGCGGAACTCGGCGACCGCCGCGATCCTGCCGATCGGAGTCGAGATGGACAGGTCCCAGGTGCCTTCGACGGACATACTGTGCTTCTTCCTGACGGTGGGTGGCAGAGGACGGGATCAGAAGCCGACGGGCACGGGCCCCTCGGCCTTCCACACGGTGCCGCGGCGCTCGTGGGCGAACAGTTCCTCGACGGCGTGGGCGATCCGCGGGCCCACCTCGCGCTCCAGCAGGTACAGGCCCAGGTCGAGCCCTGAGGTGACACCGGCGCCGGTGACGAGGTCGCCGTCGTCGACGACACGGGCGTTCACCGCGTGGACGCCGGTGGCGTCGAGCATGTCGAGGCCCATGTGGTGGGTGGTCGCGTGACGCCCCTCCAGCAGTCCGGCCATGGCCGGCACGAGCGACCCTCCGCACACGGCAGCGACGGTGACCTCGGGGTTCTCCATCGCCGCCTTCAGCAGCACGGGCAACTCGGTGGCGAGGGTGCGGCCCAGCAGCACGGGGATCGTCTCGTCCCCGGCCCCCGTGTCCTCGCCCGGGACCTCGCCGGGCTCCCCGACACGACCCGACGCCCCGGGCAGCACGACGAGCCCCGCACGCCCGGGATCGAGCGCGGCCGTGGCCCGCAACGCCAGCCCGTTCGTACCGCTGACCACCTCCCGCGGCCCCTCGGCGGACACCAGCTCCACGCTCACCGCACCGGGTGCGGCGGTACCGCCGGCACACAACACCTCGAAGGGGGCGACGACATCGAGCGGATCAAAACCGTCGAACAGAACGATCTGGGCATGCATGAGGGGCACCCTTCAAGTCCGAGAATCCCGGCCTGCACCGGCCGCCCCTCGAACGTAACGACCGCCCCACCCGCCTCCCAGCGGCAAAAACGACACCTCTCAACGGGTTCGTGCCGACCACACCGCCGACCCACCGCACGGCCCCCGCCCCGCACCGGACACGACGACGGCCCCCGACCGTCATGCCTGGTCAGGGGCCGTCAATCAGTGCGGTGGGTGTGGGATTTGAACCCACGGTGACTTGCGCCACGACGGTTTTCAAGACCGTTCCCTTAGGCCGCTCGGGCAACCCACCCCGCGCCGGTCGGGATCGGCGGCGCGGGGACAAGGGTAGCGGGTCGGTGCGTGGGGGTGGGATCAGTCGTCGCCGATCTTGGAGCCCAGGGTGAGTTCCGTGGTGTGTTCCTTGCCGCCGCGCTCGTAGGTGACCGTGACCTCGTCGCCGGGCTTGTGGGTCCAGATCTCGCCGATCAGGGTCGGGCCGCTGTCGATCGCGCGGTCGTCGAGCTTGGTGATGACGTCGCCGGGCTTGAGGCCGGCGTCGTCCGCGGGGCCGCCCGGTTCGACGGGCTCGGAGCCGTTCACGCCCTGCTCGGTGAGCTTCGCGCCGTTCGTCGTCTGCTCGAGGGAGACGGAGGCACCGATCTTCGCGTACACCGGCTTGCCGGTCTTGATCAGCTGCTTGGCGACGAACTCGGCCTGGTTGATGGGGATGGCGAAGCCCAGGCCGATCGAACCGGCCTGGCCGGTGCCGAAGCCGCCGTTGCTCGTGGACTGGATGGCGGAGTTGATGCCGATGACGTTGCCCTGCGCGTCGAGGAGGGGGCCGCCGGAGTTGCCCGGGTTGATCGACGCGTCGGTCTGAAGGGCGCTCATGTAGGAGGCCTGGCTGCTGCCGCTGCCGTCACTGGAGGCCACAGGGCGGTTCTTGGCGCTGATGATGCCGGTCGTCACCGTGTTGGACAGGCCGAAGGGGGCGCCGATGGCGATGGTGGAGTCGCCGACCGCCACCTTGTCGGAGTTGCCGAGAGGGAGGGGCTTGAGGTCCGAGGGGGCGTTCTCGAGCTTGATGACCGCCACGTCGTAGCCCTGGGCGTGGCCGACCACCTGGGCCTCGTACTTCTTGCCGTTCGGGAAGGTCGCGCTGAGCTTGCCGCCGTCCACCGCCTCCGCCACCACGTGGTTGTTGGTGACGATGTGGCCCTGCTTGTCGAAGACGAACCCGGTGCCGGTGCCGCCCTCGCCGTTGCTGCCCTCGGCCTGGATGGTGACCGTGCTGGGCAGCGCCTCAGCGGCCACGCCGGCGACCGTGCCCGCGTCGCGCTTGACGGAGCCGCCGGTGTCGGAGGCGGAGACCGTGGTGGAGCCGGACTCGTCGTTGTTCTTGGCCAGGGTGTAGCCGAGGCCGCCGCCCAGGCCGCCCGCCACCAGCGCGGCGACCAGGAGCCCGGCGACCAGTCCGCCGCGGCCCCGGCCCGCCTTCGGAGCGGGGGGCTGGTACGAGGCGCCCCAGCCGCCGGCGCCGTAGCCACCGCCATAGCCGTAACCACCACTGCCGTAACCGGCACCGCCATGGCCCTCGCCGCCATGGCCGTCACCGCCTCCTCCGCCGTAGGACGGGGTGCCCGGCGGCGGGGGCGGCGGCGGCGGCCAGGAAGCGTCCGGAGCGCTGTGCGTCACGCCGGAAGCCTGGGGCGCCGCCGGGTCCTGGGGGGCGGCGGGGGCCTGGCCGTCCTGCGGCTGCGGCGCCGTCGGCGCGGGGGACGGCGGCTGGGAGTCTGGGTGGGGGTCCGGGTGGGGAGAGGCTGCGGGAGAGTCCACCGGCACTGGGGGCGCGGACGGGGCCGGGGGTACCGCGGTGCCCTCGTTCTCGGTGCTCACAGCTTCTCTCCTCGTTCCACGGCTGTCTTCCGGTCCGCGGGCCTTTCGCGGTCCACGGGCTGTTTCGTCACATCGGCCGGTCTCGTCCGCGCTCACGCGGTGCTCCGCGGTC
Source organism: Streptomyces sp. AC602_WCS936 (assembly GCF_019049125.1). NCBI lineage: Bacteria > Bacillati > Actinomycetota > Actinomycetes > Kitasatosporales > Streptomycetaceae > Streptomyces > Streptomyces sp. AC602_WCS936. The sequence continues at coordinate 27,076 of NZ_JAGMUF010000039.1, read as the reverse complement.
CGGCGCGGCGCGGATGTGCGGTGTTTTCGTATGCCATCAGCTTTTCCCACGGGCCGTCAGAGCACCATAAGCGGTTGCTGTGGGTCCACGGACAGCCTTTACATGGGACATCCAAGACTAAACGGACGTACTGGCGATGGCCGCCGACGACTCCGATGGCACGTCTACCCGCATGCGGTGGCACCATGACGCGGTGACCCACGCACGACAGCACCGGATCCAGGTCGTCGCCCACCGTGGCGCCTCCGAGGACGCTCCCGAGCACACCCTCGCCGCCTACCGGAAGGCGATAGAGGACGGGGCGGACGCCCTCGAGTGCGACGTGCGCCTGACCTCGGACGGCCACCTGGTCTGCGTGCACGACTGGCGCGTCAACCGTACGTCCAACGGCCGCGGCGCGGTGTCGGCCCTGGAGCTCGCCGATCTGGCCGCCCTGGACTTCGGCGCCCGCAGGACCCGGGAGTTCTGGCGCACGCGCGACGAGCAGCCCGACTGGGAACACCGGCCCGAGGACCGGGAGGAGACCTCCGTACTGACCCTGGAGCGCCTGCTCCAGCTGGTGGCCGACGCGGGGCGACGGGTGGAGCTGGCCATCGAGACCAAGCACCCCACGCGCTGGGCGGGGCAGGTGGAGGAGCGGCTGCTGCTGCTCCTGAAGCGGTTCGGACTCGACGCTCCCGCCTCGGCCGCCGAGTCCCCGGTGCGCGTGATGAGCTTCTCGGCCCGCTCGCTGCACCGGGTGCGGGCCGCGTCGCCGACCCTGCCGACGGTCTACCTGATGCAGTTCGTCTCGCCCCGGCTGCGCGACGGCCGGCTGCCCGCCGGTGTCCGGATCGCGGGCCCCTCGATCCGGATCGTGCGCAACCACCCCGCCTACGTCGAGCGCCTGAAGCGGGCCGGCCACCAGGTGCACGTGTGGACCGTGAACGAGACCGAGGACGTCGATCTCTGCGCCGACCTGGGCGTCGACGCCATCATCACCAACCGGCCGCGCGCGGTACTGGACCACCTCGGCCGCTGATTCGCCGCCGCTTCGTCGCTGATTCGTCGCTGATTCGTCGCTGATTCGTCCGGAAACCTTGACCCGGCGCGCTCTCTGGCCCATTCTCCGGTCTCGGCCACACCGACGAAATCCAGCCACACGATTACGGGGAGTGCTCCGGCGCGTTCGGCACGTGTTCGACCGTGTCGAATGCGTCACTGGACGGCGACCGGCCGGTTTCCGGTTCAGGCCAGAAGGGCATCCACACCGTGGCGTGGGGCGAAGGAGGTCTCGGGGGTGGCGTTGGTGGTGGCACAGGAGGTGCCCACGTCGTCGAGCATGGCCGTTCCCCATGGCCCTGCGGGCGTGGGGAAGGCACGGCGCCGGATGCGCGAGCAGTTGCGCGGCGGCGGTGTGGCGGAATCGGTCATCGACGACGCCGTACTGGTCCTTTCGGAGCTTTTGAGCAACGCGTGCAAGCACGGCCGTCCGCTGGGCGACGCCCTGGCGGGGGACGGCGACGTCCGCGCCGCGTGGCAGGTGGACGCGGCCGGACGGCTCCTCGTGGAGGTCACGGACGGCGGCGGCCCGACCCGTCCGGCGCCGGCGACCCCCTCGGTCACCGCGCACGGCGGCCGCGGGCTGAACATCATCACCGCGCTCGCGGACGACTGGGGCGTACGGGACGACGCCCGCGGGGAGGTCACGGTCTGGGTCGTCGTCCACGACGACGTGCACGACCCGGACGCCGGGCACCGGCGGGACGACTTCGCCACCCGGATCACGGCACCCGCGGTGTCGGAGATCCCCGGGCTGGACTTCGCGGACGCCTTCGACGACGTGGGCTGACCAGCGCCCGCGCGGCGCACGGCGATGGCGATGGCGATGGCGATGGCGATGGCGATGGCGATGGTCACCACTGCGGCCTGCCCGGAAGACGGTGCGGGCGGTGGTCGGGCGGTCAGTCAGCCGGTCGGTCGGTCGGCCCGGCGGTCACGTGGCGTGCGGTGACAACCGTCCCTGCGGCCCGCGCGACGCGCGTACACACGGTCGGTCGGCCCACGCGGCGAGCAGGCCAGGCCGCTGCTGCGATCGCGGAGGCGGCCGGTGGCGGAGACGCCCGTCGGCGGCCCGTCGTCCGCCCGTCAACGGCAAACAGCCCGCCGTCCATCGGCGACCCGTCGTGCACCCGTACCAGCCGCCCACCCGAACCAGCCGTCCACCGTCGGCCCGTTGTACACAAGCGGCCGGTTGTCCACAGGGTCCCGTCGGCCGGAGTGGGAGCGGCTAGGCTCGCGCCCGTACGAGATTGAGCCGCAATCGGGAGACACCCACGATGGCCAAGAAGCGACCCCAGACGAAGGCCAAGCGGCCGCAGCTCACGGACAGTGAGATCCCGGTGGTCGGCGCACGCGAGCCCTGCCCGTGCGGCAGTGGCCGCCGCTACAAGGCCTGCCACGGCCGTGCCGCCGCACAAGCCACGACCGAGCTGGTGCAGCGCCCGTTCGAGGGGCTGCCCGGCGAGTGCGACTGGGTGGCCTTGCGCGAGCTGGTCCCGGCGGCCACGGCCGAGCTCACCCTGAAGGACGGTCTGCCCGAAGGCGTCCCGTCCGTCACGCTGGCCACGGTGCTGCCGATGGCCTGGCCCGCCCTGCGCCGCGACGACGGCTCCGTCCTGCTCGGCCTGCAGAACGACACGGCTTCCGGTGACATCAGCCGCGACCTCGCCGACACCCTCCAGCGGGCGCTGACCGCCCAGCCGGGCAGCCCCGTGCAGGGCCGCCGCGCGCCGTCCGACGGGCCCCGCCTGCAGGACCTGCTCGCTCCCGAGGGCCCGTTCCAGCCCGAGGTGCACCCGGGCTTCGAGTTCTGGGTCCCGGACCCGGAGAACGCCACTCCGGACGTGACCGCCTCTCTGGAGCGCGCCAACGCCGCGGCCATCCCGACCGTCCGGCTCCAGGGCGTGGACTTCGCCTACTGGTGCGAGACGCCGGACAAGAACCACCTGCGCTGGGTCATGCCGCACGAGGAGGAGCGGCTTCTGGACGCTCTCGCCCGGTTGCACGCGGCCGGCCGGTCGTCGCTCGGCGAGGGCACCCGCCTCGTCGGCTCCTTCCGGGCACACGGGCTCACCGTTCCGGTGTGGGACCTGCCGAGCGGGGTCACCGCGCAGGACATCGAGAAGCCGGCGGCCGAGTTCGCCGAGCGTCTCGCCGAGGCGCTGGCGGCGGACACCCCGCTCAGCCCGGAGGAGCGCCGGGCACGCGGCGGCCTGACCAACCGGCAGGTCACCCTCAGCTGACCCCGCCGCCGCGGAAGCCGACCCGGCTGACCGACCGGTCAGCCGGAACATCCGGCGGCACACGCGTGACTCCGGTCACAACTCCCGGCCTGAACAGGCCAGTCGGTGACCGGAAAGCAGGAGATCGAATTTGCTAACCGCCGATCTCTTGTTACCGTTCGAGTAGCCCGGTTGCTGGTGCATCCCCCGTCGCCAGCAACCGGGTCTTTCCATGCGCCCGGCCGCCCACACACCGCGACCGCCCGTCAACTCCCCGTCTCCGTCGTCGAGTTGCCCCGTCGGCCGTCAACACTCCTGGCGCTCCCGTTGCCCCCGTTGCTCCCGCCGCCCACGGCACCACCGCTTCCGGGACCGCCGTCGCCACGGTTGCTCCCGGTGCGCAGCAGCAGCGGCCCGTACCCGGCCCGGCCCGCGAACTCGGCGACCGCTGTGTACGCCGCCGGTCCGCCGCGCACGGGCTCCCTCGGCGTCTCGCAGGTACCCGGCGCGTCCTCGGCGCCGACCTCGCAGCGCATCCGCACGCTGCGCCCGTCGGGTCCCAGAAGGCTCAGCACGGCTTCCAGCGGGTCACCGGTCGCGTTGCGGTAGTAGGTCCGCGCCCAGGTCCGCGTGCCGGTCCCGGTGCCCTGGGTGAGGACGCAGGTCTGGGCCTCGACGCCCTCCGGGGAGGTGAGTTCGGGGCCGCAGCGCACCGCGGTGGCCGGTCCCGCGGGCAGCGGGGAGGGGGCGGGCGCGACAGCCCCGGCCGGGTCCGGGTCGGCTCCTTCGGCGGTGCCCGCGTCGCCGGGCGCCTTGCCGTCACCGCCCCGCGAGAGGAGAGGGACGGTCGCGGGGGTCTTCCCCCGGTCACCCGGCCTGTCACCCGACGGCCCCGCGGACGCCACCGCGAACGGCAGTACGACCGCACACACCACGACCGCGGCGAGTCCGTACAGCCGGATCCGTCGACGGTCCGGCCGATCCGGGCGCGGCCACGCGCGGTGCTGCCCGGCCGCGCGGTGCTGCCCGGCGACGCGGTACCGCCCGAAGGCGCGGTACCGCCGGGCGGCGCGGTGCTCCCCTGCATGAAGCGGCATGGGGCGGACGATAACGACGGCGGGCGGGCGCGCCCTTCCGCGCGCGCCGGACACCCCTACAACTCGGGCGCGCTCACACCCGTACGAGTGAGGGCGTCGACCACCGCGTCCACCACGGCCTCCACGTCGGGCACCCAGGGCGAGGCGGAGCCGTGCAGCGGCGCCCGCTCCCAGCGGACGGCGCCCGGGCCGGTCTCGGACGGCGGCAGCGCGAGGTAGCCGCCCTCGCCGTGGAACCGCAGGGAGCCGGGCACGAAGTCCTTGGCGTACAGCAGCTCGCCCAGCTGCTCCATGGAGTACGGCCGCACCAGCAGCGACCAGCGGGTGGGCGAGGCGACGACCGGGCCGAGCCGCATGCCGGCGCGGTCGAGCGCGGCCAGCGCGCGGGCGGCCGGCAGGGCAGGCAGGGAGACGGCGCAGGGGGCGCCGCCCCCGGTGGCCAGGACGATCGGCGCGGTGGGCCGGTTGCCCCACCACCAGCGCACCATGCGCGCGTCGGTGGTGGCCGCGAGGAGCCCGGGGTCGAAGGGATGCGCGCCGGGCACCGTGCACTCGGGGTCGGGACAGCCGCAGCGCGACCGCGCCCGCGGGTCCGCCGCCACTCCCGGGAGTACGGGCCACTGCCATTGTGTCGCGTAGGTCAGGGCCGCGCCGATGAGCTCAGGCCGCCCGTCGTCGTGCTGGGACAAGAGCCTGCGTCGCCTTCCGAGGATCTCGCGCATGAGCGCTCGTTCCTTTCCGTTGCACGCCTGGCAACACCGTGGTCACATCACCATGTGTCGATCACTTCGCTGTGCGTAGCTGGTGGCGCATCACACCCCTGCCGAGGGCCATCTTCCGCCGACGACGCCTCCGCCAAGGGCGGGGAGAAGCCCTGTGGGCCGAGCACTGACTGCGTCCGGGACGGTTCGTCCGCACTGCGTCCATCAAAAGCATGGGCGTGGCGCGGGGGTGGCGAAGTCTGGCGTTTTGCCGTCGCGCGTATTTCTCTCCGCCTCCGCCACGGGAGGATGGGGCACGGTCGTCGGTGGATAGGACGCCCGGGTCCGCCGCCAGGTTCCGAATGGTCCCCAACCACCCCTGGCCTTCACCGAGTACGTACCCATCACGACCGCTGTGACGCTCCGTAAAGCACCCCCAGTCGACCGCAACAAGACGTCCTCCGGGGCAGTTTCAAGCCATTTTCTCTTTTACGCAAGAGGTCGAGAAGGAGGACACCCGCACCCCACGGACACCAGGAATCCCGGCAGGACAATGCTGGACATCTCCTTACGAGTGCGTGTACATGTGGAGACACTGCTAGCGGCGCAGAATGACATGGGGGTTCGCGATGCTTTTGAGCAGTAAGCGCCGGTCGGAAGGCCGGACGCCATGAACGCCCCGCACCCTGCGAAAGTGGCCGGAATCGATTCAACGGTTCCGTCCCCCGCACACACTGTCGCGTCCACCGCCCCGAGCACCTCCCCGGCCGCCCCGCAGAGCGCCACGGACACCGCGGACGTCGCCGACGACCCGGGCACCCCCTGCGCCCCCGGCGCCCTGCTCCAGGACCGGCTCGCCGGCTGGGTCTCGGACCTCACGACCCTGCACGAACTCACCGAGCGCCTGGTCCGTACGGACTCCCTGGCCGAAGGCCTTCAGGAACTGCTGCGCGCCGGAGCCGCCCTGGTGGGCGCCCGGCGCGGTCTCGTCACCCTGGAACCGGCGGACGGACTGGGCCCGGACACCACCGTCGGCCTCGGGCTCGCCCGCGCGGACCTCGGCCACATCGAGACGGTGCCCCGCGACGCCCTGCCCCACGGGCGGATTCTGGACGGGCTGCCGGTCGGCGAGGGCGGGCTCGCCGAGCCGGACCTGTTCGCCGAGAAGGGGCTCGACCCCCGCCACCGCGAGGTCGCCACCCGCCTCGGCTACGCCGCCAGCTACGCGCTGCCGCTGTCCGCGGAAAGCACCGGCAGCGCCGGAAGCCACGGAGTTGCCGGAAGTACCGGAAACAACGAGAGCACCGGAGGCACCCGGCGCCTCGGAGCCGCCGTCTGGCTCTACGACGAGCCCGCCGAGCCCGACGAACGACAGCGCCACCTCGCCGGCCTCTACACCCGGCACGCCGCACCTCACCTGGCCCGGCTGCTGGAAGTCGAGCGCACGCGCGCGTCCATGGCGACGCTGGCCGAGGAACTGCTGCCCTCCCGCCTGCCCCGGGTGCCCGGCGTCCAGCTCGCCGCCCGGCACCGCACCGGACCGCGCGCCGGCGGCGACTGGTACGACGCCCTGCCGCTGCCGGACGCCGCGCTCGGGCTCGCCGTCGGGTCCGTCACCGGGTCCGGGCCCAGTGCGGTCGCCGCGATGGGACGGCTGCGCGCCTCCCTGCGGGCGTACGCCGTGATGGAGGGCGAGGACCCGGTCGCCGTCCTGTCCGACCTGGAGCTGCTGCTGCGGCTCACCGAGCCCGCCCGCTCGGCCACCGCCCTGTTCGGCTACTGCGAGCCCGCGCTGCGCCGGATCACCCTGGCCGGCGCCGGACACAGCCCGCCGCTGCTGATCGGTCAGCGGCGCACGGAGTACGTCGAGACCTCCGTCTCCGCGCCGCTGGGCATGCTCGCCTGCTGGGAGGCACCGAGCGTGGAGGTGCAGGCCGAGCCGGGAGAGACGGTTCTGCTGTACACCGACGGACTGCTGCACCGCACCGGCGACCCGGCCGACCGCGCCTTCGCCCGGCTGCACGCGGCGGCTGCCGGTGTGCCCCGGGCCGCGCGGCAGGACCCGGACGCCGTCACCGAGCACGTCCTGCGCACGGTGCTGCCGGACGGCAAGGCCGAGGCCGACTCCGAGGAGGACGTGGTTCTGCTGGCGGTCCGGTTCGATTAACGGACGTCTACGCCGGGTCCGCGACGGATAACGGACGGTAGCGCTTCCGTGTAACAGGCCCTTCGGCCCTGGGCCCCCTTCCGTACGACCGTACGATGGGGGTGGTCCAGTGCCGTACCTAGGAGGATGACCGTGGCGGAGGAGCTCACCCCGGCGAACCCGGAGAACCCGGAGATCTCGGAGAACCCGGAGGCCCCGGACGAGACCGAGGAGCCGATCAAGCAGCGCAAGAACGGCCTGTACCCGGGCGTGTCCGACGAGCTGGCCGAGAGCATGAAGTCCGGCTGGGCCGACACCGAGCTGCACGACCTGGAGCCGATCGCCCAGGCCGCCGAGACCGCCGCCCGCCGCGCCGCGCTGTCCGCCCGCTTCCCCGGCGAGCGCCTGGTGATCCCCGCGGGCAACCTGAAGACCCGCTCCAACGACACGGAGTACTCCTTCCGCGCCTCGGTCGAGTACGCGTACCTGACCGGCAACCAGACCGAGGACGGCGTCCTGGTCCTGGAGCCCGAGGGCGACGGTCACGAGGCCACGATCTACCTCCTGCCCCGCTCCGACCGCGAGAACGGCGAGTTCTGGCTGGACGGCCAGGGCGAGCTGTGGGTCGGCCGCCGCCACTCCCTCACCGAGGCCGAGAAGCTGCACGGCATCCCCGCCTCCGACGTGCGCGAACTGGCCGGCGCCCTGCGCGAGGCCACCGGCCCCGTGCGCGTCGTGCGCGGCTTCGACGCCGGTATCGAGGCGGCCCTGACCGACAAGGTCACCGCCGAACGCGACGAGGAACTGCGCGTCTTCCTGTCCGAGGCCCGCCTGGTGAAGGACGAGTTCGAGATCGGCGAGCTGCAGAAGGCCGTCGACTCCACCGTGCGCGGCTTCGAGGACGTCGTGAAGGTCCTCGACAAGGCCGAGGCGACCAGCGAGCGCTACATCGAGGGCACCTTCTTCCTCCGCGCCCGCGTCGAGGGCAACGACGTCGGCTACGGCTCCATCTGCGCCGCCGGCCCGCACGCCTGCACCCTGCACTGGGTGCGCAACGACGGCCCGGTCCGCTCCGGCGACCTGCTGCTGCTCGACGCGGGCGTCGAGACGCACACGTACTACACGGCGGACGTCACGCGCACGCTGCCGGTCAGCGGTACGTACACCGAGCTGCAGAAGAAGATCTACGACGCCGTGTACGACGCCCAGGAGGCGGGCATCGCGGCGGTCAAGCCGGGCGCCAAGTACCGCGACTTCCACGACGCCGCCCAGCGCGTGCTGGCCGAGCGGCTCGTCGAGTGGGGTCTGGTCGAGGGACCGGTCGAGCGCGTGCTGGAGCTGGGCCTGCAGCGCCGCTGGACGCTGCACGGCACGGGTCACATGCTCGGCATGGACGTCCACGACTGCGCCGCCGCGCGCGTCGAGTCGTACGTCGACGGCACGCTGGAGCCCGGCATGGTGCTCACCGTCGAGCCCGGCCTGTACTTCCAGGCCGACGACCTGACCGTGCCCGAGGAGTACCGGGGCATCGGCGTGCGTATCGAGGACGACATCCTCGTCACCGCCGACGGCAACCGGAACCTGTCGGCCGGGCTGCCGCGCCGGTCGGACGAGGTCGAGGAGTGGATGGCCGCGCTGAAGGGCTGACACGACCGGCACACGACCGACGGGGTCACACCGCCACCAGCGGTGTGTCCTCCCGCCACTTGAGGATCTTGTCGAAGCTCACCACGGACCCGGACCGCCCCGGCGTGCCACCGATGTGGACATGGTCGGCGAGTTCGCGGATGAGACACAGACCCCGTCCGCTCTCCGCCTCGGCCTGCGGCGCCGGAGGCAGTACGCCCGCCCCCGCGGCACCGGCGGGAAAGCCCGGGCCGGTGTCGGCGACCTCGATACGGCACCGTTCACCGTCGAGGTAGGCCGTGACGCGGTACGCCTCCGAGGGGCCGCCGGGCTCGTCGTCGCCGCCGTGCTCGACGGCGTTGGCGCAGGCCTCGCTCAGGGCGACGGAGAGGTCGAAGGAGATGTCCGGGTCGACGCCCGCGGTCTCCATGGTGCCGATCAGCAGGCGCCGGGCCAGGGGCACGCTCGCAGCCTCGCGCCGCAGATGGAGTGACCACCAGATGCTCATGCTCCAGCCTCCCGGCCGCGGCTCGACATACCGTTACGTATTGCCCCTCGTACCCGGACGTAAGCGCGCCGTCCGCGCGGGACCGCCCGAACGGCGGATGCGTCCCTGCCGCCGATCGGTGTATGCGGGACGACTCGCACCAACAATGATCTTCCTGTTGCCTTCCGGACGCTTCCGGTCTCTTCCCTCCCCTTTCACCCTCTTCCGGTCGTACGGCATCTTGTGGACCTGCCGTACGGGGCGGGTGGCGCCAGTGCGATGATGAGGCGGCCATGACTGCCCCCCACCCGCCAACGGCGCGCTCCGGAAACGATCTCCGGATCCTGCGGGCCGCGGTGTTCGCCGCGGTCTGCGTCGTGCTGGCCGCGGCGGGGCACACCCTCGCCTCCTGCGCCGGCGTTCCACTGTGGTCGCTGGGCGCGGGATTCCTCGGGGCGGTCCTGGTCGCCGCGCCCCTCGCCGGACGCGAACGTTCGCTGCCCGGCATCGCGGTGCTGCTCACCGTCGGCCAGACCGCCCTGCACACCCTCTTCGGGCTGGGCCAGCACGGCACCACGGCGGTCACGGCCGCCGGCGCGGCCACGGGTGGTTCCGGCGCGCCGTCCGACGCCTCACTGGTCCAGCAGGCCGCACGGCTGGTCTGCGGGACCACCGCGGCGGCGATCAGTCCGGCCGAGGCCCAGCGCATCCTCACCGACGCGCGGATCTCCCCGGCCACCGGCGCCCACTCCGGCGCCGCGCACCACCCCGCCGACGCGCTGGCCGGTCCCTCCGCCGCCCTGCTGCCGTCCCTGCCGATGCTGCTCGGTCACGTCCTCGCCGCCCTGGCCGCCGGCTGGCTGCTGCGCCGCGGGGACCTCGCCCTGGCGCGGCTGGTCGAACTGTCGGCGCAGTCGGCCCACTCGGTGGCCGAGGCGGCCTTCGTCCGCGCCCTGCGCGCGGCGCTGTCCCTGGTGCGCGCGCTGCACGCCGGCCTCGCCGGCGCTCCCGGCAAGGGCCCGCGCCCGCCGCGTGCCGCCCAGCCGGTACCGCCGCGCCCGTGCGCCACCGCGCTCCAGCACACGGTGATCAGGCGCGGACCGCCGAGCGACGCGTTCACCCTCGCCGCCTGACACGACGCGACCGCTTCCGGAGTACGGAGGGGCCGCCGTCGTGCGGCAGGCGCGCGTGCGCGCATCCCTCGCGTGCGCGCGTCCCTCCCGTCGTCCGACACCCCGTCACCGGCTCCGTGCCGGTGACCCACTCGAAGCGGAGTACTCCGTCCCATGAAGGCTTCCCGTATCGCCGCCGCCGGCGCCGTCTCCGGCATCGCCGTCCTCGCCCTGTCCGCCCCCGCCTTCGCGCACGTCAGCGTGCAGCCGGAGGGCACCGCCGCCAAGGGCGGCTACGCCACCGTCGGCTTCAAGGTCCCCAACGAGCGCGACAACGCCTCCACCACCAAGCTGGAGATCAACTTCCCCACCGACCACCCGCTGGCCTCCGTGATGCCGCAGCCGGTCCCCGGCTGGAAGGCCGAGGTCACCAAGTCCAAGCTCGACAAGCCGCTGGACTCGCACGGCAAGCAGCTCACCGAGGTCGTCAGCAAGGTGACCTGGACGGCGGAGGGCAAGGGCATCGAGCCCGGCTACTTCCAGAAGTTCCCCGTCTCCCTCGGCGCGCTGCCCGAGGACACCGACCAGCTGGTGTTCAAGGCGATCCAGACGTACTCCAACAAGGAGGTCGTGCGCTGGATCGAGGTGCCGCAGGAGGGTCAGGAGGAGCCCGAGACCCCGGCTCCCGTGCTCGAACTGTCCGCCGCCGAGGACGACGCCCACGGCGCGTCGGGTGCCAAGGCCGGTGACGACACCGAGGCGGCCGCGCAGGACACGGCCGCCGACAGCTCCTCCTCGTCCGGCTCCGGCGACAGCAGCGACACCACCGCCCGCGTCCTCGGCACCGTCGGCATCGTCGTCGGCGTTGCGGGCGTCGCGTACGGCGTGCTGGCGGGCCGCCGGCGCGACTCCGGTGCGTCGGCGTAAACACGCCCGCGCCGGTGTGCCCGCGTGACCACGTCGGCACACCATCTCGTCCGGTGCGCGCCGGGACCCCGTCGGCCGACGGACCCCGGCGCGCACCCGAGCACCTCACATCTGGGACATTTTCCTATGCGCAAGAAGACGTTCGCCGCGGCCGCCCTGCTCGCCGCCGCCTCCCTGACCCTGTCCGCGTGCGGCAGCGGCACCGACAGCGACAAGCCCGTCACCGTCGTCTCCGAGGACACCGGCCAGCAGGCCGCCACCGTTCTCGACAAGCCCTTCGAGAAGCCCGACCTGGTCCTCACCGACACCCGGGGCAAGGAGTACGACCTCCGCGAGCAGACCGCCGGCAAGCCCACCCTGATCTACTTCGGCTACACCCACTGCCCCGACGTCTGCCCGCTGACCATGAACAACATCGCGGTCGCCAAGAAGCAGCTGTCCCAGGCCGAGCAGGACAAGCTCCGGATCGTGTTCGTCACCACCGACCCGGAGCGCGACACCCCGGCCGCGCTCGGCAAGTGGCTCAAGGGCATCGACCCGCAGATCGTCGGCCTCACCGGCGACTTCGACACCATCCAGGCCGGCGCCCGCACCCTCGGCATCTCCATCGACCCGCCGACCAAGGACAAGGACGGCAAGATCGTCTCGACGCACGGCACCCAGGTCGTCGCCTTCTCCCCGAAGTCCGACGACGGCTACGTGCTGTACGGCGAGGACGCCACCGTCGAGGACTACACCAAGGACCTCCCCAAGCTCATCAAGGGGGAGAACCCGTGAAGCGCACCAGGACCCCGAAGGGCCTGGGCGGCCGCCCCGCCCTCGCCGCCGTGGCGGTGAGCGGCGCGCTGGTCCTCACGGGCTGCGGCGGCTCCGACTCGGACTCGCCGGGCTCCGGGGCCGAACTCTCCGTCGGCGCCGCCTACATACCGCAGCCGGTCTCCGACTCGATGGCGGCGGGATTCCTCACCATCACCAACAAGGGCGACGCCGAGGACGAACTGACCTCCGTGACGAGCGAAGCCGGTGACGTCACCGTGCACGAGACCGTCGACGGGACGATGAAGGAGGTCGACCGCCTCCCGGTCCCCGCCCACGGTGAACTCGTGCTCGAGAGCGGCGGCAACCACCTGATGTTCGAGAAGCTGACGCAGCGGCTCGAACAGGGTGAGACCGTCTCCGTCGAACTGCACTTCGCCCACTCCGACCCGGTCACGGTCAAGCTCCCCGTGAAGGCGGCCACGTACCGGCCCACCACCGGACAATCCGAACACACCGGACACTGAGGGAGGGACCACCTTGACGCAGACCATCGCCCCGCGCGTCCGGACCCTGGTGCTGCTGCTCCTGGCCGCGGCCTGCGCACTGCTCGCCGCCGCCGGACCGGCCTCCGCGCACGCCGCGCTCACCGGCAGCGATCCCCAGCAGGGGGCGGTGGTCGACAAGGCTCCGGCCCAGGTGTCGCTCACCTTCTCCGAGTCGGTCTCCATGGACGACGACTCGCTGCGCGTCCTGGACCCCAAGGGCAAGCGCGTCGACGAGGGCAGGCCCACCGGCACCGGCGGCACGACCTACACCGTGAAACTGCACGCCGGACTCCCCGACGGCACGTACACGGTGACCTACCAGGTCGTCTCCGCCGACAGCCACCCCGTCGCCGGGGCCTACACCTTCTCCGTCGGCGCCCCGTCCGAGACCTCCGTCTCCGTCTACACCACCGAGGCGGGCGGCGGGGTCGTCGGCTGGCTCTACGGGCTCGGGCGGTACGTGTCGTACGCCGGGTTCACCGTCCTGGTGGGCGGCGCCGCCTTCGTCCTCGCCTGCTGGCCGCGCGGCTCCGGGGTACGGCCCGTGCAGCGACTCGTCGTCTCCGGATGGCTCGCGCTGACCGCCGCCACCCTCCTGCTGCTCCTGCTGCGCGGCTCCTACACGAGCTCCGGGAAGTTCGGTGACGTCTTCGACCTGAGCCTGCTCGGCGAGGTACTGCAGACCAAGTCCGGTGCGGCACTGGTCTCCCGACTGCTCCTGCTCGCGGCGGCCGCCCTGTTCATCGCGGTCCTCTTCGGGGCCTACGACAAACGGGAGGACGAGGAGAAGCGGGACCTCAGCTTCGGGCTCGCGATCGGCGGAACCGTCGTGGCAGCCGGCCTCGCGGCGACGTGGGCGATGTCCGAGCACGCCTCCGTCGGCCTCCAGGCGGGCATCGCCATGCCCGTCGATGTCGTCCACCTGCTCGCCGTCGCCGCCTGGCTGGGCGGCCTCACCGCCCTGCTCGTCGCCCTGTACCGGGCGACCGCCGAGACACCCGTCCCCGCCCTCGCCGTACGCCGGTTCTCCCGCGTCGCCTTCGGTAGCGTGGTCGCGCTGGTGGCGACCGGCACCTACCAGTCCTGGCGTCAGCTCGGCTCCTGGACGGCCTTCACCGACACGCGGTACGGGCAGCTGCTCCTCGTCAAGATCGGGCTCGTGGCCGTACTGGTCGGCATCGCGTACCTGTCGCGGCGGTGGACGGCACGGCTGGCGGAGACGGGGCCGGCGATGGTCCGGCAGCGGGAGGAGACCGCGGAGGTAGCGGGGGCGGCGGAGAAAACGGGAGCGGCGGAGGAAGCGAGCACGCCGGAGAAGACCGCCGTCGGCAAGGCGTCCGGCAAGGTGACCGGCACGGCGAAGGCATCCGCCGCGACCGCCGGCTCCGGTGACTCCAGACGAGCCGCACAGCTCTCGAGACAGCGCGCCGCCATGGACGCCGCCCGGCAGAAGAGGCAACGCGACGCCGACCCTCAGCGCTTCGGACTACGGCGCTCCGTGCTCGCCGAGGCGGGAGTCGCCGTCGTCCTGCTCGCCGTGACCACCGTACTGACCCAGACCGAACCGGGCCGGACCGAGGAGGAGGCCAAGGCCGCCAACCCGTCGTCCTCCGCCGCCGCGTCCGCGTCCTCCGGGGCGGTAACCCTGGACATGCCCTTCGACACCGGCGGCCAGAACGGCAAGGGCGTCGTACGCGTCGAACTGGACCCCGCCCGCGTCGGCGCCAACGACCTGCACCTCTACGTCGAGCGCCCGGACGGCACCGCCGTCGACATCCCCGAGGTGAAGGTCGCCTTCACCCAGAAGGCCAAGGACATCGGGCCACTGCCCGTCGTCCCCGACCACATCACCACCGGACACTGGTCGGCGAGCGGAGTACAGATCCCGATGGCCGGCGACTGGGAGGTCGCCGTGACCGTACGGACCTCCGACATCGACCAGGTGACCGTCTCCAAGAACGCGCAGATCGGCTGAACCGCACCATGGCTGACCAGTCCAACCCGGAGACCCGCACCCCCGAGGCGAACCGTGGGACGCCCGGCGCATCCGGGCCCGCCGACGCCCAGGACACCACTCGGGAGGGCATCTCACGCCGACGGCTGCTCGGCACCGCCGGTGCCACCGGGCTCGTACTCGGCGCGGCGGGCGCCGCCGCCGGCTACGCCGCCGCACCCTCCTCCGCGGCCACCCCGCTCGCCTCGGTAGGCAGCGAGCAGGTGAAGTTTCACGTGAAACATCAGCCCGGCATCACCACGCCGATGCAGGCCCGCGGCCACCTCATCGCCTTCGACCTGGCGGCGGGCTCCGGCCGCAAGGAGGCCGCCGCACTGCTGCGCCGCTGGTCCGACACCGCGCGGAGGCTGATGGCAGGCGAACCGGCCGGGTCCCACGACACGGACGTGGCCCGGGACGCGGGCCCCTCCTCCCTGACCGTCACCTTCGGGTTCGGGCACAGCTTCTTCGGCCGCACCGGCCTGGAGAAGCAGCGTCCGGTCGCCCTCGACCCGCTGCCCGACTTCTCCTCCAACCACCTCGACAAGAACCGCAGCGACGGCGACCTCTGGGTGCAGATCGGCGCCGACGACGCCCTGGTCGCCTTCCACGCCCTGCGCGCGATCCAGAAGGACGCCGGATCGGCGGCCCGCCTCCGCTGGCAGATGAACGGCTTCAACCGCTCACCCGGTGCCACCGCCCACCCCATGACGGCCCGCAACCTCATGGGCCAGGTCGACGGCACCCGCAACCCCAAGCCGGCCGACGCCGACTTCGACCAGCGGATCTTCGTCCCCGGCAACCCCGGGAAGGACGGGACGAACGCACCGGCGTGGATGGCGAACGGCTCCTACGCCGTCGTACGTCGCATCCGCATGCTCCTCGACGACTGGGAGAAGCTGTCGCTCAAGGCCCAGGAGGACGTCATCGGACGCCGCAAGTCCGACGGGGCACCGCTGTCCGGGGGCACCGAGACGACCGAGATGGACCTGGAGAAGACGGACGGAGCGGGAAAGCTGGTCGTCCCGATCAACGCCCACGCCCGCATCACCCGCCCCGACCAGAACGGCGGCGCGGCCATGGTCCGGCGCCCCTTCTCCTACCACGACGGCTTCGACGCGGACGGCGCCCCGGACGCCGGGCTGCTCTTCATCTGCTGGCAGGCCGATCCGCTGCGCGGCTTCGTGCCGGTGCAGCGCAAGCTGGACCGGGGGGACGCCCTGTCGCAGTTCATCCGGCACGAGGCGAGCGGCCTGTTCGCGGTGCCGGGCGGGGCCGCGGAGGGAGAATACGTGGGGCAGCGGCTGCTGGAGGGGTGAAACCGGCCGCGCTTCACCCCGGCGAGGGGCTTGGGCGAGACGCGTCAGCCGCCTCGGCCGGGGCCCATTAGGGTGAGGACATGCCAGCCAGTTACGCGTATCTCGGTCCCGAAGGCACCTTCACCGAAGTCGCCCTGCGCACACTCCCGGAGACGGCGACCCGGGAGCTGGTCCCGTACGTGTCCGTGCAGTCCGCACTCGACGCGGTGCGCACCGGCGAGGCCGAGGCCGCGTTCGTGCCGATCGAGAACTCCGTCGAGGGCGGCATCACCACCACCCTCGACGAGCTGGTCGCCGGCCAGCCGCTGATGATCTACCGCGAGGTGCTGCTCTCCATCACCTTCGCGCTGCTGGTGCGCCCGGGCACCAAGCTCTCCGACATCAAGACGGTCACCGCCCACCCGGCGGCCCAGCCGCAGGTCCGCAACTGGCTCAAGGCCCACCTCCCGGACGTCGCCTGGGAATCGGCCGCCTCCAACGCGGACGGCGCCCGCCTGGTGCAGGAGGGCCGGTACGACGCGGCCTTCGCCGGCGAGTTCGCCGCGAGCCGCTACGGCCTTCAGGTGCTGGAGTCCGACATCCACGACGCGGAGAACGCCCAGACCCGCTTCGTGCTGGTGGGCCGTCCGGCCCGGCCCGCCGCACCGACCGGCGCGGACAAGACGTCCGTCGTGCTCTGGCAGCGCGACGACCACCCCGGCGGCCTGCGTGACCTGCTGGGCGAGTTCGCCACCCGGGGCATCAACCTGATGCTGCTCCAGTCCCGGCCCACCGGCGCCGGCATCGGCAACTACTGCTTCTGCATCGACGCCGAGGGCCACATCTCCGACCGTCGGGTCGCCGACGCCCTGATGGGCCTCAAGCGGTCCTGCCTCCAGGTGCGCTACCTCGGGTCGTACCCGCGCGCGGGGGTCACGCCGGCGGACGTGGACGCGCTGCGGCCGGGCACCTCGGACGAGGAGTTCGTGGCGGCGGCGGACTGGGTGGCGCGCTGCCAGGACGGCCGCTTCTGACGGCCGGAATCGGCCAGTCGTAGGTCATATCTGTCGATCTTCGTTGTCCACAGGAGTTATCCACAGGTCCTCTTCTCGACCTGGGGACAAGTCGACAACGAACCGCCATTCAGTCGACAAATCCCCCTACAGCCCCCCACTTCATCCACAGAGCCGCAGGTCACCCCTCGTCCACCTGTTTCTTGCCCGCCATACTCCGGAGTGACACCGAGTGCCCCGTTTTCACTCGAAAGTGGGCGCGTGGAGGGTTTGGACCAACCCTCTCCCGGAATTAGGAATGATCAATTCCGAGAGTCCACAGATCTTGCGCACAGCCTGTGGATAACTTTTCCGGGCTGTGGATTCCGACGGGCCTCGAACTCCACCTCGAACTCCCAAGTCCCGTTCTGTGCATGGGAATCCGGTCAACCCACCGCTCGTCGACTGGCTCGTTCCAGGGAATGAGACGCCTTTTATTGACAGTCCGGACCACAGGGCACCTGAGGCGTACACAACGGGCAATACCCACATAACGGAACGTGAGACTCGCGATCGGCAATAGTGAGTCGAGACCCGTCATCGCACACCGGTAGCCTTGACCGCGTGATTGACCTTCGCCTGCTCCGTGAGGACCCCGACCGTGTGCGCGCGTCCCAGCGCGCCCGTGGAGAGGACGTCGCGCTCGTCGACTCCCTCCTGTCTGCCGACGAGCGGCGCAGGTCGTCCGGCGTGCGCTTCGACGAGCTGCGTGCCGAGCAGAAGGGCCTCGGCAAGCTCATCGGCAAGGCCACCGGGGACGAGAAGTCCGAGCTGCTGAAGCGGGCGGGCCAGCTCGCCGCCGACGTCAAGGCAGCCGATGCCGAGCGCGACAAGGCCGACGCCGAGACCCAGGAGCTGCTCCAGCGGCTCGGCAACCTCGTCCACCCCGACGTCCCCGTCGGCGGCGAGGAGGACTTCGTCACCCTGGAGACGCACGGCACGCACCGCGACTTCGCGGCCGAGGGCTTCGAGCCCCGCGACCACTTGGAGCTGGGCCAGCTGCTCGGCGCCATCGACGTCGAGCGCGGTGCCAAGGTCTCCGGTTCGCGCTTCTACTTCCTCACCGGTGTCGGCGCGCTCCTGGAGCTGGCCCTGGTCAACGCGGCGATCGCCCAGGCCTCGGCGGCCGGCTTCACGCCGATGCTCACCCCGGCGCTGGTCCGCCCGCAGTCGATGGCCGGCACCGGCTTCCTCGGCCAGGCCGCGCAGGACGTCTACCACCTCGACAAGGACGACCTGTACCTGGTGGGCACGTCCGAGGTGCCGCTGGCGGCGTACCACATGGACGAGATCATCGACGCCGAGCGCCTGCCGCTGCGCTACGCCGGCTTCTCACCGTGCTTCCGCCGCGAGGCGGGCTCGCACGGCAAGGACACGCGGGGCATCTTCCGCGTGCACCAGTTCGACAAGGTCGAGATGTTCTCCTACGTCCTTCCCGAGGACTCGCAGGCCGAGCACCAGCGCCTGCTGGAGTGGGAGAAGCAGTGGCTGACCTCCCTGGAGCTGCCGTTCCGAGTCATCGACGTCGCCTCGGCCGACCTGGGCTCCTCGGCTTCGCGCAAGTACGACTGCGAGGCGTGGATCCCGACGCAGGGCAAGTACCGCGAGCTGACCTCGACCTCGGACTGCACCGAGTTCCAGTCCCGCCGGCTGTCGATCCGGGTGCGCGAGGACAAGAAGGTCCGCCCCCTGGCCACGCTCAACGGCACGCTGTGCGCGGTACCGCGCACGATCGTGGCGATCCTGGAGAACCACCAGCAGGCCGACGGGTCGGTGCGCGTACCCGAGGTGCTGCGCCCGTACCTGGGCGGCCGGGAGGTCCTGGAACCGGTGGCCAAGTGAGTGCCACCGACTCCGTCACGGCCGCTGCCGGCGCCGGCACCCCGGGCGGTTTCCCGTACCGGCTGATCGCCACCGATCTCGACGGCACGCTGCTGCGCGGTGACGACACGATCTCGCGGCGGACCCGGGACGCGCTCGCCGCGGCCACCGCGGCGGGCACCGCCCACATCGTGGTCACCGGCCGTGCGGTGCCGTGGACCCGTCACATCCTCGACGACCTCGGCTACGACGGCCTGGCCGTCTGCGGTCAGGGCGCGCAGGTCTACCACGCCGGGGAGCACCGCCTGCTGACCTCGGTCACACTGGACCGCCAGCTGGCCGGGGTGGCGCTGGCCAAGATCGAGGCGGAGACCGGCCCGCTGTACCTCGCGGCGAGCCGTGACGGCCTGGACGGCGACGTCCTGGTCGGCCCGGGCTACTCGGTCGGGGGCGACCTGCCCGCGGTGCCGTTCACCGACGCGTCGGACCTCTGGTCGGCGCCGCTGAACAAGATCTACATCCAGCATCCGACCCTGTCGGACGACGAGCTGGCCGAGGCGGCCCGGCGCACCGCTGGCGGCTTCGTCACGGTGACCATGGCCGGCGCGGGCATCGTCGAGCTGCTGCCCCTGGGACTGACCAAGGCCACCGGGCTGTCGCTGGCGGCCCGGCGGCTCGGCCTGAAGGCCGCGGACACGATCGCCTTCGGCGACATGCCCAACGACGTGCCGATGTTCGGCTGGGCCGCCCGGGGCGTGGCGATGGCCAATGCCCACAAGGAGCTGAAGGCGGTGGCCGACGAGGTGACGTCCTCCAACGACGAGGACGGCATCGCGGTGGTGCTGGAGCGTCTGGCGGGCTGACGCCGCCCGGCCTGACTCCGCCCAGCCTGACGCTGACGTCCCAGGCGCCGGTCTGCCCGCCCGGCGCCGGGCCTCGCGCACGGTCCGGACGGCACCGGCGTCCCCGTCGGGTGGCCCACGCCGGGCGCCTCGCGAGAGACGGCCGACGTGCTCGAAGCGGCCTCCCGATGCGCCGGTGCCGTCCGGCCTCGTGCATTCACCACAGTGCCGGTACGGAAAGCCGGGCGCCACCGATTAAATGCGGACGTAGGGCGCGTTACCGCCGGCGCCACCTGCGGCGTCGGCCCTTGCTGAAGAACCACCCGGCGGGCGGCTCGTCGGAGCGCCACGGTTGCGGTTCCGGCTGCTCCCGGCGCCAGCGGGCGGTGAGCATCCGGGCACGGGCCGACGGCTCGGAGGTCCCGGCGTCGCGTATGAACTCCTCGTCCAGGACGAGACCGTCCCAGGGGTCGTCACCACCGTGAGCGTCGCGCTGAGGTGTCTGGTCCGCCATTCCGGTCCTCCCCGCCCTGCGTCCTCGTGTTCTCCCGCGTTCTCCCCGGCTCTCCCGCGCCTGCCTCGGCCCAGTCTGCCCGGGCCGAGGTCAAGGCACCGTCAGGACCAACGCCCGGTCACTCCTCCCCGGCGAGCGTCAGCGACCGCAGCTTCTGGCCGGCGTACCAGGTGGCGAGCACGGTCACCGCAGCCAGCAGCACCGTCGCCGTCGGCAGGCCGACGTCGGAGGTGACCAGGTTCCCGTCGGCCACCTTCTGCGCCACCGCCAGCGACCACTGCTGGACGCTCAGCGTGCGGGCGCCGGGGACCAGGGAGCCGAAGAGGGCCTCCCAGACGAGGGCGTAGACGAGCCCGAAGACCACCGCGTGCCGGGACACCGTGCCCAGCAGCAGGAACAGCGCCGCGTAGGCGATGGAGGCGACCAGCGCGGCGATCGTGTAGGCGACGGCGACCTGCTGGCCGTTTCCGTTGAGGATCAGGCCGGCGAGGAACGTGGGCACGGCGGAGAAGACCATCGTCACGGCGATGGCGACGATGAGCTTGGTGAAGATGATCGTCGGCCGCTTGATCGGCTTGGAGAGCAGGTACACCACCGAGCCGTCGTCGATCTCCGGCCCGATGGCGCCGGTGCCGGCGATGACGCCGATGATCGGCACCATGGTGGCGAGCGCGAACCCGCCCAGGACGTCGGCCGCGGTCTGGTCGTCGGCGCCGGCGAGGGCGCGCACCGCCACGGCGATGACGAGCAGCAGCAGGGGCAGCGCGCCGAGGATGAGGGCCCGGCGTCGGCCGAGCAGGGCCCGGTAGGTGAGCCGGGCGACTGTGGGGTCGTACATTCTTCGGCCTCCTACGCCGCGACGAGATACGAGAAGACGGACTCGAGGGACTCGTCGGACGGCGAGACCGTGAGCAGCCGGATGCCGTGGTCGCGGGCGACCTTGGGCAGCAGGGCTGTGAACCGGCCGAAGTCGACGGCCTGGATGCGCAGGGCGCCCTCGGCGAGGTCGACCTCGATGCCGGACGTCGACGGGTCGGCGATCAGCGCCGCGGCGAGCG
Organism: Streptomyces sp. AC602_WCS936; assembly: GCF_019049125.1. Taxonomy (NCBI): domain Bacteria; kingdom Bacillati; phylum Actinomycetota; class Actinomycetes; order Kitasatosporales; family Streptomycetaceae; genus Streptomyces; species Streptomyces sp. AC602_WCS936. The sequence continues at coordinate 5,835 of NZ_JAGMUF010000039.1, read as the reverse complement.
CCCGGTCGTCGCTGGAACGCACCAGGTACCGGTGCGGCCGGTCGGTCATCAGGCGGCGGATCTTGCGGAAGTCGCCGCTGGCCGCGTGCCGGCCGGCGACGATCACCTCGATGTGCCAGGCGAGCTGTTCGACCTCTTCGAGGATGTGCGAGGAGAACAGCACCGTGCGGCCCTCGTCGCCCATGCGCCGCAGCAGGTCCATCAGCTGCATGCGCTGGCGCGGGTCCATGCCGTTGAACGGCTCGTCGAGCAGGAGCAGGGAGGGGTTGTGCACGAGGGCGCTGGCCATCTTGACGCGCTGCCGCATGCCCTTGGAGTACGTGGCGATCTTCCGGTCCTGCGCGTACTCCATCTGCACGGTGGCGAGCGCTTCCTGGGCCGCCTTGGCGCCCAGGCCGTGCAGCTCGGCGTTGGCGAGGACGAACTCGCGGCCGGTCAGGAAGTCGTACATCGCCTCCCGTTCGGGGACGATGCCGATGTGCTGGTAGATGGCCTCGTTGCGCCAGACCGGCTGTCCGTCGAGGGTGACGCTGCCGGTGGAGGGGGCCAGGAAGCCGCCCATCATGTTGATGAGGGTGGACTTTCCCGCGCCGTTGGGGCCGAGCAGGCCGGTGACGCCGGGGCCGATCGTCATGGTGACGTCGTTGACGGCGACCACGTTGCCGAACCAGCGGGAGACGTGGTCGATGCTGAGGGTGCTCACAGTCCCACCTTCTTGTAGCGGCGCAGCAGCAGGCCGTAGGCGCCGGCGATCAGGCCGAGGGTGACGAGGACGTAGACCGCGCCCTCGGCGTTGCTCGGGCCGATCCCGCCGGGGAAGGCCGAGGTGGCGCCCAGGAAAGCGGACTGCACGCCGTCGATGAGGGTGATCGGCGAGAACAGGCCGATCCAGGCGACGGCGTCGGTGCTGCCCTGGACGTCCGCGATGGCCTGGAGCGTGGAGACCGCGCCGTAGGTGATGGTCAGGACGGCGATGACGGCCGCGATGCCGAAGCCGCGGCGCGGGGTGACCGACGCGACGACCAGGCCGAGGCCGGCGAAGAGGAGCGAGAGCAGTGCCACGGAGACGAGTCCCTGTGCGAATCCCTTGGTCTGGTCCGCGAAGTCGAGTTTGGCGAGCAGCGCGCCCACGTAGAGCACCACGAGCGGTGCGGCGGTGAGGACGAACAGGGCCGACGCCAGCGACGCGTACTTGGCGCGGACGTAGTCGGCGGTCTCGATGGGCCGTGAGAAGTACAGCGGCACGGTCTTGAAGCGCAGGTCGCGGGAGACGGACTGGGGGGCCTGCGAGGCGACGTAGAGGCTGATGACGGCCTGGAGGACGATGGCGTAGCGCGTGTAGTCCAGCGGCAGTTCGTTCGCCTTGGTGGCGACGGCCACGGCGACCATGATGGCCGCGGGCAGGCACATCACCACGAACAGCAGCATCGGCAGGACCTTGGACTTGACCGAGCGGCCGAGACCGTAGGCGCCGCGCAGGGACTGCGAGTAGAGGGAACGGCGGGCGTAGGCGCGGCCGAGGCGGGGGCCGTCGTAGTTGCGGTAGCCGATGTTGTGGATGCGGGTCTGGTCACCCGCCGCACTGGCTACGGGCTGCTCAGTTGCCATGGCCGACCGCCTCCTTCCGTTCTGCGTCGCTGTCCTTGAAGACCTCCGAGATGTGGTGCCGGCGCTGCTCCATGCGCACCAGGCCGAGCCCCAGGTCGGCGATGGCGTCCCGGACCAGGTCGTAGGTGTCCTCGCCCGCCGCGGTGAGCAGCAGGACGTGGCCGGCGCCGGGCAGGCCGCTGCCGTCCTGGACGTTCACGCCGCGCGCGTGGAGCGCGTCGCGGACCGCGCGGGTGCCGTCGGGGTGTTCGTCGGTGTCGGTGACCTCGATCGCGAGGGTCGTCGTGGTCTGGGTGAAGTCCGTGGTGGAGCTGGAGCGCAGCAGCTTTCCGCCGTCGACGACGACGACGTGGTCGCAGGTGCGTTCCAGTTCGCCCAGCAGATGTGAGGTGACCAGGACGGAGATGCCGAAGTCGGTGTGGATGCGGCGGATGAGGCCGAGCATCTCGTCGCGGCCCACCGGGTCGAGGCCGTTGGTCGGCTCGTCGAGGAAGACCAGCTGGGGGTCGTGGACCAGGGCCTGCGCGAGTTTCACGCGCTGCTTCATGCCCGTGGAGTAGCCGCCAATGGGCCGGTACCGCTCCTCGTACAGGCCGACGTGGCGCAGGGTATCGGCCGTGCGTTCGCGGGCGGCGGTGGGCGGCAGGCCGGACATGCGTGCCATGTGGACGACGAACTCGGTGGCCGAGACGTCGGGTGGCAGGCAGTCGTGTTCCGGCATGTAGCCGACTCGCTCGCGGATGTCGGCGCCCTTGGTGGCGACATCGAGTCCGAGCACTTCGGCCCGGCCCTCGGTGGCGGGAGACAGACCCAGCAGGATCTTGATCAGAGTGGACTTGCCGGCGCCGTTGGCACCGACGAGTCCGGTCACACCGGGTCCGACGTCCACGGAGAGCCGGTCGAGGGCGGTCACCCGGGGGAACCGCTTGCTCAGGCTTTCGGTCGCGATCACAGTCACATCCATGACAGTAGTGACGGGCGCCACTCAGGTCGTCAGACCGGAGAGCCGTCTTCGCGTCAGACTCGAGTAGTACGGGCCCGTAGGGGATGCCGTGCCTGAGAGCTACGGCACGAGGGCATAGGGGGCCTGCCTGCCCTTGCCCCGCGCTCTATTGACGGCAGGTCTAACAACTGGGAGATTCGGCGACGTCGCTGGGCTGAGGGGAGTCGACGGTGCTGGACGGTGCGCGGGAGCGCTGGGTGCGCTCGGGCGGGGTCGAACTGTGCGTGGCCGAACTGGGCGACCCGCTGCACCCCACGGTCGTACTGGTGCACGGCTACCCGGACAGCAAGGAGGTCTGGTCCGAGGTGGCCGCGCGCCTCGCCGGCCGCTTCCACGTGGTCCTCTACGACGTCCGGGGTCACGGCCGGTCCACCGTGCCGAGCCCGCTGCGCGGTGGGTTCACGCTGGAGAAGCTGACGGACGACTTCCTGGCCGTCGCGGACGCCGTCAGCCCGGACCGGCCCGTGCACCTGGTGGGCCACGACTGGGGCTCGGTGCAGTCGTGGGAGTTCGTCACCGTCGAGCGGACCAGGGGCCGTATCGCGTCCTTCACGTCGATGTCCGGGCCGTCGCTGGACCACTTCGGGCACTGGATCAACAAGCGCCTCAGGCGCCCCACCCCGCGCCGGGTCGGCCAGCTCCTCGGCCAGGGCGCCAAGTCCTGGTACGTGTACCTGCTGCACACACCGGTGCTGCCCGAACTGGTCTGGCGCGGACCGCTCGGCAGGCGCTGGCCGGGCATCCTGCGGCGGCTGGAGAAGGTGCCCGGCGGCGACTACCCGACCACTTCTCTCCCGACGGACGCGGCACACGGGGCGTGGCTGTACCGGGACAACGTCCGGCCCCGGCTGCGCCGCCCGCGCGGCGACGCCCACGCGCACGTCCCCGTTCAGCTCATCACGCCGCTGGGGGACGCCTTCCTCTCCGAGCGGCTCTACGACGAGCTGGAGCTGTGGGTACCGAGGTTGACCCGTCGCACGCTGCCCGCCAAGCACTGGGTGCCGCGGACTCGCCCGGACAGGCTGGCGGACTGGATCACGGAGTTCGTCACCGCTGTCGAGGGCGGCGGGCACGGGGCCACGGCGAGCGGCCGGCACGCCGACCGTTTCGCCGGGCAGCTCGTGCTGGTCACGGGCGCGGGAGGCGGCATCGGGCGGGCGACGGCGCTGGCCTTCGCCGAGGCCGGCGCGCGCGTGGTGGCCGTCGACCGGGACACCGAGGCGGCCGTCCGCACCGCGGAGCTGGCCCGGCTGATCGGTGCGGCGGCTGCCTGGGCGGAGACCACCGACGTCTCCGACGAGCAGGCCATGGAGAAACTGGCGGGCAGGGTCGCCGCCGAGTACGGCGTGGTGGACGTCCTGGTGAACAACGCCGGGATCGGTCTGTCGGGCTCCTTCTTCGACACCACCCCGCAGGACTGGAAGAAGGTCCTCGACGTCAACCTGTGGGGCGTGATCCACGGTTGCCGCCTGTTCGGCGGGCGGATGGCCGAGCGCGGGCAGGGCGGTCACATCGTCAACATCGCGTCGGCGGCGGCCTTCCAGCCCTCTCGGGCACTGCCCGCCTACAGCACGTCCAAGGCGGCCGTGCTGATGCTGAGCGAGTGCCTGCGCGCCGAGCTGGCCGGGCAGGGGATCGGCGTCACGGCGATCTGCCCCGGCCTCGTCAAGACCGGCATCACGTCGACAGCGCATTTCGCGGGCGTCGATGCCGACGAGGAGAAGCGGCGGCAGCGGCGCGCGGCCCGGCTGTACGGACTGCGCAACTACCCGCCGGAGAAGGTCGCCGACGCCGTTCTGGAGGCGGTGGCGCACAACAGGGCCGTGGTTCCGGTGACGCCGGAGGCGCGGGGAGCCCACCTGATGTCCCGCGTTTTCCCCCGCGTGTTGAGGCGGCTCGCTCGGGTGAAGCCGCCGCTCTGATATCCACAGGGAGACTCAAAAGGCCTGTGGATAACCGCACTTGACTGTGGATCAAACCTCCGACTCAAAATCATTCGCGTGACGCGCGTCTCTGTCGTCAGGCTGATTGCATGCCGAGAGACATGCCACGAGGACCCATGGACGACAGACGCACCGTGAAGGTGTCCAAGTTCCTGTCGAAGCATCTCCGCCACCAGCCGGAGAGGGTGGGGCTCGCACTCGACGAGGCCGGCTGGATCGAGATCGACACGCTCATCGCCGCGGCGGCCGCGCACGGCTTCCACTTCACTCGGGACGAGCTCGACCACGTCGTCGCCGACAACGACAAACGGCGCTTCGCGGTCGAGGGCACCCGTATCCGCGCCAGCCAGGGCCACAGCGTCGAGGTGGACCTGGGCCTTCCCCCGGCGACCCCGCCGCCGTACCTCTATCACGGGACCGTCGCCCGGCACCTGGACGCCATCCGCACCGAGGGGCTGCGGCCGATGAACCGGCACGATGTGCATCTCTCGCCCGAGCGTGAGACGGCGACCCGGGTCGGCGCCCGCCGCGGCCGGCCGGTCGTGCTGTCGGTGGACGCCGCCGCCATGCACCGCGAGGGACATGTCTTCCATGTCAGCGCCAACGGCGTCTGGCTGACGAAGGCGGTACCGCCGCGGTATCTGCGTTTTCCCGCCCGGCATTGATCGCCAGGCACTGATCCCGCATGATCGGTGGCATGGAGCAGCTGCCCACCACGCAGGCCGCCGTCACCGCCCTGCGCGCCATTGCCGAGGAGTACGCGCTGGAGATCGAGGTCGGCGACGACATCGGTGCCGACCAGACCTCCCGCCACAGCGCCGCGGGCGTGGGTGTGGTCATCGACGCCGACGGCTCCCTCCCCCACGAGGCCTTCGTCGAATTCGGTGGAGTGCCCCGGGTGAGCGTCCGGCTCTTCCACGAGGGCGACGCCCTGATCGACGTCGAGGGCGTGGAGTGCCCGGACATCCCGCGCGATGACGTTCCCGCGTTCCTGCGCTCCGTCTTCAGTGGCCTGGCCTACGTCAAGGGGCGTCGCTTTCCGCCCGGCTACCGTCTGATCGTGCCGCTGCCCGGCGATCGCGCGCACAAGGAATTCATGCCGATGGTCTTCCTCACCCCGTGGCTGAGCAGCCGCGTGCGGTGACGCCCGTGCATGTTTCACGTGAAACCCGGGTCGGCCGCTTAAGCGTTGTCCCGTAACTACTGATCGGTACTCGCGTCTGGTTACGTCAGCTGGGCGCCGTGCAGAGAGTTCGTAGCCGCTGATTCTCGGGTCGGCTG